>NZ_JBVVPB010000037.1:0-52668 GCF_055807435.1 Bradyrhizobium sp. Ken51 | reverse complement strand
TGGGCCGCGCTCAACCGTGGCGAATACCAGGCCGGCGAGTTCAAGCGCATCGGCAAGGGCGGTCGTGAGGTCTGGATTCTCGCCTCCTACAATCCGCTCCTCGATGAGAACGGCAAACCCTTCGGCGTCGCCAAATTCGCGACCGACGTCACGGCGGAGAAGCTGAAGAATGCCGACCTTGCC
Organism: Bradyrhizobium sp. Ken51; assembly: GCF_055807435.1. Classification (NCBI taxonomy): domain Bacteria; kingdom Pseudomonadati; phylum Pseudomonadota; class Alphaproteobacteria; order Hyphomicrobiales; family Nitrobacteraceae; genus Bradyrhizobium; species Bradyrhizobium sp. Ken51. Next base: position 52,485 of record NZ_JBVVPB010000037.1, on the reverse strand, counting down.
GGCCAGATCTCGGCGATCGAGAAGGCGCAGGCGGTGATCGAGTTCAACATGGACGGCACGATCATCACCGCTAACCCCAATTTCCTCGGCGCCCTCGGCTATTCGCTGGCTGAGATCAAGGGCAAGCACCACAGCATGTTCGTGGAGCCGTCGGAGCGCGATGGCAATGGCTATCGCGAGTTCTGGGCGGCGCTCAACCGCGGTCAGTATCAGGCGGCCGAATACAAGCGCATCGGCAAGGGCGGCAAGGAGGTCTACATCCAGGCCTCCTACAACCCGATCATGGATCTCAATGGCAAGCCGTTCAAGGTCGTGAAATATGCGACCGACGTCACGAAGCAGGTGCTGGTCCGCATGGGCAACGAGCGCGTTCGCGGCATGATGGAATCGGTCGCCGCCGGATCGGAAGAGCTGAATGCCTCGGTGCGGGAGATCTCCGAGGCCATGACCAAATCGCGCGAGACGGCGATGAGTGCGGTGGAGCAGGTCGCGTCCGCTGATGCCCAGGCCCAGCGCCTCACTGAAGCGGCGCTGGCGATGAGCGGGATCGTCGAGCTCATCAACAACATCACCGGGCAGATCAACCTCCTGGCACTTAACGCCACCATCGAATCCGCCCGCGCCGGCGAAGCCGGCCGCGGCTTCGCCGTAGTTGCTTCCGAAGTGAAGAGCCTCGCCAACCAGGCCAAGCAGGCCACTGACAAGATCGGCGCTGAGATCGGTAGCCTCAACGGCATCTCCGGCGACGTCGTGAGCGCGCTCGGTTCGATCAAGCAGGCGATCACCAGCGTCAGCGAATATGTGACGTCGACCGCCGCCGCCGTCGAGGAGCAGAGCACGGTCACGAACGAGATGTCGAATAGCATGCAGCGCGCGGCAGCCGAGGCAGCGGCGATCGCGGCAAGGGCGTAACGCGCCTGGAACCGTAGGAGGTCCTACGGCACCTCATTCCTTCGGCAGCTTGGCCTTCAAGGCATACAGCGCATCGAGCGCTTCGCGTGGCGACATCTCGTCCGGATGCAGCGCCTTCACCGCGGCCATCAGCAGTTCGGCCTCGCTCGGCGGCGCGGCTTCTGCGGCGGCGCGTGAGGGCACTGCGAACAGCGGCAGATCGTCGGCGAGCGCGCGCGCGGTCTGGCCGCGGTCCTGGGCTTCCAGCTTCGCCAGTACCGATTTGGCGCGCGTGATCACGGCTGGCGGCAGGCCTGCGAGCTTGGCGACCTGGATGCCGTAGGAGCGATCGGCCGAGCCCGGCAACACCTCGTGCAGGAATACAACGTTGCCCTGCCATTCCTTCACCCGCACGGTCGCGTTGAACATCCGTGGCAGCTTGGCGGAGAGCGCCGTCAGCTCGTGATAATGCGTCGCGAACAGCGTGCGGCAGCGGTTGGTCTCGTGCAGGTGCTCGATCGCGGCCCAGGCGATCGAGAGGCCGTCGAAGGTCGCGGTGCCGCGGCCGATTTCATCAAGGATCACGAGCGCGCGCTCGCCGGCCTGGTTCAGGATCGCAGCCGTCTCGACCATCTCGACCATGAAGGTGGAACGGCCGCGGGCGAGATCGTCGGCGGCGCCGACACGCGAGAACAGGCGATCGATGATGCCGATCCGCGCGCGTGTCGCCGGCACGAAACTTCCGATTTGAGCAAGAAGAGCAATCAGCGCATTCTGGCGCAGGAAGGTCGATTTACCGGCCATGTTCGGACCGGTCAGCAACCAGAGCTGGCCGGATTTTTGCGCGGGGCCCGGCGAGAGGTCGCAGGCATTGGCGATGAACGGCTCGCCATTGCGCTTCAAGGCCTGCTCGACGACGGGATGGCGGCCGGCTTCGATGGCGAAGCCGAGTGAGGGGTCCACCTCGGGCCGCACATAGTTCTCGTCGATCGCCAGCTTGGCCAGCGAGGTCGCGACGTCGAGCAGCGCAAAGGCGTGGGCCGCGGCGCGCAGCTCCTCGCTGATTGCCAAAGCCTTGGCGCAGAGCCGCTCGAAAATTTCGAGCTCGAGCCCGAGTGCGCGGTCGCCGGCATTGGCGATCTTGGCTTCAATCTCCCCGAGTTCCGAGGTGGTGAAGCGGACCTGGCCGGCCAGCGTCTGGCGGTGGATGAAAGTCGCGTTCAGCGGCGCCGACATCAGCTTGTCGCCGTGCTGCGCGGTGACCTCGACGAAATAGCCGAGCACGTTGTTGTGCCGGATTTTGAGGCCCTTCACACCCGTGTTGTCGGCGTAGCGCGCCTGCATCGAGGCCACCACCAGGCGCGAGGCGTCGCGCAGGTTTCGCGTTTCGTCCAGCGCAGGCTCATAGCCCTGGCGAACGAACCCGCCGTCGCGCTTGATCAGCGGCAGCTGATCGTCGAGCGCCCTGGCGAATTCCGCCGCGAGCTCGCGCGATGGCCTTTGCAGCGCCGCCATCACCACGGCGATCTCATGCGGCGGCTGGTCGAGTTCGCCAAGCCGCATCAGCACCTGGTCGGCGGCGATGATGCCGTCGCGCAGGCCGGCGAGGTCGCGCGGCCCGCCGCGGCCGACGGATACACGGGCCAGCGCCCGCGACATGTCCGGGGCGCCGCGCAGGATGCTGCGGATGTCTTCGCGCGCGGCCGAGTCGGCAACGAAGCTGCCGACGGCATCCAGCCGCCGCGCAATCGCTGCCGCATCGGTCAGCGGCGCGGCAAGCCGCTGCGCCAGCAGGCGCGAGCCGGCCGAGGTCACCGTGCAGTCGATCGCATCGAGCAGCGAGCCGCGGCGTTCGCCGGCCAGTGTCCGCGTCAGTTCGAGATTGGCGCGGGTGGCGGGATCGATCGCCATCGTCGCACCCGAAGCTTCGCGCGCTGGCGGCGACAGCGGCGGATGCTTGCCGACCTGGGTGCGGTCGACATAGGTGACGGCGGCGGCGGCAGCAGTGGCTTCCAGCCGCGTGAGCTGGGACAGTCCGTCCATGGTCGCGACGGCAAAATAGTCGCACAGACGCTTCTCGGCGGTGGCGCCGTCGAAGACGTCGCGGGTCAGCGGCGTCACCGCCGGCAGCTCGCGCAGGGTCTGTCCGAGCTCGCTATCGTTATAGAGCGCGTCGGTGACGATCACCTCGTTCGGATTGATGCGCGCCAGCGTGGCGGCGAGTTCGCCGCCCGAACATTCCGTCACCGTGAATTCGGCGGTCGAGATGTCGATCCAGGCGAGGCCAAAGCGGTCACCGCCCGCCGATGAGCGCGCGCGCGCGAGCGCCAGCAGGTAATTGTTGGCGCGCGCGTCGAGCAGCGTGTCCTCGGTCAGCGTGCCCGGCGTGACCAGCCGCACCACGCCGCGGCGCACGACGCTCTTGTTGCCGCGCGCCCTGGCGGCGGCGGGATCCTCGGTCTGCTCGCACACCGCGACCCGGTGGCCGGCGCTAATCAGCCGGTGCAAATAATCCTCCGAGCGCTCGACCGGCACGCCGCACATCGGGATATCGGCGCCCTGATGCTTGCCGCGCTTGGTCAGGACGATGCCGAGTGTCCTGGAGGCGATCTCGGCGTCCTCGAAGAACAGCTCGTAAAAGTCGCCCATCCGGTAGAACAGCAGGAGGCCCTGATGCGCAGCCTTGATTTCAAGGTACTGTTCCATCATCGGCGTGACGCGCGCGGCAGCTTCCGCCTGCGGCGCGGGCGCTTCGTCGGGGGGCGGCATAGGGATCGGCTGTTGCATCGTCATGGGCGGCGCAACCTACAAAATTTCACCCCGCGCTCCTATCGCTTTGGGCGGGGAGGGGAGGTTTTCCACGTTGTCCGCACCGCGGCATGCGCAACTCGCGTGCGCACCCCCAGGAACACGCGCGTATCGGTCAATTGACCTGCCGCGGGCGCCCTCCTAAAACTCCGTCGACATTGAAGAATTTAGGCCGGATCGCGGCATTCAGGGAGAATAACGATGCGTGACGTCTTTATCTGCGATGCCGTGCGGACCCCGATCGGCCGTTTCGGCGGCTCGCTCGCCAAGGTGCGTGCCGACGACCTTGCGGCGGCCCCGATCAAGGCGCTGATGGCCAAGCATCCCAATCTCGATTGGGCAGAGGTTGACGAGGTCTTCTTCGGCTGTGCCAACCAGGCCGGCGAGGACAACCGCAACGTAGCACGCATGGCGCTCCTGCTTGCGGGCCTGCCGGATTCAGTTCCCGGCCAGACCCTGAACCGGCTCTGTGCCTCCGGTCTCGATGCGGTCGGTGCGGCCGGCCGCGCCATCCGCTCCGGCGAGATCGAGCTTGCGATTGCGGGCGGCGTCGAATCCATGACGCGCGCGCCCTTCGTGATGGGCAAGGCGCAGGAAGCGTTCTCCCGCTCGGCTGAGATATTCGACACCACGATCGGCTGGCGGTTCATCAATCCGGTGCTGAAGGCGCAGTATGGCGTCGACGCGATGCCCGAGACCGGCGAGAACGTCGCCGAGGAATTCCAGGTCTCGCGCGCCGATCAGGACGCCTTCGCAATCCGCTCGCAGCAGCGCGCGGGCGCCGCGATCGCGGCCGGCTATTTCGCCGAGGAGATCATCCCGATCACCATTCCTGGCGGCAAGGCCGGCCCTGTGACCGTCGATAAGGACGAGCATCCGCGTCCCGAGACCACGCTGGAAGCGCTGACGAAGCTCAGGCCGATCGTGCGCAATCCCGGCACGGTGACCGCCGGCAACGCCTCCGGCGTCAACGACGGCGCCGCCGCGATGATCTTGGCGTCCGAGGCCGCCGTGAAGAAGCACGGCCTGACGCCGCGCGCGCGCATCCTCGGCCTCGCGTCGGCCGGCGTGCCGCCGCGCATCATGGGCATCGGCCCGGTGCCGGCCACCCGCAAGCTGATGGAGCGTCTCGGCAAGAAAATCAGCGATTTCGACCTGATCGAGCTCAACGAAGCCTTTGCCTCGCAGGGTATCGCCTGCATGCGCCAGCTCGGCGTTGCCGACGATGCCGATTTCGTCAATCCGCACGGCGGCGCGATTGCACTCGGTCATCCCCTCGGCATGAGCGGCGCGCGCCTTGCGCTCACCGCCGTGCACGGCATGGAGAAGCGCGGCGGCAAGCTGGCGCTCGCCACCATGTGCGTCGGCGTCGGCCAGGGCGTTGCCGTCGCGATCGAGAAGCTGAATTGACCGGACGCCCCAGACTCGTCATGCCCGGGCTTGTCCCGGGCATCCACGTTCTTGGTGCCGCGAGAAGAAGGTCGTGGATGGCCGGGACAAGCCCGGCCATGACGCAAGGTGAGGGAGCATCCCATGATCATCGCGCGCGAGCAGGACGTCACGGCCGCGGCATTGGCGGTGATGGAGCAGACATCCGATCCCCGGATGCGCCAGATCATGGTCTCCCTGGTCAAGCATCTGCACGGTTTTGTCCGCGACGTTCGCCTGACCGAGAAGGAATTCCGCGACGCCACGGCTGTTATCGCCGAGCTAGGCAAGCTCTCGACCGACACGCATAACGAGGTCGTGCTGATGGCAGGCTCGCTCGGCGTCTCGCCGCTGGTGTGCCTGCTGAACAATGGCGATGAGGGCAACACGGAAACCGACCAGTCGCTGCTCGGACCGTTCTGGCGGCTGAACTCGCCGCGGGTGGAAAATGGCGGATCGATCGTCCGCTCCGAGACCCCGGGCGCGCCGCTGTTCGTCAACGGCCGCGTCGTGGACAAGGACGGCCGTCCCGTCGCCGGCGCCGAGGTCGACGTCTGGCACGCCTCGCCGGTTGGTCTCTATGAAAACCAGGACCCCGAGCAGGCCGACATGAACCTGCGCGGCAAGTTTACGACCGACCAGGACGGAGCCTTCTCTTTCCGCTCCGTGATGATGGTCGGCTATCCCATTCCGACCGACGGCGTGGTCGGCCGGCTCCTGGAGGCGCAGAGCCGGCATCCCTATCGTCCCGCGCACCTGCACGCCCTGGTCTTCAAGCCCGGATTCAAGGTGTTGATCTCGCAGGTCTACGACCCCGCCGATCCGCATATCGACAGCGATGTGCAGTTCGGCGTGACGAAGGCCCTGATCGGCAAGTTCCTGCGCCATGACACGCCACATCCAACCGAGCGCGACGTCGCGACGCCCTGGTATTCGCTCGACCATGTCTACCGGCTCGAAGCCGGCGAGGCCGTCCTGCCGCGTCCGCCGATCAAATAGGGCTCAAAGCCGCTTCCCCCAATTAGTTATATCCTATAATGATTGGCGGAAGCGTTGACCGGTCGAAAAAGGACCGGGGAGGAGTTCGCCAATGACATTCATCTATCCCGTCGACAGCAACACGGCGCATCCGTTGCCGCTGTCGCCCGAGTACAAGAGCTCGATCAAGCGCGCGCCGAACAAGCCCTTGATCCCGATGCGCCATACGCTGTCGGAGCTGACCGGGCCGGTTTACGGCCACGAGACCGTGCGCAAGGGCGACAACGACCTCACCACCCAGCACACCGGCGAGCCGCTCGGCGAACGCATCATCGTGCACGGCCATGTGCGCGATGAGGACGGCCGCGGCGTGCCGAACTCGCTGGTCGAGATCTGGCAGGCCAATTCCTGCGGCCGTTACGTTCACGTCCGCGACCAGCATCCGGCTCCGCTCGATCCGAACTTTACGGGTGCCGGCCGCACCGTGAGCGACGCCTCCGGGTACTATCGCTTTGTCACGATCAAGCCTGGCGCCTATCCGTGGGGCAACCATCACAACGCCTGGCGTCCCGCACACATCCATCTCTCGGTGTTCGGCCATTCCTTCGTCACGCGTCTCGTGACGCAGATGTACTTCCCGGCCGATCCGCTATTCCCGTTCGATCCGATCTTCAATTCGGTGCCGGACGAGAAGGCGCGGGCGCGGATGGTGTCGTCGTTCGATCTCGAGAACACCCAGCCCGAATGGGCGCTGTGCTACCGCTTTGACGTCGTGCTGCGCGGCAAGAACGCCACCCCTATGGAGAACCATTAAGTGCAGGACAATGGGATCACGCCGTCACAGACTGTCGGCCCGTTCTTCAAATACGGCCTGACGCCGACCGGCGAGTATGCCTGGAACGATGCGTTCACCAACTCGACCCTGACGCCCGACGTCACCGGCGACCGCGTCCGTATCGAGGGCCGCGTGTTCGATGGCGATGGCGTCGCCGTGCCCGATGTCATGCTGGAGATCTGGCAGGCCGACGCGCAGGGGCGCTTCGCCGATCCGCAGGACAAGCGCGCGCTGCCGAATGCGAGCTTCCGTGGCTTTGCCCGCTGCGGCACCGACAAGGACGGCAATTATTCCTTTGAAACCATCAAGCCGGGTGCGGTGCCCGATCCCGACGGCAAGCCGCAGGCACCGCATATCCTGCTTGCGGTGTTTGGCCGCGGCATGCTGCGGCATCTCTATACCCGCATCTATTTCAGCGACGAGGCCAGCAATGCCGCCGATCCCGTGCTGGCGGTGGTGCCCGCCGACCGCCGCGCTACGCTGACGGCCGTGCGAGAGGTCGGCAAGCCGGTTTACCGGCTCGACTTGCGGCTTCAGGGCGACAACGAGACGGTGTTTTTCGACGTGTGAGCCCAGCCTCGTCCCGGACAGGCAGAGCGCCGATCCGGGACGACAGCGGAGGACGGGCCTGATTTCGCTGCCCGAAACCGTTCACCTGACGCCGTTTCCCGTATTTTTTCGGAGTTCGCGCGATGCAATTTCCGCGCGATGCAATCCCGCGTTTACCGTAATCCTTTAGGGTCCGTAGGATTCGGCGCGGCCCTATTGGATTGTTCCATGAAAATTCGCCTTTCGCTTTCTTCCGCAATCATTGCTTTCGGCGTCGTTCTGGCACTCGGTTTCACCGCCGTGGTCTCCACCAGCCTCTACGCCTTGAAAGAGCTCAAGGTCGGCGGTCCGCTCTATTCCGACATCAAGCTGGGCAACGATCTCATCGCCGACATCCTGCCGCCGCCGGAATATGTGATCGAGGCCTATCTTGAGGCCACTCTCGCCATGCGCGAGCCCGACCAGCTGGCGGCCCATGGCGAACGCCTGGTCCAGCTCCGCAAGGATTACGACGAGCGCAAGGCATTCTGGGTCGCCTCCAGCCTCTCGGCCGACCTGAAGACGGCCCTGGTGTCGAAATCCGACGGCGAGGTGCAGAAGTTCTGGAAGCTGTTGTCCGACCAGCTCCTCCCCGCCCTCAAGGCCAAGGACCCGGTCGCCTCCGAGCGCGCCTACGCGCAGCTCAAGGACGCCTACACCGCGCATCGCGCCGTCATCGACAGCATCGTCGAGAGCGCCAACAAGCAGAATGCCGACATGGAGAAGCTGGCCGCGGACCGCGACAGCTCCATGCTTTATATCCTCCTCGGCGTTTCCGCCGCCGTCCTCGCCTTCACTGCGGTGGGCCTGCTCGGCGTCGCCCTCGGCGTGGTGCGCCCGATCGTGCGCATGACGAGCGCGATGCAAAAGCTCGCGACCGGCGATCTCGCCGCTGACATTCCTTTCGCGCACCGGCGGGACGAGGTCGGCTCGATGGCGGGCGCGCTCCTGGTGTTCAAGCAAGCGGCGGTCGAGAATTCCCGCCTGCGCGAGGAGCAATTGCAGAAGGATCAGGAGGCGGCGCTCGCCAAGCGCGGGGCCCTGCACCAGATGGCTGAAACCGTCGAGCGCGAGACCGGCCGCTCGGTCGACACCGCGAGCGCGGCGACGCAAGGCGTGGAGCGTGCCGCCTCCAGTCTGTCCGAGATCGCAAAGTCGCTCTCGACACAGTCGCAGGCGGTCGCAGCCGCGTCCACCCAGGCCCTCGGCAGCTCGCAGACCGTCTCGGCCGCAGCTGAAGAACTCAGTGCTTCGATCCGAGAGATCGCAACCCAGGTCGCGCGGACCAGCACGGTTACGAAGTCCGCGGTCGCCGGTCGTGAACAGGCGCGCTCGACCATCCAGGCGCTGGCCGGATCGGTGAAGAAGATCGCCGAGGTCTCCGACCTCATCGGCGGCATCGCCGGCCAGACCAATCTGCTGGCACTCAACGCCACGATCGAGGCGGCGCGCGCCGGGGAAGCCGGCCGTGGCTTCGCGGTGGTCGCCGCCGAAGTGAAATCCCTCTCCGACCAGACCGCCAAATCCACCGAGGAGATCGCGCGGCTGATTGCCGAGATCCAGGCCTCAACCCAGGCCGCGGTCGATGCCGTCGAAACCATGGGCGGCCACATCGTCGAGATCGACGGCGTCGCCACCTCGGTTGCCGCGGCGATGGAAGAGCAGGACGCCGCGACCCGCGAGATCACGCGGTCGATCTCCGAATCGGCTTCCGCGGCCAAGGAGGTCTCGGCCAAGATCGGTGATGTCAGCCGCGCCGCCGCCTCCGTGAACGAGCGCGCCGCGGAGGTAAGGCAGGCGATCGCCGGCATGGCGGCCAATCTCGAACAGCTCCGGTCGGTCGTGGTCAGGACGGTGCGCGACTCGACCGCTGCGGCTTGAGCCCGGCTGCTGAGGCGGCTGGCGCCCGGTAGCGTGGTTGTGCAGAATGGAGCAACGCGACGGGGGTCGGGCGCTCATGACAGATATACGATTGCCGGAGGTGGCGGACGCGGCAAATCTCACCGCGGCGCTGCGCAAGGCCGGCGCATTGGACGCCGGTGCCGTGCGCGAGGTCAAGGTACTGCATGAGCGCGACACGGTCGTGTCGCATATCACCCGACTCGGCCTGCGCTATGTCGGGGAATCCGCCGGGGCGCCGCAGTCACTGATTCTCAAGACGCCGCATGCTGCGTTCGCCAAGCCGCTGGCAAATGCCGGTCGCCACGAGGTGGCCTACTACACACAGCTTGCAACCAGAATGCCCGCGCAGCTGGTGCCGCGCTGCTTTGACGGGAATTTCGACGAGAAGAGCCTCGCCTGGCATCTCCTGCTGGAGGATCTCACCGATAGCCACGAGATCGCGACCCAATGGCCGCTGCCGCCATCGCGCGGTCAGGCGATGGCCATCGTCGCCGCGCTCGCGCGCTGGCACGCGGCGTGGTGGGACCATGCTGGTCTCGGCGAGACCGCCGGGGTCTGGGCGAGCACCGACGATACGGCCGAGCATATGGAAACGTTCGCATCCCATTACGACCGGTTCGCCGATCAGCTCGGCGATCGTCTCAGTGAAGAGCGCCGCACGCTCTACCGCCGCTTCATCGATCAGTCCGACAGGATGTCACTGCGCTACCATTCGCACCGCCACCTCACCATCACCCATGGCGATGCCCATATCTGGAATTTTCTGCTGCCGCGTGCCGGCGTGTCCGACACCGTCCGCATCTTCGACTTCGACCTGTGGGATATCAACGTGCCGACCCATGACCTCGCCTACATGATGGCGCTGCACTGGTATCCGGAACGTCGGCAGGCGTTCGAACGCCTTCTGCTCAACCATTACCACGACACGCTGATCGCGCACGGCGTCAGCGGCTATACGCGCGGCGCGCTCGATCGGGACTATCGCTGGTCGGTGCTCTGGCACATCACCAAACCGGTCCGGCAATGGAGCATCAACATCCCGCCGGTGATCTGGTGGAATAATCTGGAACGCGTGATGATGGCGGTCGAGGATTTGGGCTGCGAGGAGTTGTTGGGGTAGGGACGCGCAACACCATCGGTGTCGTCCCGGTCTTCGCCGGGACGACGGCGGAAGTTGTGACGCGCTCTACTCCATCACCGCATGTTCCGGCCCGGCCGCCTGCTTGCGCAGGGTGGCCTTGGTCGAGCCGATCAGCAAGGCGAGCGGGATGGTGCAGAGGATGAAGAACATCACCAGCTCGTAGTCGTGCGCGAAGGCGATGATCTGCGCCTGCACGCTGACCATGCGATCGGCCATGGCGCGGCCGGCGTCGGTGGAGAGATTGATCATGCCGCTGACGCTGGGCATCTGGAGCGCATGATTGAACGGGTTGATGTGCTCGGACAGGATCGCGTAGGTCCGTCGCGTGCCCTGTGTCAGCTGGGCGATGACGACCGAAATGCCCACCGAGCTCGCGACGTTGCGCATCAAGGTCAGCATCGCGGTGCCGTCGGTGCGCAGCTCATTCGACAAGGTCAGAAACGCCACCGTCGATAGCGGCACGAAAACCAGGCCGAAGCCGAAGCCCTGGATGACGCTGACGGTCACGATCTCCGGCACCTGGGTCAAATCGGTCCAGCCGGTCATCTGGAACAGCGAGGCCGCGGTCAGCGTCAGGCCTGTGATGATCAGCGTGCGCGCCTCGATGTAACGCATCATGCGGCCGACCAGCATCATGGCGAAGAAGGTGCCGAAGCCGCGGCTCGCCAGCAGCAGGCCTGCGGTGATGATGGGATAGCCGATCACGTTCTGCATATAGGGCGAGGCCAGCGCCATGGTCGAGAACAGCACGAGCCCCATCACGACCATGAACATGCAGCCGGTGACGAAGTTGCGATCCCTGAAGAGCGCGAAGCGGATGAACGGCGTCGAGGTCGTGAAGGAATGCGCGATGAAGAAGTAGAAGGCGACGGCCGAGACGATGAACTCCGCAAGGATCTCACCCGATTCGAGCCAGCCCAATTGCTCGCCGCGGTCGAGCGCGAGCTGAAGCGAGCCGATCGCGACCGCCAGCGCAGCGAAGCCGAACCAGTCGAACTTGAGGCTGAGATCCTTCCGGGTCTCGTCCATGAAGATGATCAGCCCGATCACGGTGATGGCGCCGAACGGCAAATTGACGAAGAACACCCAGTGCCAGGAATAGGTCTCGGTCAGCCAGGCGCCGAGCGATGGACCCATGATCGGCCCCATCATCACCCCCATGCCCCAGATCGACATCGCCTTGGCGCGTTCCTGCAGCGTGTAATAGTCGAGCATCACCGATTGCGACAACGGCACCAAGGCCGCGCCGAACACGCCCTGCAGCAGGCGGAACAGCACCATCTGGTTGATGTCCTGCGCAAGCCCGCACAGCACCGACGCCATGGTGAAGCCGGCCGAGCAGATGATGAAGATGCGCTTGCGGCCGAAGCGGTTGGCGATCCAGCCTACCGGGGCCGTCATGATCGCGGCGGCGACGATGTAGGAGGTCAGCACCCAGTTGATCTGGTCCTGTGAAGCCGACAGCGTGCCCTGCATGTAGGGCAGGGCGACGTTGGCGATGGTGGTGTCCAGCGCCTGCATGATGGTTGCCGTCATGGCGCAGATCGTCACCATGTTCCGGCGCAGGCCGGGAACCATCAAATGGGCATTGGGGCCGGACATCGGATCAGTCCTTGTCTCAGTCTTTGTGCGAATCTTTGTCTTGGCTCGCGGTCGCCGACAGGCCGAGCAGGCCGGCGAGCGAGCGCTTGTGGCCGGTGTCGATGGTGGCGTAGACGCTCATGCCGGCCTTCAGCTTGCGCACGTATTTGTCGGTCTCATCGAAATAGATGCGGATCGGCACGCGCTGCACCACCTTGACGAAATTGCCGCTGGCGTTCTGCGGCGGCAGGATCGCGAATTGCGCGCCGGTGCCGGGCGAGAGCGAGCCGATCTTGCCCTTGAAGACATGGTTCGGGAACGCGTCGACCTCGAGCGTGACCGGCTGTCCTTCGGTGACGTAGGTGAGGTCGCTCTCCTTCGGATTGGCGTCGACCCAGGGATGGGCGACGTCGATGATGGAGAACACCGGCGTGCCGGCGGCGACGTAGCGGCCGAGCTGGATCTGCTCCACCTGTGTTGCCACGCCATCCATCGGCGCGCGGAGCACGGTGTGGTCGAGGTTGCGCTGGGCATCGTCCAGCTTGGCTTTCGCCTGCGCGTAGGCGGGGAATTGCTCCAGCGGCAACTCGGGATTGCCGAGCAATTGCGTCCTGGCATTGGAGAGTTGCTGCTTGATGTATTGCGCCTGCGCGCCGGCGGTAACCAGTGCGTTCGAGGCGTTGTCGAGATCGAGCTGCGAGCCGTAACTGTTCTTCACCAGCGACTGCTTGCGCTCGACGTCGCGCTGTTTCAGGTCCATGCCCTGCTGGGCGAGATTGAGCATGTCGCCGTAGATCTTGATGTTGGCAACGAGATTGTCATAGGTGATGCGGGCTTGGGCGAGTTGCGCTTTGGCTTCTTCCAACGCATGACGAAACGGAGCGGGGTCGATCTCGAACAGCTCGTCGCCGTGCTTGACGATCTGGCCTTCCTTGACGACGACCTTCTGGATTTTGCCGGAGATATCGGGCGTCACCAGCACCTTCTGCGCGCCCACATAAGCATCGTCGGTGCCGACATAGCGGCCGCCATTGAGATAGAAAGTGAAGCCGGCGACCGCGACGACGACCGGGAGCACGACCAGGAGCAGCACGCGGCGATAGCGGCGCAGGCCCGCCAACAGGCGACGGCGCGGATTGGTGCCGGCTTTCTTGGTGGGCTTGCCGCCGTCGATTTTCTGCTCGGGCTGGAATTTGAGAACCTGATCAGCCATAGCGCTGCTCCTTACGCGCTTGCTCCGCTCCGCTGGTCTGGATCGCGGTACGCACGTTTTCCTTGATTGTTTCGAGTTGGGTGAGGAGCCGGTGGGCGTCCGCCGGAGTGATGCCGTCGAGCGCGTTGGCCGTGAGCTCGGACTTCAGCCCGCTCATCCGCCCGAGCAACTGCCGCCCGGCCTTCTTCAGGTACAGCCGCTTGACGCGGCGATCCGAAGGATCGTTGCGTCGCTCGATCCAGTCGCTGTCACAGAGTTTGTCGATCAGGCGCGTCAGCGTGATCGGCTGCACTTCGAGAAGCTCGGCGAGTTCCGACTGCTTCATGCCTTCGCTGCGCTCGACCTTGGCGAGCACCGCCCATTGTGCGCGGGTGATGCCGAAGCGCGAGGCTTCCTTGTCGGCATAGACCCGGAGCAGGCGATAGAGCTCGGCGAGCGTAAACAGGAAATTCTGGTCCACGGGGCCTGGGCTCATGAGCTTGGTCTCCAATAAGCTTGGAATATAATAAGCAAGCTTATGATTATTTCATGGCGGGTTTGCGGGATACTGTCCCGCAGCAAGAGCATGGCTGATCGCCGCATCGCCGGTCCTGCTTTGGGTTCCCCTTTCGAAATGCTAGAACGCCGGTCGCATGACGCTCGCAAAACCTGCATTTCCCGCACCCGACCACGATCACGGCCGCTGCACCGCGGATGCGCTGGCGCATGCCGAGGCCGTCTGCGGAGAGCGCGCGCAGAAATTCACGCCGATACGCCGCCATGTATTGGGGGCGCTGCTCTCGAGCCACCGCCCGCTCGGCGCCTATGAGGTGATCGACGAGCTGGCGAAATCGATGCCGCGGCCGGCGCCGATTACGGTGTATCGTGCTCTCGATTTTCTGATGGCCAACGGCCTTGTGCACCGCATCGAAAGCCGCAACGCGTATCTCGCCTGCGCCGCTCACGACCACGATGCGACCTCGGCGGTGACGTTCCTGATCTGCGAGCGCTGTGGCTTGGTCGGTGAGATTCCGTCGGCGTCCTTCGCCAAGGACCTCAACGCCGCCGCGCGCAGCTCAGGCTTCGCTCCCAAATTGTCCGTGGTGGAAATCACGGGCGTTTGTGCGCATTGTCAGAAAGCTGCATAGAGCAACAACGGCGCAAAGCCGGTTTTTCAGGAAGAAATGTCCTCACCTCAAGCCATACCGTCCGCCGGTCGTCCCCTTAGTGCCGGCGCCATTGCCCTGATGCTCATGCTGTGCCTGACCTGGGGGTTGAACCAGATCGCGGTGAAGCTGGTGCTGCCGGACATTCCGCCGATGCTTCAGGCCACGTTCCGCTCGATGGGCGCGCTGCCGGTGCTGTTCATCATCGGCAGCTTGCGCGGCGTTAAATTCTTCGAACGCGATGGCACCTGGAAGCCGGGCGTGATCGCCGGACTGATGTTCGGCATCGAGTTCGTGCTGATCTTCCAGGGCCTGCGCTTCACACCGGCGTCGCGGGCGGTCGTGTTCCTCTACACCGCGCCGTTCTTCGTCGCGCTCGGCTCCTACCAGGTGCTTGGCGAGCGACTTGGCGGGACGCAATGGCTGGGGCTCGCCATCAGCTTTGCCGGCGTCGCACTCGCGATCGGGGTGCCGCAGCCCAATGTCGATTCGCATGTTCTGCTCGGCGACCTCATGATCGTCGGCGGCGCCGCGCTGTGGGCGGCGACCACGCTGGTTGCCAAGGGCACCCGGCTGCGGTTCGCCGCGCCCGAGAAGGCGCTGGGCTATCAGGTCGCGACGTCGATCCCGATCCTCGGGCTGGCCGCCTGGCTGTTCGGGGAGACCATCCCCCACACCCCGTCGCCGCTGTCGCTGGGCCTGATGGCCTTCCAGGCGATCTGGGTCGTGGGAACCACGTTCACGCTTTGGTTCGCACTGGTGAAGACCTATTCGGCCAGCAAATTGTCGGCTTTTACCTTCATCACCCCTTTGTTTGGCGTGGTGGGTAGCTATTTCATCATGCACGACACGCTGAACCTGACATTCGGGGCTGCCGCCGTCCTTGTCATTGCTGGGCTTTTTCTGGTTAACCGTCCCAGTCAATCCGCTGCGGCGCCGCGCGATGCATTGCTGAACGTCACCAAAACCTGATATTTGGACGCCATGAACAAGCTCGAAAACACCATCGATTCCGACATTGCGGGCCCCGCGCCCCGGCACAAGACCACCCAGGTCAAGGTCGGCGACGTCGCCGTCGGCGGCGGTGCGCCGATCGTCGTGCAGTCGATGACCAACACCGACACCGCCGATATCGACGGCACCATCGCCCAGGTCGCAGCGCTCGCCCGCGCCGGCTCCGAAATGGTCCGCATCACCGTGGACCGTGAGGAGGCCGCCGCCGCCGTCCCGCACATCCGCGACGGCCTGCTCAAACGCGGCATCACCACGCCGCTGATCGGCGACTTTCACTATATCGGCCACAAACTGCTCGCGGCCTATCCGGCCTGCGCCGAGGCGCTCGCCAAATATCGCATCAATCCCGGCAATGTCGGCTTCAAGGACAAGCGCGACACTCAGTTCGGCGACATCATCGAGATCGCCAACAAGAACAACAAGCCGGTGCGCATCGGCGCCAATTGGGGTTCGCTCGACCAGGAGCTGCTGACCAGGCTGATGGATGAGAACACCGCCTCGGCCAATCCGCGCGATGCGCGCGCGGTGATGCGCGAAGCCATGGTGCAGTCGGCGCTGCTCTCGGCGGCGCGCGCCGAAGAGCTCGGCATGCCCAAGAACCGCATCATCCTGTCGGCCAAGGTCTCGGCGGTGCAGGATCTGATCGCGGTCTACGAGGTTCTCGCCAGCCGTTCCGACTACGCGATCCATCTCGGCCTGACCGAGGCCGGCATGGGCACCAAGGGCATCGTGGCGTCCTCGGCCGCGCTTGGCATCCTGTTGCAGCAGGGCATCGGCGACACCATCCGGATCTCGCTGACGCCGGAGCCCGGCGGCGACCGCACCCGCGAGGTGCAGGTCGGTCAGGAGCTCTTGCAGACGATGGGCTTCCGCACCTTCGTGCCGCTGGTTGCGGCGTGCCCCGGCTGTGGCCGCACGACTTCGACCACATTCCAGGAGCTGGCCAGCTCGATCCAGGGTTTCATCCGCGACGAGATGCCGACGTGGAAGACGAAATATCCCGGCGTGGAAGAGCTCAACGTCGCGGTGATGGGCTGCATCGTCAACGGCCCCGGCGAATCCAAGCACGCCAATATCGGCATCTCGCTGCCGGGTACGGGCGAGGCGCCGGCTGCCCCGGTGTTCGTCGACGGCAAGAAGTTCCGCACCCTGCGCGGCCCGACCATCTCCGCCGACTTCAAGGCGCTCGTGATCGAGTACATCGAGCAGCGCTACGGCCAGGGCGCCAAGGTGCCGGTGACCGCGGCGGAGTAGGCTTACTTCGCTCGCGCCTCGTACTGAGCTGTCGTCCCGGCGGAGGCCGGGACCCATAACCACAGGATTGGTGGTTAGAACGAGCTGTCACTCCGGGTTTTCGCAAACCAGCTCCTGTGGTTATGGGTCCCGGATCTGCGCTTCGCTTGTCCGGGACGACGAGCAGTGTTTGCGATGCAGATTGCACATCCCCAACCGCGCGCTACCATGCCCCCAATCAAGAGCGATCGGGAGACACGCCATGAGCTCACTCGCCGGCAAACAGGGCCCGCGCTATCGGCATACGGCGGATGACGGGGCGCCGTATGAAACCATCGCGGTCGAAAAGCTCACCCCGATCATCGGCGCGGAAATCTCCGGCGCCGACATCGGCAAGCTCGTCTCGGACGATGCGCGGTCCAACCGGCAGATGGACGAGGTCCACCGCGCGCTTGCCGAAAACCTCGTCATCTTCTTCCGCGACCAGCACATCACGCCACAACAGCATCTCGCCTTCGGCCGCAAGTTCGGTGAACTGCATTTTCATCCCGCCGCGCCGCACGAGGATGAAGACCCGGCGCTGATGAAGATCTATGCGGATGCGAACTCGCCGCGCGCCAACGGCGAGGGTTGGCATTCCGACGTGTCCTGCGATCTCGAGCCGCCGATGGGTTCGATCCTCTACATCACGCAGTGCCCGCCGCGCGGCGGCGACACGCTGTTCGCCAACATGTACGCGGCCTACGAGGCGCTGTCGGATCGCATGAAGGCCTATCTCGACGGCCTGACTGCGCTGCATGACGGCGAGCCGATCTATCGCGGGCTCTACGCCAATTACGGCGTCGCCGACCGTCCGTCCTATCCGAGTGCCGAGCATCCCGTGGTGCGCACGCATCCGGTCACCGGCAGGAAGGCGCTCTACGTCAACCGCGGCTTCACCCGCCACATCAACGGCATCCCGCGCGACGAGAGCGACGCGATGCTCGCCTATCTCTACCAGCACGCGGAGAACCCGCTGTTCCAGTGCCGCTTCCGCTGGACCGAGAATGCCATCGCGTTCTGGGACAACCGCTGCACCCAGCACCGCGCGATGTGGGACTACTGGCCGCACACGCGCTCCGGCACGCGCGTGACGGTGAAGGGGGAGCGGCCGGTTTAAGCCGCCTGCGCACCGCGTTCCGCGTTGACGTCCTCCCGCGTCCGCGCCAATCTTGCCGAAAACAAAGACCGTCGGGAGGATCCGCCATGCTCCGCGCCGAGGACAACAAATTCCTGACCGAGTCCGGCCCCGGAACGGGCATGGGCGAATTGTTGCGCCGGTTCTGGATTCCCGTGCTTCTTTCCGAAGAACTCCCCGAGCCCAACGGCGAGCCGAAGAAGATCATCGTTCTCGGCGAGGAGCTGCTCGCCTTCCGCGATACGCGCGGCGTCGTCGGACTCATCGATCAATACTGCCCGCATCGCGGCGCCAATCTCTGGCTCGGGCGCAATGAGGAATGCGGCATCCGCTGCGTCTATCACGGCTGGAAGTTCGACACCGACGGCCGCTGCGTCGACATGCCGACCTCCTATCCCGACCTCAACGCCAAAGACCTGATCCGGATCAAATCCTATCCGGCGCGCGAATGGGGCGAGATGATCTGGGCCTATATGGGCCCGGCTGACGCGATGCCCGAGCTGCCCGATCTCGAAATGGCACTGCTGCCGGCCTCGCACCGCTATGTCAGCAAGAAATGGCAGGACTGCAACTGGGTGCAGGCGCTGGAAGGCTCGATCGATACCGCGCATTTCACCTTCGCCCATCTCTCCTTCGACAAGGAGGAGGACGAGATTCTGGACATCAAGAAGCATTTCGTGAATCCGATCGCGCGGATGTCGAGCGATCACATGCGCTGGATCGCGGAGGATCCGCGCCCTGTGATCAAGATCGCGCCACACGCGGCGGGCCTCACCATCGCCGGTGGGCGGCTCACCGGGGGCGACAACATCTACTGGCGCATCGCACAGTTCCTGATGCCGTTCCACGCCTATGCCCCGAGCGCGATGCCGGGTGAGAACATCTTTGGCCAGACATTCGTGCCCGTCACCGATACCAAATGCTGGATCTACACTTATGCCTGGAATCCAGAGCGGCCGCTGACGCAAGCCGAGCGCGACGCCTTTGACCGCGGCAACGGCGTGATCGCGGAGGTCGGCGACGATTACGTGCCGCTGCGCCACAAGGGCAACGACTATCTGATCGACCGCAAGCTCCAGAAGACCAGGAGTTACACCGGCATCAAGGGCGTCTCCGAGCAGGATGCGGCCGTGCAGGACAGCCAGGGCCCGATTGCCGACCGCACCCGCGAGCATCTCGGTCCGACCGATCTCGGCATCATGCATTTCCGGAAAGTCGTGATGGAGCTGGCACGAGGGCTTCAGCAGGGCGAGCCGCCGCCGCAGGCCGCGCATCAGGATCGCTACGCCGTGCGCTCGGGCGCCTGCGTCACCAGCAAGACCAAGGACCTTTCCGCGGTGATGCTGGAGCGTTTCGGCGACGTCACAGGCTTTGTCGGTCGGCCGCGAATCGCGGCAGCGGAGTAGCGCTTGGGGCAGCCGCGCAGCATCGTCGCAAGTCTCGTCTCGACGCTGGTCGCGTCGATCTTGCTATGGTCGCTGGCGCCTGCAGGCACGGGTCATGCTGCTATCGCGCGGAAACTCGTGAAACCCAAGCCGCCGCACGCGCCGGTCAAATGTGAGATGCCGAAATTTCGGATCGTCGTGGATGTCGGGCACACTCCGGACTCCTACGGCGCGTTGAGCGCACGCAACGACACGGAGTTCGGCTTCAACTTCCGGCTTGCAAGTCTGATCACGGCGAGGCTCAAGGCCGAAGGCTTTGCCGCGGCCCGCCTGCTCGTCACGGACGGCAAGGCGCGGTCGAGCCTGCTCAAACGCGTCGGTACCGCGAATGACGCCCGGGCCGATCTCTTCCTGTCGATTCATCACGATTCGGTGCCGGACAAGCTGATCGAGACCTGGGAGTTCGACGGCGCGAACAGCTATTTCAGCGACCGCTTTTCGGGCCACTCTCTGTTCGTGTCGCAGCGGAATCCGCACTACGCTGCGAGCCTGATGCTGGCCCGGATGATCGGCCGGCAGCTGAAGGATCGGGACCTGCATTATGCCGGCCAATATGCTCTGCCGGTGATGGGCCGCTACCGGCGCCAATTGCTCGACAAGGATGTCGGCGTCTACCGCTATGACGGGCTCGTCGTGCTCTCGCAAACGCGTAGCGCCGCAGTGCTGCTCGAAGCGGGCTCCATCATCAACCGCGACGAAGAGATGGCGATGAACTCCCCGGAGCGTCAGGAGATCATCGCGCGCGCCGTGGCGGTGGCGATGAAGGAATTTTGCGAGAGGCGGTAGTTTGCGCCGCCAGCAATGACGGGAATCTACAGCGGCCCGCCCCGATACTCGCGGTTCGCCAAACTCGCCTCCTCCAGATCCAGATCCCGCTCGATCCGCCGGCGCGTCTCGTCGGTGATCTGGCCGTCGCGCAGCAGCTCGTGGATGAATTTGCGCTCGGCGGCGATCAGATCGCGGGTCAAGGCGGTGCCAGCGGCGGAGACGTCGTGGTGGGTGGGATCGAGCGAATCGGGAAGCTGGTTGACCCGGATCTCGTGGCGGGCGCGCAGGAGCCGCATCACCTCGTCCGATACGTCCTTCTCCTCGGTCAGCGCGTCGAGCGACTTCAGGGCGGCATCGAGGGCCTGGCGCCGTGCTGCGATCTCGGACTCGTGCTCGGCGGCATGCTCGCTGCGACCGGCTTCCGCGACGCCGAGCCAACGCACCACCGGAGGCAGCGTGAGGCCGACGCCGATCAGAGTGATGAAGATGACGCCGAAGGCGACGAACAGGATCAGGTCGCGAAACGGAAAGGCCTCGCCGCCGGGCAGCGTGAACGGGAGCGCCAGCGCTGCCGCCAGCGACACCGCGCCGCGCACGCCGGTGAACGCAAGCACGAACGGCCATTGCCATGGTGGTGACGGATCGCGCGCGCGCAGCGACTTGCTGAGCATTCGTGGCAGATAGGTCGCGGGATAAAGCCAGGCGAAGCGCGCGATCACAACGACCGCCAGCACCACGGCGGTCGCAATCATGATGTCGTCGAGCGGAAACGCCTTCGACTTCTCGTAGAGCGCGCGCATCTGGAATCCCGTGAGCAGGAACAGCAGGCCCTCGATCAGGTAGATCACGAGGTCCCAGAAGAAGATGCCTTGCAGGCGCGTCGATGCCGAGATCAGCAGCGGGCCGTTCCAGCTCACATAGAGGCCACAGGCGACGGTCGCGATCACGCCGGAGCCGCCGAGATGCTCGGGCAGCCAATAGGACACGTAGGGCGTGATCAGCGAAAGTGTCAGCTCGACCTGCGGATCCCCCGACCATTTGCGGAACCGCAGGGAGAGCCAGCCGACCCCGATGCCGAAGGCGATCTCGCCGGCGACGATGAGCAAGAACTCGCCGCCCGCCAGAGGCAGCGAGAAATGCCCGACCATGATTGCGGCGAGCGCGAACCGATAGAGGATCAGCGCTGTGGCATCATTCGCGAGCCCTTCGCCTTCGAGAATGACCATCAGCCTGCGCGGCAAATGCAGCCGGCGCGCGATCGCGAGCGGCGCCACCACGTCGGGCGGCGCGACGATGGCGCCGAGCAGGAAGCCGATCGTCCAGGGCAGGCCGATGAAATAATGCGTGGCGGTTGCGACCAACGCCGCGGTGAAGATCACCGCGCCGACCGCGAGCATCACAATGGGGCGAAGATTCTTTTTGAATTCGCGCCAGCTCATCGCGACGCTGGCCGAGTAGATCAGCGGCGGCAGCACCATCAGCAGCACCAGTTCCGGCGGCAGTTCGACCGGCGGCATGCCCGGCACGAAGGCGAGGCCGACGCCGGAGAGCATCAGCAGAATGGCAGGCGCGATGTTGAAGCGGCGGGCGACAAGCGCGGTGCCTGCCAGCACGGCGAGCAGGATGAGAAAGGTCTGAAATTTCGCTTCCATGATGATCTGTCTTCACCCGGAAGCGGTCGCAAGGTCAATGTGTGCGGCTTACGCCGAGCCGCTCGGCCACCATGCGGCCGATGCGTGCGAACGCGGTTTCGATCTGCGCCGCACTCGGCGTGCCGCCCTGGGTGTAGGCCGCGATCAGGATCGGCGCATTGGGCTTCGTGTCGGGCTTGGGCCAGGCCACCGCGATGTCGCCGGAGGCGTCCTTGCCGTTGTTGCCGGTCTTGTCGCCGATCTTCCAGCTTGCGGGCAGCCCGCCACGCAGCCGGTTCGCGCCGGTCTTGCAACCCACCAGCCACTCCGTGAGCTGCGCGCGCGAGGTGGTCGACAGCGCCTCGCCCGTCACCAGCCGGCGCAGATTGCCGGCCACCGCCGCCGGCGTGGTGGTGTCGCGAGGATCGCCGGGCGGTGAGCGGTTGAGCTCGGGCTCGTTGTGGTCGAGCCGCGAGGTGGTGTCGCCGAGCGACCGCCAGAAGGCGGTGAGTGCGGCGGGACCGCCGATCCGCGCCAACAGCAAATTGGCGCAGGTGTTGTCGCTGAGCTCGACGATCGCCTTGCACATCTCGGTGACCGACATCGCGCCGGCGGCAATGTTTTGCTTGGCGACCGGTGCGTACTCCAGCAGGTCGGCGTTGCCGTACGGAATCATGGCCGCAAGCTGATCTTCGCCTCGATCGACCCGGGCCAGTACGCAAGCCGCGAGCGAAGCCTTGAATGTCGAACACATGACGAACCGTTCGTCGGCGCGCCACGCGAGCTTTGCGCCGGTCGCGAGGTTCTCGGCATAGACCCCGATCCGGCCGCCGCTCTCGCGCTCATAGGTTTCGAGCTCAGGCTGCGCGTCCGCGGCGAGCGCAGGGGAGGCAGCAATCCAGCACAGCGAGGCGAGCAGCGAACGGCGGTCGAGAAGCATGGGGGACCTTGAGCGAGACTGGGGCGGGGGGAGATGCGGCATGCAGTCCATCCGCATCGTCGTTGCGAGCGCAGCGAAGCAATCCAATCTGCCTCCGCGGAAAGACTCTGGATTGCTTCGCTGCGCTCGCAATGACGGAGGATGTGGGACGAGTGCGCCCGATTTCGGGCAGCGGAAGATTAGGCCCCCCTCACTCCCGCAGGTCGTACCGATAAGACTTCGATACGATCTGCCAGCCATCGGCGAGCTTCATCGCCACGAGATAGTCGGTGAAAAAACGCGGCGGCAGTTGGCACCGGACCTTGATGAAGGCGGTCTTGTCGTCGGAACGGTCGATGGTGACGATGAAATCCTCGCGCGGCTTGCCTTCGGCCTTGCCGGAGGGACGCTTGCGCACGCGGTCGAGCCAGTCCGGCACGGTCAGCACCTGCAGTTCACCCTTCTCGACCCAGCGCAAATCGGCGGAGGGGTGGAAGATGGCGCCGAGTTTTTCGGCATCGCCCTCGTAAAGTCCGTCGAAATAGGATTGCACGACGGCTTCGACGCTCGAACGGTTCTGGCTCATGGGTCATCCCTTTGAATGATGGCTTAGGGTGAACTTAGTCGTACACGTCAAAATGCGCTATGGGAGGGCGTGCCATTTGCGCAAGGACACTGTGATGACCGGATCAGAGAATACGAACGCTTCCTTCCTGATCGGCGAATGCTACTGCCGCGCCGTGCGCTACGAGGTGGCGGACGCGTTCTCCTATGCGATGAATTGCCACTGCTCGAACTGCCGCCGCACCACCGGCGCCGCCTTCAAGCCGTTCGCCGGCATCGAGCAGAGCAAGCTCCGCATCCTCAGCGGCGAGGACCAGCGCACCATCTACGGTGACGACACCACCCATGACGCCCACTGCGCCCGCTGTGGCTCGCTGCTTTATTCCCGGGTGCGCGACGGAAAATGGGTCCATGTCGCCATGGGAACCCTGGTCGATGCCCCCTCGATCCGACCGAGCGCCCACATTTTCGTGGGCTCGAAGGCGCCCTGGCACGAGATTACGGACCATCTGCCTCAATATCGGAGCCACATCGGGGATGCCTGAGGGAACCTGCTGTGGGACTGTTTCTCGGCGAACCGCGCCCGGACTGGCGCGACAAACAAAAGGGGCCTTTCGGCCTGCCGCCGGCGCCAGCTTCGTGACCTCCGTCACAAGCGCCCGCGGCGGACCCTGCTAATAAAGCCGTCTCAAAGGGGCTTGAAATGCCCTGAACCCGGAAGTCGTGTCATGCGCAAGTTGCTCAGACTTTGCCCCCTTCTCCTTGCGGTCGCGCTGCTATTCGGCGCCGGGCCCGCTTTCGCCGGGAAGCGCGTCGCGCTGGTGATCGCCAACTCCGCCTACCAGCACGCGCCGTCGCTTACGAATCCCGTCAATGACGGTTCGGTGATGGCCAGGACGCTGAAGGAGGCCGGGTTCGACATCGTCGATTCCCGGCACGACCTGACGGCGCAGGAAACCCGGCGTGTGCTGCGCGAATTCGCCGACGGGACCCGCGATGCCGATATCGCCGTGGTCTACTATGCCGGCCACGGCATCGAGGTCGAAGGCTCGAACTATCTGATCCCTGTCGACGCCAAGCTGGAGCGTGACACCGACGTTTTTGACGAGGCGCTCTCCCTCGACCGCGTCCTGGTCGCGGTCGAACCGGCCAAGCAGCTTCGCCTAGTGATCCTGGATGCCTGCCGGGACAATCCGTTCGGCAAGACCATGAAGCGCACGGTTGCCTCGCGCGGTATCGGCCGCGGTCTCGCCCAGGTCGAGCCGACCAGCTCCAACACGCTGATCGCCTATTCGGCCAAGGCCGGCTTCACCGCGCAGGATGGCGATGGTGCGAATAGCCCCTTTACCGTGGCGCTGTCGAAGCATCTGACGACGCCCGGCCTCGACGTCCGCCGCGCCTTCGGCTTCGTGCGCGACGACGTGCTCAAGTCGACGGGTAACAAGCAGGAGCCGTTCGTCTATGGCTCGCTCGGCGGCGAAGACGTGCCGCTGGTGCCGGTGAAGGTGACCGCCGCAGCTGCCGCGGCCACGGCGAATCCTCAGGCCGACATCCGCCGCGATTACGAGCTCGCGCTCCAGGTCGGCAACAGGCCGGCATGGGAGGCGTTCCTGGCCCAGCATTCCGACGGCTTCTATGCGAGCCTCGCCAAACTTCAGCTCGAAAAAATCGGCGCCGAGCAGGCTCATGCGGCGGCCACCGAGAAGGCCAAACAGGCCGAGGCCGAGCGCGATCGTCTTGCCGCACTTGGCGCGCAGAAGGATACGCAGGCCAAGGCAGCCGCCGATGCGAAGGCCGCCGAGCAGGTACAGCTTGCGGCGCAAAAGGCCAAGGAGCAGGCGCAGCAGCAGGCGGCCGCAGCCGAGCAGCAGCGCGTCAATCTCGCCGCCGCGGCCCCGAGTGCAGCGCCAGCCAGCACGGCGAGCCCCGCCGGTACCAACGTCGCGTCGCTGACGCCGGCCACCGCTCCGGCCGATCTCAGCCGCTCGGTGCAGACCGAGCTCGGCCGCGTCGGCTGCTTCTCCGGCGCCGCCGACGGCAACTGGACCACGTCCGCGCAGCGCTCGTTGTCGCAGTTCAACCGTTACGCCGGCACCAAGCTCGACGTGAAGGTGGCGAGCACCGATGCGCTCGACACGGTCAAGTCGAAACAGTCGCGCGTCTGTCCGCTGGTTTGCGAGCACGGCTTCAAGGCCGACGGCGACAAGTGCACCAAGATCGTCTGCCGTGATGGCTTTGCGATCAACGACGACAACGAATGCGAGAAGCAGCGTGCCGCGAAGTCAGCCAAGCCTGCGACCGCCAAGCCTGCGACCGCAAAGCGTGATGATGGCGACGAGCGTCCCGCACGGCAGCGTCGTCAAGCCGGCGGTGAGGCTGCCGGAGCGGCGGGCGGCTTTGGTGGTGCTGCGGGCATCGCTGCTGCCGCTGGTACCAGCCGCCGCTCGAGTGGCGGACAGCTGTTCTGCAATAACAGCGGCTGTCGTGCGGTCAACCGCGGCTGCCATCTCGAATATCGCGGCGGCGGCGGCCCCGGCAACGATGCCAATGCCGAGGTCTGTAACTAGGATTGCGGGAGTGAGTTCAAGCCGAGATCGCGCTCGCCGCAATGTTGACCGTCAGCGCCAGCAAGGCCGTGTTGTAGATGAATGAGATGATGCCGTGCGCGGTGGCGGTGCGGCGGATGGTCTTGTCGGATATGCCGACGTCGGAGACCTGCGCGGTCATGCCGATCACGAACGAGAAATAGACGAAGTCCCAATAATCGGCGTGGTCTTCCTTGTCGCGACTGGGAAACTCAAGGCCACCTGGCGTTGGGTGACGATAATAATCATGCGCGTAATGCAGCGCGAAAGTCGTGTGCACCGCGGCCCAGGACAGCGCGATGGTGGTGATCGCGATGGTCAGCTCCGCGGCGCCGCGGTGGGCGCCGAGTTCGGCCACAATAGCGGCGATGCTGGCGAACGCGCCGGTCGCCGTCACCAGCAGGATCACGAAGCGGCCGTCGTCCTGCATCGCAGCGGCGCGGCGGATGTGCTGGTGGTCGTTGCACAGCATCATCGCATAGACCAACACGAGATAGACCGCGATCAGCGCATCCCAGCCGAGCACAAGCCGCGTCGTCAGCCGGGGTGAGCCCGGCAAAAGCAGGCAGACGAGGATACCGACACCAAGGGAGATGAACGTCCGCGGCCGCGCATAAATCAGCCGCATCGGCCGCGACATCTTGCGAAAGCGGGTGAGGGCGGGATCCTCTTTGGTGCCGCCCGTCATCGCCCGGCTAGTTCTTGCGTTCGGCGACGAACCGCGCAGCCGCTTGCAGCACGGCGGCCCGTTCGCCGAAGATCGACACGGCGCTGTCGGCTCGCGCGAGCAGGTCGCGGACGCGCTGCTTGGCGCCTTCAATTCCGAGCTGGGTGACGAAGGTGGTCTTGCCGAGCGCTGCATCGGCGCCGGCAGGCTTGCCGAGCGCGGCGGCATCGCCTTCGACGTCGAGCAGGTCGTCGGCGATCTGGAAGGCTTCGCCGAGCGCGCGGCCGTAATCGTCGAGCGCCTGATATTCCTTTTGCGAGGCCTGGCCGAGGATCGCGCCGGCGATGCAGCCGTAGCGCAGCAGCGCGCCGGTCTTCATCTGCTGAATGCGTGCGACGTCGATCGGTTCGTTGCCGCCAAAGCGGCCTTCGCCGGCGAGATCGAGGATCTGGCCGCCGACCATGCCGCCAATGCCGGCGCAGCGTGCCAGCGCGCGCGTCAGCAACAGCCGCACATTGGCGTCGCGATGAATCTCGTCGCGGGTGACGATGTCGAAAGCGAGCGTCAGCAAGCCGTCGCCGGCGAGGATCGCGGTCGCGTCATCGGTCTTCTTGTGCAGGGTTGGGCGGCCGCGGCGCAGGTCCGAATTGTCCATCGCGGGCAGATCGTCGTGGATCAGCGAATAGCAGTGGATGCATTCGAGCGCCGCACCCGCGAGCAGCGCGGCTTCGCGCGGCACGCCGAACACGGCCGCGCTCTCGACCACCAGGAACGGCCGCAGGCGCTTGCCGCCGTTGAGGCTCGAATAGCGCATTGCGTCCATCAGTCGCTTGGGCCGGGCGATCTCATCGGGCAGGATGTCGTCCGACAGCAGGCGCCCGAGCAGGGCCTCGGTGTCATCAGCGGTCTTGTCCAGACGTTTGGCGAAATCGGACGGGGACGTGCCGGTCATCAAGAAGGGCTCCAGAACAAAATTCGGCGGGACAATCCTTTATGCGCCCGCCTCAGTCAATCGTTTGGAAGGCCTAAAAAGTGCTGGAAAAGGCCCGAATTATCACAGACTTAATGCCGGGTCCGTGGCCGCGTTTCGTTCTGCGCCGGAAAGGTTGATTTGCGCGTCGTCAAAACCCTTCTCCTGGTGCTCGCGGTCGCGATTCTCGCGCCCTATGTCGTCGCGCCGTTCTACCGTGCCGGCCATCCCGTTTCGACGCTGATGGTCTGGCGCTCGCTTCGGGGTGCGCCGATGCAGCGGGAATGGATCGATCTGGCGGCGATGTCGCCCTCGCTGCCACGCTCGGTGGTGGCGGCCGAGGACGCTCATTTCTGCAAGCATCACGGCATCGACTGGGGCGCGTTGCGTGAGGCGATCGACGATGCCAAGGAGGACGGCACCCCGTTCCGGGGCGCTTCCACCATCACCCAGCAAGTGGCGAAAAACCTGTTCCTCTGGCAGGGGCGGGACTTCGTCCGCAAGGCGCTGGAATTCCCGCTGGCGCTGTGGATCGATCTCGTCCTGCCCAAGGCACGAATCCTGGAGATATACCTCAACATCGCCGAACTGGGACCGCAGGGCCAGTTTGGGGCCGAGGCGGCCAGCGCCTATGCCTTCGGCAAGCCAGCCGCCAGTCTTTCCCCCCGGGAGGCCGCTCTCTTGGCCTCGATCCTGCCGAATCCGGTCAAACGCAGCGCCAGGACGCCGGGACCGGGTGTCCGGCGGCTGGCCGGGACCTATGTGGGGAGGGCGCAGGCCAGCTCGCTTTCGACCTGCTGGCGGGAGAATCGCTGATTTCGGGTTCTTTTCGGGCGCATTTTCCGGCCCAGAGCCCTAGATTTAAGACCGGCCTTCCTCTATAAGCCCGGCCTTGACCGGCATTCAGCTCGCCTCGTTTTGCGGGTGCTGAGTCGTCCCCTCGCGGACGATGCCCTGATGACACCAATCCCTAGAGGATACTGAAATGGCCGTTCCGAGAAGAAAAACCTCGCCGTCGCGCCGCGGCATGCGCCGCTCGGCTGACGCCATCAAGAAGCCGACCTATGTGGAAGACAAGGACTCCGGCGAGCTCCGTCGTCCGCATCATCTCGACCTCAAGACCGGCATGTACAAGGGCCGTCAGGTCCTGAAGAAGAAAGAGTCCTGAATTCAGGACCTTTCCCCAGGCAGGATAATTTCGCCTGCCTGATTTCGGCCAACCCATGAGATATGACAGTGACGGCGGCGGAGCTAATGCTTCGCCGCCGCATTGTCCTGTCTGGATATCTTGATCGAGAAGGCATTTCGCCGATGGTCGGTTTCCCGCTGCTCCTGATCCCGCTCGCGGTCTACAACATCATCGCCTTCCTGATGCCGAGCGTGTCCTTTACGGACGTGCTGTTCAAGGTGCCGATGATCACGGGCGAGGCCTGGCCGGTCACGCTCTCCGACGTGATGCTGGCGCTAGGCGTCGTGCTGCTGCTGCTCGAGGTGGTCAAGGGCGCGCGGCCCGGCTCGAAATTCCTGATGGATCATTTGCTGTCGCTGATCGTGTTCGGCGCGGCTGCGGCCGAATTCGTGATGTGGCCCAAATTCGGCAACTCCACCTATTTCCTTCTGGTGCTGCTCGCGATGGCGGATTTCCTCGGCGGCGTCGCCCAGCGCACGCGCCGCCGCGTGGCTTATGTCGCCGAAACGGCACCAGCGCCGCGCAAGGCCAGGCGTCAGACTGAAGTGCCAGCCGATGAAGCGGTGGTCGAGCCCAAGTTCGAGCCGGTCGTTGCGCCGCCCGCATCCGCACCTTCCGCGCAGTCGGTTGCCGAATCCGTGCTGATGGATCATCCCGCGCCGAAGCCGGTCCAGAGCCCGGCCTCGCCGGAAATCCCCTCGCCGCATTTGCAGCCTGGCAACGGCACCCAGCCGTCTCCCGACGCGCCGCGCTGATTTACTTCAAGCCACCTGCCGCGTGCGCGCGGTGACGCTTGGAAGCGGGCGCTTGCTGCCATAGGCGACCTGCGCATCCTCGGAAGACACGCGGCGCAGCCGGCTCGTCTGCGGCAGGTGCTCGGCATTGGCGATGAGCTGGGCGACGAAGCTGGGATCGGGGCGCGGCAGCGGTGCCTTGTGCACCCACTGCAAAACCGGCATCAGCGGCACCACAGCCGAGCCTGTGCCGTTGTCCGCCACGTCCGCTTGATCAGTACTCAACATCGCAATCACCGTTGACCCGGCGAAGATTGTCGCGTTTCGAGACGCTGGCGCCGGTGCGTGTCATGTACTCGCAAGGCCTATGCCGGGCGGGCCGGTTTGGTTCCTGCGAGTGAGGAAACGTGGTTTCCAAATTGTTTATCAACTTTGCCTAGGGTCAATGGCGAATCTGGCTTTATCCTGTGCCGACTCAGGACTCCCCGCTGTCCCGAAACGAGGCGATTTTGACCCCCGCATTGCCGCAAGCCTCCGACATCCTGGCCGCCCTCGGCCAGGCCGTGTTCGCCTGGGAAATCGCCAGCGATGCCATTGTCTGGGGTGAGCAGGTCGGCGCCATCTTTCCCGGAATTCCCGCCGAACGGCTGGCCACCGGCGCCGAATTCGCCAGGCTGATCGAGCCCGCGCAATCGCTGCGGAGCGCCGCGCTGGCCCAGACCTCAGCCGTGCATGGCGCCGACGGCACGCCCTACCGGGTCGAGTACGGCGTGCGCATGAGCGCCGCGGATCCCGTAGTTTGGATCGAGGAGACCGGCCGCTGGTTCGCTGGCCCCGACGGCCGGCCGGTGCGTGCGATCGGCTCCGTCCGCATCAACAATGAACGCCATGCCCGGGACGAGGAACTGACGAAGCTCGCCCGGCTCGATCCGCTGACCGGCGAGCTCAATCGCTCGCATCTGATCGCCGCGCTGGCCGAAGCCATCGAGGAGACGACCCGTTTCCGCTCGACCGCGGCCTTCATGCTGGTCGGCATCGATCATCTCGCGCGTGTCAACGAAGCCTTCGGCTTCGACGTTGCCGACGCTGTGATCCTCGACGTCGCCACGCGCATTCGCGCGCGGTTGCGCGGCGGCGACGTGCTTGGCCGCTTCTCCGGCAACAAGTTCGGCCTGATCCTGAAGAACTGCACCGTCGACGACATGAACGTCGCTGCCGAGCGCTTCCTCGCCGGCATCCGCGACGAGGTGGTGCCGACCAAATCCGGCCCGGTGTCGGTCACCGCCTCGATCGGCGCGGTCAGCGTGCCGCGCTATGCCCGCAACACCGATGAAGCCGTCAATCGCGCCCACGAGACGCTGGACACCGCGAAACAACGCCGCGTCGGCTCGTTCGCAGCCTGGCGCCCGGATGCCGCGCGCGACGCCCAGCGCCGCGTCAACATCCGCGTCACCGACGAGATTGTCACCGCACTGAATGAGCGCCGTATCAAGCTCGCCTATGAGCCGGTGGTTGCTGCCCTCTCGCGCGAATGCGCCTTTCACGAATGCCTGGTGCGAATGGACCAGGGCGACGGTCAGGTGCTGCTCGCGCCAGACATCGTGCCGGTCGCGGAAAGGCTCGGCCTGATCCGCCTGGTCGATCACCGCGTGCTCGAGCTCGTGGTCGCCGAGCTCGCGGCCGCGCCCGGCATCTGCCTCAGCCTCAATATCTCGCCGGACACCACCATGGATCCGGATTGGTGGGCGGGAATCGAATCGCTCATGCGCGCCCATCCCGGCGTCGCCGAGCGGCTGATCGTCGAGATCACCGAAACCGTCGCGATTCAGGACATCGACGATGTGCGTGGCTTCGTCACCCGGCTGAAGAACTTCGGCAGTCGCATCGCCATCGACGATTTCGGCGCCGGCTACACTTCGTTCCGCAATCTGCGCAAGCTCGGCGTCGACATCGTGAAGATCGACGGGGCCTTCGTGCAGAACATCACTCGTTCCGCCGACGACCGCGCCTTTGTGCAAACCTTGATCGACCTCGCCCGCCGCCTCGACATCAAGACGGTGGCCGAATGGGTGCAGGACGAAGAAGCTGCCAACATGCTGCGCGACTGGGGTTGCGACTACATCCAGGGCCGCCTGATCGGGCTCGCCTCATCCGAGCGGCCGTGGGGCGCGCCGCCGCCGGACAGCGCGTTGCCCGCAGCAGGCTGAGACACCCTACCAAGCCCTCACGCCCCCTCATCCAGCGCCACGAGTTCGCGCTTCTTGCGCAACGCGGGTAATAGCGGCGCCATCAGCAGCACCAGCGCGAGCGTAAGACACGCTGCCGAGATCGGCCGCTGCACGAAAGTCCAGAGGTCGCCCTGCGAGAGGATCAGCGACTTGCGCAGATTGTTCTCCATCATCGGCCCCAGCACGAACGCCAGCACCAGCGGCGCGGGCTCGAAGCCGAGCTTGCGCATGAAATAACCGATGATGCCGAATGCGATCATCACGTAGACGTCGAACACGTTGTTGCTCGAGCAGTAGACGCCAAGGATCGTCAACAGGATGATCAATGGAAACAGGATGTTGTAGGGCAGCTTGAGCAGCTGCACCCACATGCCGATCAGCGGCAAATTGAGGATCAGCAGCATCACGTTGCCGATATACATGCTGGCGACGATGCCCCAGAACAGGCCGGGGTTTTGCGTGATCAGCAGCGGCCCCGGTTGCAGGCCGTGGATGACGAAGGCGCCGAGCAGCAGCGCCATCACCACGTTCGGGGGAATGCCCAGGGTCATCAGCGGAATCAACGCGCCGCCGGCCGCCGCGTTGTTGGCGGATTCGGGACCCGCTACGCCCTCGATTGCGCCATGGCCGAAGTGCTCGGGCGTTTTCGACAGCCGCTTCTCCAGCGCATAGGACGCGAACGAGGCCACCACCGCGCCGCCGCCCGGGAGAATGCCGAGCAGGAAACCGAGCAACGTGCCACGCGCCACCGGGCCAGCGCTCGCTTGCCAATCGGCCTTGTTGGGCAACAACTGCGTGATCTTGGCGTTCATGATGTCGCGCTTAATCGCCTGCTCGGTATTGAGCAGCACCTCGGCGACGCCGAACAGGCCCATCACCACGGGCACGAGTCCGATACCGTCGATCAGCTCCATGCGGCCGAACGTCAGCCGCGGCTGCGCCGTGATGCTGTCGAGGCCGATCAGTCCGAGCACGACGCCGATACATGCCATCAGGAGCGCCTTCGGCATCGATCCCTGAGTGAGGAAGGTGAGCACGATGAGGCCGAGCACCATCAGGCTGAAATATTCGGCAGGGCCGAACGCGATGGCGATGTTGGCGAGCCGCGGCGCCACCAGCATCAGCGCAACGAGCGAAAATGTGCCGGCGATGAATGAGCCGAAGGCCGAGATGCCCAGCGCAGGGCCCGCGCGGCCCTGCTTCGCCATCTGGTGTCCGTCGATGCACGTGACAACCGAAGCAGCTTCGCCGGGGATGTTGACCAGGATCGAGGTTGTCGAGCCGCCATACATCGAGCCGTAATAGATCCCCGCCATCATGATGATGCCGGATTCCGGCGTTCCCGACAGTGTCACCGGAAGCAACAACGACATCGCCGAGATCGGCCCAATGCCTGGCAGCACGCCGACCAGCGTACCGATGAAGACGCCGATGAAGCAGTAGAGCAGGTTGATCGGCAGCAGCGCGACGCCGAACCCATGCGCGACGTTGACAAGCGTATCCATGCGATCAACCGATCCCGAACAGGCCCGAGGGTAGCTGGATCAGCAGCAGCCGCTTGAGTACCCACCACATGCCGAGCGGCACCAGCGCGGCGATTGGGATCGCCAGCGTCCAGCGCACGGGATCGATCAAGCGCAACAAAAGCAGCATGAGCGGGATCGACGACAGCAGGAATCCCAGCGGCTCGAGAGCAAAGGAGAACGCGGTGAGGCAGACGATGACGAGAAGCGGCTTGCTCCAGCTCACATTGTCCCAGCGCGAGGCCAGCGTCGGGCCGCCCTCCGCAATAGCCGAGATGATAATGCTGACCGCGAACACGCACATCAGGATGCCCGTGTAGAACAGCACGTAGCCGGAGCCTGGGTCATTGATGGTGCCGAGCTTGAGCTTCACGCCCTGCCAGATCACGAAGCCGCCCAGCGCGAGCCCGATCAAGCCGCCCCAGATTTCGGAGTTGTTGAGACGGAGTTTGACGGAGGTTTGGTCGTTCATCGATACCCTCTCGGCCGTGCTCCGGATGCTACGCAGCGCGAAGCGGCGCGCTGCAGATCCGGGACACGGAAGTGGCTCAATCCTACTTCTTCGCAAGCCCGAGCGTGTCGATCACCTTGCGCTCTGACTCCGTGACCTCAAGGACGAACTTCTTGTAGTCCTCGGTATTCTTGTAGCTCGGCACCATGTCGTATTTGGCGAGCGTGGCGATTACCGCGGGGTCCTCGACCGCCTTCTTGAAGGCATCGTGCAGCTTGGCGACGATCTTGGGATCCATGCCCTTGGGCCCTCCGATGCCGAACGGGGAATCATAGACCATGGGATAGCCGAGTTCCTTCAGCGTCGGCACGTCAGGATAGTTCGGTGATCGCGCGCCGGTCCACACCATGAGAAGCTTCAGCTTGCCGGCGTCGACCAAGGGCCGCCAACCGGTGGAGTCGGCCTGCAGCATGGTGTGCTGGCCGAGTACCGCGGCGTTGGTCTCCGCCCCGCCCTTGAACGGCACCTGTGTGAGCTTGATGCCGGACATCGCGGCGATCTGCTCCATGCCGATATGAAGCGAGGTGCCGGTACCCGGCGTCGCGTAGGTCACCTTGCCCGGATTTGCCTTTGCGAACTCGACCACGTCCTTCCAGGACTTGAACTGCGACTCCGCGCTGGTGGTTACGCCGAACGTATAGCCGGTGAGGTGAACGATATAGGTGAAGTCCTTCGCCGGATCCCACGACACCTCCTGCATCAGGGGCAGGCGGAAAACGGTGATCGGAAGCTGTGAAATGGTGTAGCCGTCCGGCCTCGCGGCCGCGGCCATGGTGGCAGGTCCAACCGTGCCGCCGCCGCCGGCCTTGTTGTCGATCACGATCGGTTGCCCCAGGACCTTGGAGGCGCTGTCGGCGATCGCGCGCATCGAGATGTCGGTCGATCCGCCGGCCGGCCATGGCACGATCAGCGTGACCGGTTTGGTGGGATAGTCCTGCGCACCGGCGGCAGTCGAGAGCAACGCGCCCACGACATGCATGGTGGCAAAGGCGATTGTCTTCAGCCTGTATCGCGACATCGAACTCCTCCCAAGCAGTGGCCACGTTCGGGCCGCCGTTTCTCATTGTTATGACGGGATTGTCCCCGAAATCATGGGAGATGAAAAGCGCATTGCGAGGGCGCGATACGGTGATCCCGCCGAAAAGCGCACGTGCGACAATTGGTCGTTTGGAGGCGTGCCGAGATACGGAATTTGCCTTCGGCTGAGCCCTTACGCGACGCGGCGGACTGCGCTCAGCGTCTCGATCATGCGTCCGACCTCCGCGGCCGGGGAGGGCTTGCCGAAATAATATCCCTGCACGGCGGTGCAGCCGCATTCGCGGACGAAGTCGAGCTGTTCGATCGTCTCCACGCCTTCTGCCGTGGTCTCGACGCCGAGCACCGAGCCGAGGCTGGCGATGGTGCGGACGATCGCCACACTCTCCGGGCTTTCGCCGAGCGTGCCGACAAAGGAGCGGTCGATCTTGATACGGTCGAACGGAAACTTGCGCAAATAGCTCAGAGAAGAATAGCCGACGCCGAAATCGTCGAGGCTGACGCGCACCCCTAACGCGCGCAGCTGGTGCAGGATCCCGATCGTCGCCTCGCTGTCGTCGAGTAGCGCCGTCTCCGTGACCTCGAGCTCGAGCCGATGCGGTGGCAAGCCGGCCTCCGCAAGCGCGCTCGTGACCATTGTCACCAGCCCGCGCGAGCGGAACTGCACCGGCGACAAATTCACCGCGATGGTGAGATCGGGCCAGGTCGCGGCGGTCGCGCAGGCCGTGCGCAGGACCCACTCTCCGATCGGAACGATCAGCCCGTTCTCTTCCGCGATGGGAATGAATTCGGCCGGCGAGACGAGGCCACGCGTGGGATGTTTCCAGCGCAGCAACGCCTCGAAGCCGGTAAGTTCGGTGGTGTCGAGCCGCACCTGCGGCTGGAACGCCAGGTGGAATTCACGGGCCTCGAGTGCGCCGCGCAGATCGCGCTCCAGCGCGTGCCGGCTGCGAGCCTCTTCTTCCATTTGGGGCTCGAACAGCCGATAAGCGCCGCGCCCCTTCGCCTTGGCCTGGTACAGCGCAAGGTCGGCGCATTTCATCAGCTCGTCGGCATCGAGCCCGTGATCGGGCGCGATTGCGATGCCGACGGAGACGCCGACATGGATCGACTGGTTCTCCAGCGGCGGCGGGTGACCGATGATCTCCACCAGGCGGCGTGCGAGCCTTTCCGCCGATTGCGGCTGCTGTCCGCGCTGGAGAACCGCGAATTCGTCGCCACCGAGCCGCGCGACGGTGTCGTGCTCGCCGACATTCTCCTTCAGCCGCGCCGCGACCCAGCGCAACAGCCGGTCGCCGGCCGCGTGGCCGAGGCGGTCGTTGACGGTCTTGAAATTGTCGAGGTCGAAGCACAGCACGGCCATCGCGCCGCCGGCGATCGCGACCTGGTTCAGCCCCTCGCCCATCTTCTCGCGGAACAGTGTGCGGTTGGGCAGGTCGGTGAGCGAATCGTGCCGCGCCATGTGCGCCACGCGGGCCTGGGCCTTGTGACGCTCGGTGACGTCCTCATAGGTGACGACCCAGCCGCCATGCTCCATTCGCTTGTGATTGAGCTTGATGATGCGGCCGTCGCCCAAATAGCGGTGCAGCGTGTGCTCACCCTCGCGCAGCCTCTCGACATAGTCGGCATAAAGCTGCGCGGCGGTGGTGTTTGGATGGATGCCGAGCTCGCAGCTGTGCTCCATGATCTCGCGCATCGACACGCCCGGCTTCACCAATTCGGGCGACAGTCCGTACATCTCGATATAGCGCCGATTGCAGACGATGACGCGCAAGCTCGAATCGAGCATGCACAGACCCTGGCTCATGTTGTTCAGGGCCGCGTCGAAGCGCCGATACTGCTCGCTCAACTCCTCGACTGCGTGCTCGCGCTCGGTGATGTCCTCGTAGGTGGCCACAAAACCACCCTCGGCCAGGGCGCAATAGCGAACCGAGATCGTGGTGTCGTTCGACATCCGCCGGCGTATCGGCGAGGTGTTGCGGTCGGCAATCCTTGCACTGGCGGCTTCCAGGAGTTGTTGCGGACTGTACTCGGACGAGAACGCGCCGTTTGCCATCGAGCGTTCGATCAGTTCGCCGAGGTGCGTGCCCGGCTTGGCTTCCTCCGGCGAGAGCCGATAGATCTTCCGGTAGGTGGTGTTGCAGACGCGCAGGCGCATGTCGCTGTCGTAGAAGGCGAGCCCGTGCGCCATGTTCTCCAGCGCCGCATCGAGCATGAAGTTCTGCTGCCGCAGCATCTCCTCGTATTGCAGCCGCTCGGTGACGCTTCGTGCACGGTCACCCAGCCGCCGT
Source organism: Bradyrhizobium sp. Ken51 (assembly GCF_055807435.1). NCBI lineage: Bacteria > Pseudomonadati > Pseudomonadota > Alphaproteobacteria > Hyphomicrobiales > Nitrobacteraceae > Bradyrhizobium > Bradyrhizobium sp. Ken51. The sequence continues at coordinate 15,491 of NZ_JBVVPB010000037.1, read as the reverse complement.
CGGGCAGGAAACGGGAGATCGCCTGCACCATCCGTCCGTCATAGCGCATCACCAGCAGGGTTTTCGCCGTCCTGGTGCGCACGTCCTCCAGTCTGGTGCCGTGGAATTCTTCGCCCGGCATGCCCGGCAGGTTGCCGCGCAACATCCAATGTTCGATCACCGTGCAATGCGAGATGCCCGGCTTCACGATGTCAGGGTCGAGATTGTAGAGGTTCAGGAAGCGATCGTTGCAGACGACGACGCGGCTGTCGGCGTCGTACATGATCAATCCGTGCGACATGTTGGCGAGCGCGTGCTGGCTGCGCTCGGTCTGCACGCGCAGTTCCGCCTCGACCCGGGCGAGGCGGCTGACGTCGTCGCAGATCGTCATCCAGCCGCCGCCGGGGAGCGGCTTTAACTCGAGCGCCATGACGAGGCCGCTCGCGAGCGTCTGTTGAGTCCGGAACGGCTGGCCGGCGGCGATCCGCGCCATGCGCGCGGCATAGAGTACGTCGACTTCTTCCGCGGGGATGTTGCCGAGGGCCACGCTGTGGGCGAGCACGTCACGGTAGCTCGTGCCGACCCGCACTTTCTCGGCCGACATGTTGAACAGGCTGAGATAGCGCTGATTGACCAGCACGATCCGGTTGCCGGCGTCGTAGACGCAGACGCCTTGCTCCATGTGGTCGAGCGCAAGCTGGCTCAGCCCGACCAGGGCCTTCGGGCCGTGATCGCGGCGTGCATCAAGCTCGTTGTCGCGGATCGATGTCATGGGGCGGCGGGGTCTCGGCGGGCAATAGACCTAACGCAAGGTAATTCAGTCGCCGAGGCTAACGAAGAGGCGGGAAAATTCCCTTAAGCGCCGTAGTTTACGGAGGGTGACCAGGAGATGCAGGAATGCGTCGAATGCAGAGGGGAGTGCAAGGCGGCCTGCGTAATTGCGCGCTGGGCCCGCATGACATCTGGTTCAAAACACGAACTACGGCCCATACAGCACGAGTTCCGTATCCGTGAGGTCGGCGAGCTGCGGCCGGTGCGGGCCCTTGAAATATTTGCGGCCGCGACGCTCGGTGTAGATGCCGACGAGGCCGGGAACCGGGCCGTTGGAATCGACGGCGACCGCGATCTTGCCGAGCCGCAGCAGCAGCCGGCCGATGCGGCCCGCGCATTCGGTGTATTCGGCCGCGTTGCGGCAGTAGATCAGCTTCATCGCGGGCGGCGCAATGATGCCACGCCGGATGCGCACCGGTTGCAGGATGAAGGGGAACGTTCCATTTGGCGTGCGGCAGACGAGGCTGAGGCAATTGTAGCGCGCATGCCGCGTCAAGAGATCAGTCTCGGCATCGGAAAGCCCGTCGATCGTTTTGGCGTGCTGCGAGATGACCTCGATCTTGCTCCAGCGCGGGACCCGCGCCAGAGCAGGCACCGAGAAGAATATCCCCCTGCAATAGGCGCGAAAGCCCTGCGTCTCGATAATCGGCCAGGTCCACGGCGCCGGGCTGATGTTGAGATAGGTGACGTCCTTGTGCCGCTGCGCGATCTTGGTCAGGAGCGGGGCGTAGTTCCTGTAGGCCGGATCGACGTACCAGCTCGACAAATTGCACTGGATGGCGGTCTCATCGCCGTCCCTCCGCGCCGTGTAGATCAGCAGCAGCACGCCGACCGGCGTACCATCATTGTCGAGCATGTAGCCGAAGCGCGGGAAGCCGTCCGGTACCGGCCGGAAGGCTTGCCGGCGCAGGCCCTGAATCCAGTAGCCGCGCGAGCGGCCGACGAAGCCGCGCGTCAGCAAGTCCGCGACCGCATCGACGTCGGACTCGGTGATCTCGCGGCATCGGACCTTGGTATGGATCACGCTCGTCTTTCCCGTGGAAATGACCGGCCTCGTTCCGTTAGCGCCAGCCTTCGCCGTGGGCATCGGCCGCGATCTGCGGCTGCAGGCCCATGATCTCCCGCACCTTGGCGGGCCAAGCGGAAGGGTCGGTGCCGTGGGTGTGGAACATGGCGACGGCCAGGCGGTCCATGCCGAAGGCGACGCAGCCGGTATGGGCCGGCTCGCCATTGGCGTCCTGGATGTCCCAGGTCGTGCCGAAATGCTCGCGGTGATAATTGAAGCTCATGCAGGCGGTCGGCTGCTCTTCCGAGCGCAGCGGGATCAGCAGTTCGAACTTGAGCTGCTGCTGCTTCTGGCTCACGGCCTTCATCTGACCGACGCGGCCGAAGAACGGATCGCTGGCATAGTCGACGCGGAAGCTGAGACCGAGATCGGTCGCAATCGCTTGCGCGCGCACCATCCAGCGCTCGCGGAAATCAGCGACGTCATCGGGGCTGCCGATGCAGACATATTCCCGCATCCGGAACGATTGCAGCCGGTCGAGATGTTTTGACGGTTCACGGCGGAAGCAGTCGGCGGCGACGTCGAAACGCAGGCCACCCTTCGGCAACTGGCCGCGGCTCGCCGCGATCGGATAGACGGGGTAGCAGGCCGCCGGCGACAGCACGAGGTCTGCCGGCGAGAGCGAGCTGGTCCAGTCGCCGCCGGCATCAAAGCGGCTGACCGCGGCGTTGATCTCGCGCTCGGTGCCGTGCAGGCCGCAGACGCAGCCGAGCAGGTTCGGAAAGCTCTTGAGGTAGCCGGACTTCTCGAGCTGTGAACGGCTCATCACCGGTGGGAATCGCATCACCTCGGTGCCGGCTTCACGATGGCTCGTGATCAGTGCGGCGAGCCGCTCGACGATGCCCTCGTAAAGCGCGGTGCGGGCGTAGACGCCGTCCGAGCCCATGGGGTGGAACAGCTTGTCGGCGAGATGATCGAGCGGGTCCGCGATTTGCGGGGCGATCTCGGGCGAATTGGGGAGGACGGCAATGTTCATGGTTCGATGTCCTGCTATCTCAAAATTGTTCTTGTTGGTCTAGTCGTGAAGGCACGTCAGTCGTGAAGGCTCAAGGGTACGCCGCTCATCAGGGTCGACGTCGCGGCATTGGCCAGAATGCGGTCGTTGTTGATCATGATCGGCGACGACAGCACGTCGCGAAGATGGCGGCCCATGGTGAACTCACCGTCGTTGCGGTAGCCGGAAAGGCCTGCGGTGCGCATCGCATGCATCACGGTCTCGACCGCGAGCTCCGAGGCCTGCACCTTCAGAAGCGTGATCGAAGACTGGAAGTCGAGCGAGCCGAGCGCGCGTTCGTCGTGCTCGGCGCGAGCAAAGGCGTCGATATTGGCCGATATCAGCGCCCGCAGCTTGGCCAGCGACATCTTGGCGGCGGTGAAATGCGCGGCTGCCGGGGGCATCTGGCCGCCTGAGGTGCGGGCCGCCTTGCGGACGAAGGCCTGCGCACGTGTGACCGCGGCTGCAGCGATACCCGCCCAGGCCGAGGACCAGCACAGATGCGCGAACGGCGTCATGGTCTGGGCGTGGATCTTGTCGTAGGCTTCCGGAAAGACGCGGTCGGTCGGGCAGTCGACCTTCAGCTCGAAACCGGTCGAGCAGGTGCCGCGCATGCCGAGGGTTTCCCAGCCCAGCGTCCGCTTCAGCGAATAATCGTCCCTGGCGAGCGCCAGCAGCACCTGGTCGGACGCGGAAGCATCGGTGGCGCGGCGGGCGATGGTGACGAGGCCGTCGGCCTCGGCGCCGTAGGAGATCACGGTGGCGTCGCGCAGCAGCGAGACGGTGTCGCCTGCGACGTCGACGGCGGCTGCGCTGGCGCGGATGTTGCCGCCGTTCTGGCCTTCGGTGGTGGAGGAGGCGAGCAGCCACTGGTCGCGCGCGACCCGGCGCATCATGGTTTCCATCCAGGGGATGCCGTGGCCGTGCCTGACGACGCAGGCGACCTTTGTCGTGTGCATGGCGTAGATCATCGCCGTGGAGGCGCAGGCCCGTCCGAGCGTGTAGCAGACGTCGGTGACGTCGTGGATCGAGGCACCGAAGCCGCCGAACTCGGCCGGGATCATGACGCCGAGCAGCTTCTGCTCACGCGCGACATCGAAGGCCTTGTGGGGGAAGCGGGCATCGCGATCGACCCCCTCTGCGTCGGCAGCCGCCGTGGCAGCGGTTCGAGCGGCGCGTTCGACGAGGGAGGGACCCTGCTCGAGAAAGCTCGTCTGCGTCTCGTCGACAGTGAGGACTGCTTCACGCACGTTCATACTCGTCCGCCTCCGGTTTGCCGTTCAGGATCGCCGGCATCATTCGCGATGCCGCTTGAGCGATCCTTCGACCATCTTTGCTTATGAGATGAGGCTACGGATTTAATTCAAATTCGTCGATGAAATAGAGGGTAAACAAAGCCCAATTCCGAACGAACAGTTAAGTTCGGGTTGTTTGCATCGTCCGGATTCCCGCGATCGCATTAGGGATCTGTAAGAAGCCAGAAATCCAGACAATCTGAGTCATCGTTTACTAAGAAACGCGAAGTAATGGTGGTGTCCATTGCGGGATCGGCCTGCCGTGCCCATCGTAGCCGGCAACCGGTCCGACCTTTGTCGACAGATGGGAATTTACCGATGCAGGCTTTCGATACCGATTTGCGCAATCGCATCATCAAGCTGGTGAAGGGCATCCTCGCGCAGAACTCGCTCTCCGCCGAGGTCACGTCGCAGGCCAAGCTCGTTGACGTCGGCCTGACCTCGATGGACATGGTCAATCTGATGCTCGGCGTTGAAGCCGAGTTCGACTTCACGATTCCCCAGGCCGAGATCACACCGGAGAACTTCCAGTCCGTCGAGACGCTGGAGCGCATGGTCTCGGCTCAGCTGCAGTCGGCGGCCGCGGCTTAGTCAGGCGCGCTGGCGCGCGTCCTCCTGACGGCACTTCCGCCCCATCACCCGTTCCAAAACCCACATAAAACTGGCATAGCTTCTCCACGGAATCGCCAAGGCGCGAACGGGGTGGAGCAAGCATGACGCAGGCGGTATTGGGCATCATCGGCGGTTCCGGCATCTACGATCTGCCGGGGCTGGAGGATGCTCGCGAAGAGGTGATCAACAGCCCCTGGGGTGAGTCGTCGGCGCCCTTGCGGCGCGGCTCCATTGCCGGCCTGCCGATCGTGTTCCTGCCGCGCCACGACAAGGGCCACCGGCTGTCGCCCTCCGACATCAATTATCGCGCCAATATCGACGTCCTCAAGCGCGCCGGCGTCACCGACCTGATCTCGCTGTCGGCCTGTGGCTCGTTCAGGGAGGAGCTGCCGCCGGGAACCTTCGTTCTCGTCGACCAGTTCGTCGATCGCACCCACAAGCGCGAGAGCTCGTTCTTCGGCCGGGGATGCGTCGCGCATGTGTCGATGGCGCACCCGGTCTCGCCGCGGCTGCGCATCCATCTTGCCACGGCGGCCGAAGCCGAGGGCATCGCGTTTGCGCGCGGCGGCACCTATGTCTGCATGGAGGGACCGCAATTCTCGACCTATGCGGAAAGCACGACCTACAAGACGCTGGGCTATTCCGTGATCGGCATGACCAACATGCCCGAAGCGAAGCTCGCGCGTGAGGCCGAACTTTGCTACGCCACCGTTGCGATGGTGACGGATTTCGATTGCTGGCATCCCGATCACGACGCCGTCACCGTGCAGGACATCATCCGCGTTCTGAGCTCGAATGCCGACAAGGCAAAAGCGCTGGTGGCGCGGCTGGCGAAAGACTTCCCGCGCGAGCATGAGCCGTGCCCGATCGGCTCGGACCGCGCGCTCGATACCGCGCTGATCACCGCGCCCGAGGCGCGCGATCCCGAGCTCTTGAAGAAGCTCGATGCGGTGGCCGGGCGCATCCTGCGCACGTGATACGAAAGGCAGAATGCCATGAAGGTCGACGGCAAGCATTTTCGCAGCATCTGGCGTGAGCGCGACGGCTGGTCGGTCGGAGCGATCGACCAGCGCCGGCTGCCGCATGAGTTCATTGTTGCGAAGCTGACCTCATGCGAGGACGCGGCCCTCGCCATCCGCGACATGCTGGTGCGCGGTGCGCCGCTGATCGGCGCGACCGCAGCTTACGGCATGGCGCTCGCGATGCGCGAGGACGCCTCCGACGCCGGCCTGAAGCGTGCCTACGACACGCTCGTAGTGGCGCGGCCGACCGCGATCAATCTGAAATGGGCGCTGGACGAGATGCGCGCGAGCCTCGCGCCGATCGATCCGCTGGAGCGCGCCGAAGCTGCCTATGCGCGCGCCGACGAGATCGTCGAGCAGGACGTCGAGATCAACCGTGGCATCGCCGGCAACGGCCTGAAACTCATCGAGGCGATCGTCGCAAAGAAGAAGCCGGGCGAGACCGTCAATTTGCTGACCCATTGCAATGCCGGATGGCTCGCGACCGTCGACTGGGGCACGGCGACGGCGCCAATCTATCTCGCGCATGAGCGCGGCATCAAGATCCATGTCTGGGTCGACGAGACGCGTCCGCGCAACCAGGGCGCCTCGCTCACGGCCTGGGAGCTCGGCCATCACGGCGTGGCGCATACCGTGATTCCCGACAACACCGGCGGGCATCTGATGCAGCACGGCATGGTCGATCTCGCCATCGTCGGCACCGATCGCGTTGCCGCCAACGGTGACGTCTGCAACAAGATCGGTACATATTTGAAGGCTCTGGCCGCGCATGATAACGGCGTGCCGTTCTATGTCGCGCTGCCGTCGCCGACGATCGATTTCGCCGTCGATGACGGCATCCGCGACATCCCGATCGAGCAGCGCAGCGGCACGGAAGTCACCGATATGACCGGCCGCACCGCGGACGGAAGACTTGAGACGGTGCGCATCGTGCCGGAGGGCTCGCCGGTCGCGAACTATGCCTTCGACGTCACCCCGGCGCGGCTCGTCACCGGCCTCATCACTGAGCGCGGCGTATTGAAGCCCGATCGTGCTTCACTTGCCGCCGCGTTTCCGGAACGGATCGCCGCCGCGGCCGAGTAGGTCTGGTTCGGCGATAGCTCGCCACAGTCGTCATTGCGACCGCAGCGAAGCAATCCAGAATCGTTCCGCGGCGGCAGTCTGGATTGCTTCGCTGCGCTCGCAATGACGGAGAATGATGCTCTAGCTCAGCTTCAATCCCGTCGCGGCCTGGAGCTCGGCGATCGCCTGGGCGCCGCTGGTCACCTTGATCGTCGTCATGCCCATCTCGCGTGCCGGCTTCAGATTGACGCCGAGATCGTCGAGATAGACGCAATTGTTCGGATCGACCTTCAGCGTCTCGACCATCAGCTGATAAATGCGCGGGTCGGGCTTGCGCAGGCCGATCTTGGCGGACTCGATGACATGGTCGAACAGCACCATCACCTCGGCGACATAAAGTGAGCGCCCGGTCATGCTGCCGATCGCATTGGCCGGCAGATTGTTGGTAATGCAGCCGGTCTTGAATTGCGCCTTGATGCGCTTCAGCGCTTCGACCATCTCGGGGCGCAGATCGCCCTGGAGCAACGGCAGCACATCGCGGCCGCGCACCTCCGCGCCGAGCGCCAGCGACTCCGTCGCGAACAAATGATCGAACGTGTCGATATCGACCTCGGCGCGCTCGAACTTGGCCCAGGCATTTTCCAGATGATTGGCGGCGTTGGTGCGCCGGATGATGTCGATGGGCAGGCCACGCTCTGTCTCGAACCGCGTGAACGCTTCGAACGGCGAACTCGTCAGCACGCCACCAAAATCAAAGATCACAGCCTCGATCGTCAAGATCCCGCCCTCGTCTGTTCCTTTCCAAGAGCGCTAGCATGCGCTATCGGCAAGGGCCAGTCCGAAGCAATCCCACCGCCGTCAACGATGCCGACACCGAAGCGTGTTCCCATGAAAAAGCTCGTAACCCTCATTACATCCGCGCTGCTGCTCGCCACGCCCGCCTATGCCATCGTTGGTGGCGGCACGCCGCAGGCCGATGGTGTCGCGCGCGCCGTCGTCACCATCGTCGGCTCCCGCGGCAATTTCTGTACCGGCACCCTGGTTGCGCCAAAGCTTGTGCTCACCGTTGCCCACTGCGTGCAGCCAGGCGCGGACTACAAGATCGTCGATCGCGGCACCGACGGGCAGCCGCAATTGCTGAACGTCCGCACCGTCGCGATCCATCCGAATTTCAACATGCAGGCAATGCAGGCGCATCGCGCTACCGCCGACTTGGCGCTGCTGCAACTGGAAATTCCACTCAAGGGAAAATCGACGGTGCCGGTCGGGACGCCGAATATACCGATCCAGGTCGGCAGCCGCTTCGTCATCGCCGGTATCGGCGTCACAGTGCGTGGCGACGGCAAGAGTGGCGGCGCGACGCGTGTTGCCGGCCTCGTCGCGACGGGGCAGCCCGGCACGCTCCAGATCCGGCTGGTCGACCCCGTAACCAACGGTGTTCGCGACGGAATTGGCGCCTGCACCGGTGATTCCGGCGGTCCCGTGTTCGAGGACAAGGCGACCGGATCCGTGCTCGTCGGCGTCATCAGTTGGTCCACGGGGCCGAACGGAGCCGCCGGCTGCGGCGGGCTGACCGGTGTCACGCCGCTCACGCTCTATCGCGACTGGATCTTGCAGACCGCGCGGAGCTGGGGTGCGGCGCTGTGATTTGACCGCGTCCTGATCTATGTCATCTTGAAGCGGAAGCGCGATGGGCAACCACGTCCGTCGCGGAGGAAACGCGCCGCCCAATCAAGGGCGGCCACAAAAACAAGCAAGGCATAGAAGCAACAATGAATGTCGCTGTTCGCAGTCACGCCACGGCCAAACAGGCTTCTGAACATTTCGACGTGCTGATCGTCGGCGCCGGTATCTCGGGCATCGGTAGCGCCTATCACATGACCAGGCAGCTTCCGGATGCGAGCTTCGTCATCCTGGAAACGCAGGCGACGTTCGGCGGCACGTGGACCACGCATCGCTATCCCGGCATCCGCTCCGACAGCGATCTCCACACCTTCGGTTATAGCTTCAAGCCCTGGGTCGGGCCGCCGATCGCGACCGCCGACGAAATCCTCGCCTATATGAACGAGGTGATCGATGAAAACGATATCGCGCGACATATCCGCTACAAGCATAAGATCAATTCCGCGAGCTGGTCGAGCGAGCAGAACCTCTGGACCATCGAGGCGGTGACGACCGACACTGGCGAGCCAAAGACCTTCACCGCGAATTTTCTCTGGATGTGCCAGGGCTATTACCGCCATTCGGAAGGCTATACGCCGGAATGGAAGGGTACGGATCGCTTCAAGGGCCGCATCGTTCATCCGCAGACCTGGCCTGATGATATCGACCTCGCGAACAAGAAGGTCGTCGTGATCGGCTCCGGCGCGACGGCGGCGACGCTGGTGCCGAACATCGCCGACAAATGCGCGCATGTCACGATGCTGCAGCGTTCGCCGACCTATTTCCGTCTCGGGCGCAACGCCATCGAGATCGCGGAGGAGCTGCGCCGGCTGCAGGTCGACGAGGCCTGGATCCACGAGATAGTCCGCCGCAAGATCCTGTTCGAGCAGGACGCCTTCACGAAACTCTGCATCTCCAAGCCCGAGCAGGTGAAGAAGGAGCTGATCGGCCAGATCAGCGCGGTGCTCGGTCCGGAGTACGATGTCGACACCCATTTTACTCCGAGCTATCGGCCGTGGCGGCAGCGCATCGCCTTCGTGCCCGATGCCGATCTGTTCAAGGGCATCGCAAGTGGCAAGGCGTCCGTCGTCACCGACGAGATCGAGTGTTTCGTCGAGAACGGCATCCAGCTCAAATCCGGCAAGCTGCTCGAAGCCGACATCATCGTCACCGCAACCGGATTCAATCTCGCGGCGCTCGGCGACATCGCCTTCGAGGTCGACGGCAAGCCGCTCGACTTCGGCGACACCGTCACCTATCGCGGCATGATGTTCACGGGCGTGCCGAACATGGTCTGGGTGTTCGGCTATTTCCGCGCCAGCTGGACGCTGCGCGTCGACCTCGTCGCCGACTTCGTCTGCCGCCTGCTCGGTCACATGAAGGCCAAAGGCAAGAAGAAGGTCGAGGTCAAGTTACGCGCCGAAGACCACAACATGCCGATCCTGCCCTGGATCGATCCGGAAAACTTCAACCCCGGCTACATGATGCGCAACATGGACCTGCTGCCCAAGCGCGGGGACAAGCCGGAATGGCAGCACAGCCAGGATTACTGGACCGAAAAGGACGAGATCCCGAAGACGGATCTGGATGGCGGGGAGTTTGTGTACGGGTGAGGAGAGGCAGGTGTCGCTACAAGCTTCTCCGTCGTCCTGGCGAAAGCCAGGACCCATTACCCCAGGGAGAAGTTGCGGCGCGAGCTTGTCATAAAGAATCGTCGCCAAACCACGTACTGTGGTAATGGGTCCTGGATCGGCGCTCCGCTTCGCTGCGCTTGTCCAGGACGACGGCGGTGGAGGCGTCAGGAATTCCTTCTTGTCGCATTCGTTGCAATCGCCGCCGCCGCAGTCCGGTTCTCGACCCCGAGCTTGGAGTAGATCTGCTCGAGATGCTTGTCGACCGTGCGCGGGCTCAAGCCCAAAATCTGCGCGATGTCGCGGTTGGTCTTGCCCTTGCTGAGCCAGGCCAGCACCTCGCCTTCGCGGGTGGTGAGGCCGAGCTCGCTGGTGAATTCGGGTGGCGGCGCGGTGCCGGACTCCCTGGACAGCCGAAGCAGAAACTCGTTCGGCGCGGTCTCGCCCATGTAGTACAGCCGGAGCTGAGGATTGTCGGGCAGGGAAGCCGCCTGAGATTTCGAGCTGCCCTTGCCCTTGGCCTGCTCCAGCCATTGCAGCAATGATACTGGCAGGACGAAGTCGTCGTCGGCCTGCGCGCCGTGGTGGTCCGTCAGCAGCTTCTGCGCCTGCGGGGTCGCCCACAACAATTTGCCCTGGCGGTTGACCGCGAACAGGAATCGGCCGGAGACGTCAAGCGCGGCGCGTGCGCTTTGCGTCAGCCGCGCATTGCCGAGATGAACGCGGATGCGCGCCAGCATCTCCTCGATCACGATCGGCTTGGTCACGTAGTCGACGCCGCCGGCCTCCAGCCCGCGCACGATGTGCTCGGTCTCGGCGAGCCCCGTCATGAATATCACCGGGACATTGGCAAGGCCCGCATCGCGCTTGAGGCGGCGGCAGGTCTCGAACCCGTCCATGCCAGGCATCACCGCGTCGAGCAGCACGATGTCAGGCGTGATCTGGTCGACGATGCGCATTGCGGCCGCGCCGTCGAGCGCCACCATTACCGTCATCCCGGCGCTGTCGAGCGCGTCGGTGAGCAGCCGCAGCGTCTCCGGGGAGTCGTCGACAACGAGCGCGACGTCGCGCTTTTTCGACTCAGTGCTCATACGCATGCAACGTCTTCAATGTGGCCATGTACTGGTCGAGATCGAAGCGGTCGATCAGCGACCGCATTTCCGCGACGAAGTCGGCATGTTCGGGGTGCTCACTGCCGATCTCGTCCAGCTTCAACTGGATAGCCTTGACGTAGCCGATCTGACCGAGCCCGATCAGCGCCTCGATGTGTCGTACAGGCGGCCGCGAGCCGCTCTCCGGCCGCCATAGCGGCACGGCGATCTCGTCCGAGCCGTATTGCCATTCGATCTTGAGAAGCTGGCGGATGCCTTCCAAAAGCCTGGGAATGTCGATCGGCTTCATCAGATAGCCGTCGTGGAAAGGCTGCGCCAGCGGTGCGCCGTGGGCCTCGAGCGCGCTGGCGGACACCATCAGGATGCGCGCCTGATGGTGGCCGTTCGCGCGCAACGTCTCTGCGACCGTCCAGCCATCCATACCAGGCATGGAGATATCGAGCAAAAACAGATCGGGCCGGCAGTGCTGGGCCAGCGCCAGGCAGCCAGGTCCGTCCGGCGCGCTGAGCAGGATGAAGCCGAGTGGTGTCAACACCTCGCGCAGGAGGTCGCGATGCACGGGATCGTCGTCGGTAATGAGGATGGTCTTGCGCGTGCCGTGATAGCCGGAGATCGGGGCCTCCACCGGCGCAATGCGCTGCGGATTGGTGACTTCCGAGAGCAGCATCTTGACCTTGAACGTGCTGCCGCTGCCGACCGTGCTCGAGACCTTGATGTCGCCGCCCATGACGCCGGCGAGCAGCCGGCTGATGGTCAGGCCCAGCCCGGTCCCGGTCTGCGGCTGCGAGACACCGAGCGCGCCGCGTTCGAAAGGTGCGAAGATGCGTTCGAGATCGTCGCCCTGGATGCCGGGGCCGGTGTCGATCACCTCGAACTCGGCGACCGGGCTGCGATAGTGCACCACGAACTGCACACTGCCGGCCTGGGTGAACTTGATCGCGTTGGACAGCAGATTGATCAGCACCTGGCGCAGCCGCTTCTCGTCGGCATAGACCACGACCGGCAAATGCGCCGGCCGCCTGAACACGAAGTCGATGCTCTTGGCCGCGGCTTGAAGGCGGAACATGCCGACGAGCTGGTCGAGGAATTCGCTCAGGCGCACCTCGTCGCGCGACAGGTACAGCCGCCCCGCCTCGATCTTGGAGATGTCCAGAATGCCGTCGATCAGGCCGGAGAGGTGATCGGCACTGCGGCGGACGACGCGGACCTGGTCGCGCGGCTTGGTGCTGAGCGTCGTGTCCTGCTCCAGGAGTTGGGCATAGCCGCTGATCGCATTGAGCGGCGAGCGCAGCTCGTGGCTCAGGCCCACCACGTAGCGGCTCTTGGCGAGGTTGGCGGATTCGGCGATTTCCTTGGCGCGCTGGAGCTCGGCGTCGGTGCGCTTGTGCGCGTCGATCTCCTGGATCAGCAGCGTGGTCTGGCGCCGGGTCTCGGCCTCAGCGGCCCGTCGGCTCTGCTGCGCCAGCACGAACAGCCAGGCCACCACGCCGATGATGATGCTGAGTGAGAAGAACACCTTCCAGAGCACGTTGGAGACGAGCATGTTCTCGCCAGGCACGCTGACCGAGGTCTGGAGGTAGATCAGCCCCAACACCAGCGCGACGAGGCCAGCCGAGACCATGAACACACCGATGTAGTGACCGAACTGCGAATTGATCCGCTGATAGATCGGCTGCGGCAAGATCCTGGCGAGCGCGTCGGCGAATTGCACCTGCGCGCGCGCATGCGGTTTGCATAGGTCATGGCAGCGCGCGTCGAGCGAGCAGCATAGCGAGCAGATCGGGCCGGCATAGGCAGGACAGGAAGTCATGTCCTCCGGCTCGAAATGGTGCTCGCAGATGCAGCACTGGATCGATTCGATATTGGCCCAGCTCCTCTTCGGCTTGCGCGCGATGTAGTATTTTCCGTCGGTGAGCCAGGCGATGACGGGTGCGGTGACGAAGGCGACCGTCAGCGCGACAAAGGCCGCGAGCGCTTTCATGGTCGAGCCGAACAGGCCGTAGAATGCCGCGATCGAGACGATGGTCGCGATCGTCATCGCGCCGACGCCGACCGGATTGATGTCGTAGAGATGGGCGCGCTTGAACTCCATCTGCGGCGGGCGCAGGCCGAGCGGCTTGTTGACCACGAGATCGGACACCAGCGCGCCGACCCAGGCGATCGCGACATTGGAATAGAGCGCCAGCGTCTGCTCCAGCGCCTTGTAGACGCCGATTTCCATCAGCAGCAGCGCCACCATCACGTTGAACACCAGCCAGACGACCCGGCCGGGGTGGCTATGCGTCAGACGCGAGAAGAAGTTCGACCAGGCGATTGAGCCTGCATAGGCGTTGGTGACGTTGATCTTGAGCTGCGACAGGATCACGAACGCGCCGGTGAGTGCCAAGGCCATGTCCGGTTGCGACAGCACGTAGCGAAACGCTTCGAGATACATGTGCGCAGGCTCGGCGGCCAGCTCGCTGGAGAGACCGTGGCTCAGCGCGAAGAAGGCGAGAAACGAGCCCAATAGCAGTTTCAGCGCGCCGAAGATGATCCAGCCGGGGCCCGCGATCAGCAGGGCGGTCCACCACGACGTTCGCGAGGTGCGGCGGTCGCGCGGCAGGAACCTGAGGAAGTCGACCTGTTCGCCGATCTGGGCCACCAGCGAAAACACCACGGAGGATGCGACACCGAACAGCAGCAGATCGAAATGTCCGCTGGGGTCGCCGTGCTCGCCGGCGAATTTGCGCCATTCCGTGAACGAGTAAGGATTGGCCCAGGCGATCGCGGCAAAGGGCAGGATGTGCAGGATGATCCAGATCGGCTGCGTCCAAAGCTGGAAGCGGCTGATCAGCGTGATGCCGTAGGTGACAAGCGGGATGATCGCGACCGCGCTGATGAGGTAGCCGATCGGGCGGGGAATGCCGAAGCACATCTCAAGCGCCGTGGCCAGGATCACCGCCTCGATCGCGAAGAAGATGAAGGTGAAGGAGGCGTAGATCAGCGAGGTGACGGTCGAGCCGATATAGCCGAAGCCGGCGCCGCGGGTGAGCAGGTCAATGTCGATGCCGCATTTGGCGGCATAATAGGCAATCGGAACGCCGCAGCAGAAGATGATGGTGGAGACGACGAGGATCGCTGCGGTGGCGTTTGTGACGCCGTAGTTCAGGGTGATTGTGCCGCCGATCGCCTCCAGCGCCAGAAAGGAGATGGCGCCGAGTGCAGTGTTGGCTACGCGAGCGGCGGACCAACGGCGCGCGCTCTTGGCGGTGAAGCGCAGCGCGTAGTCTTCCAGCGTCTGGTTGGCGACCCATTGGTTGTACTGGCGCCTGACGCGATCTATTCGCTGCCGCCCTGCCACTTAAGCCCCACTCCCACTCCCGAACTTACCGGACCCCTCGCAAAACCCGTACCAAAAGCCTACGTCGTCATTTTGCGGTGCAGTATACGCGATCTTGCGTATGCTTGCAGTGCACAAATTCGAGCCATCCTCACGGCACCAATCGCGTGTCCTCGAACAACAGTGGGGTGCTCATGTCAGACGAAGCGAACAAGGGCCTGTTATCGCCGCTCCGGCGCAAATTATTGATGGGAATGGCGGCCGTCCCGGCCATCACCATGCTGCCGCGAGCATCCTTTGCGCAGGCCCCGGCGACCTCGGCGGTCAATACCACGGGCCTCGCGGTCACCGACACCGAGGTGACGGTCGGCATCCTGCATTCGGCGACCGGCACCATGGCCATCTCCGAGACCGGCTCGATTGAAGCCGAAAAGCTCGCCATCGAGCAGATCAATGCCATGGGCGGCGTGCTCGGGCGCAAGATCAAGTTCATCCAGGAGGACGGCGCCAGCGATTGGCCGACCTTTGCCGAGAAGGCCAAGAAGCTGCTGGTCAACGACAAGGTCGCGGCGATCATGGGCTGCTGGACCTCGGCGTCCCGCAAGGCCGTGCTGCCCGTCATGGAGCAGTACAACGGCATGCTCTATTACCCGACCTTCTATGAGGGTCTCGAGCAGTCGAAGAACGTGATCTACACCGGCCAGGAAGCCACTCAGCAGATCCTCGCCGGCCTGAATTGGATCGCCAAGGAGAAGGGCGCGAAGTCGTTCTTCTTCATCGGGTCCGACTACATCTGGCCGCGCACCTCGAACAAGATCGCGCGCAAGCACGTCGAGAACGTGCTGAAGGGCAAGGTCGTCGGCGAAGAATATTATCCGCTCGGCAATACGCAGTTCAATTCGGTCA
>NZ_JBVVPB010000036.1:0-57652 GCF_055807435.1 Bradyrhizobium sp. Ken51 | reverse complement strand
TTCACGCCCAATTGGTCGTTCGGTATCGAATACGACCATCTCTGGATGGGGCGTGACAACGCCGGCTTCGCAGGCGTGGTTACTCCTGGAGGGTTTGTCCTCACCGGCGGTGGGATCAGTCAGGATGTGGACATGGTCACGCTTCGGTTGAACTACCGCTTCGGTGGATACGGCGCACCGGTCGCGGCCAGATATTGATGGCACCCACCTTGGCAAACCAAAGCCCCGGCACGCCGGGGCTTTTTCGTGGTCGATCGCGTCAAACTGGTCACATTCGTGAAGCAAGCAATCCGAGCCGCTGAGCTATGGTGACCAGCTGTGCCAGAGACCGCACGTTCATCTTCTCCGTCACTCGATGACGATGTGCCTTGATTGTCCGCTCCATCGCTCCCAATTCAGACGCGATCGGCCTGTTGAGTCGCCCGCGCACGACACCTCGAATACTTGACGTTCACGTGCAGTCAGTGTCGCCAGCATCGCCTGCATCTGCTGCAGCGCCGTCCGCGACGAGCGTCGCTCAATTCTTCGGTGCAAACGCTTCGGTCGCCGCCTTCATGGCAGACTCGCCCATGCTTCTGGTTTGTTCGGTGAGCAATCGCATTTGGGCCTGGAAGAAATCAGACTGGATCTCAAGGGCGTCCTTCATGTCCTTGGCCTGCATGAGCTTGTCGCCGAGGTCGAACGTCGCGGTGACGTTGCGCTGCATGTAGCCGCAGAACTCCTTAGCGCCGCTTGCAATCGGCAGCTTCGAGGCACTTAAGCCCATTTCCAGCTGCTCGAAATAATCGGCGTTGGCCTTGCGCAGGCGAAGAAGCGTATCGGCGAGCATGGTGCGGATACCCGCTGCGGATGGATTGCTATCGGCCATGGTGTCATTCCTCCTTGTTACGCAGCAAGTCCCCCGAACCACGCACCAAAATAGCCGGCGTAGAGCGCGGGCATTTCAAGGTTCATCGAATGTCCGATACCGGGCACCACGACGAGGCGACAGTCTGGCATTGCCACGGCCATCGCATGAAGATCGGCGGGGGGGATCCAGCCGTCCCGTTCGCCCCACAATACCAGATGCGAATGCCCGATCTCCGGCATGCGGCTCTCCAATTCCCGGCTCTCCCGCTCGCGCGTGAGATTGACGGGTGTCCCGATCCAGATGCCTTCGGAGACGCCGAAGCTTTGTTCGATAATCCGCTCGAACAGCGCCTGGATGTCCGCGCCCCCTGGACGGAATTGCGGGACCTTATTCGGGGCCATGCTTTCTGGGATAAACAGGGATGAGGCCGCGGTCGCCATCACCGAACGGGTCAACTCTTTGCTCGCCATCATGGCTCGGAACAGTCCGATCTGATCGGTATTGAAGGCCATCCCCAGCGGCGTGACCGGATCAAGCGCGAACACCCGTCCGAAACGGCGCGGTTGCATCAGCAGCATACGGGCCGCAATGATGCCGCCGGTCGAATGCGTTGCAAGATGGCAATAGTTGATATCCAGGGTGTCGAGCGCAGCCAGCATGTCCTTTGCGTGCTGCAGCATCGTGTAGTTGGTGTAGTCAACCGTAGGCTTCGGCCGGTCGCTGTCGCCGCAACCGCGCCAGTCGATGCCGATGACGCGAAGACCAGAAGGAAACAGCGGGGCAGCGAGCTCGATCCAGTCCTTGCTGGCGAGATTGCCGTGGATGAAGACGACGGTGACGTCGCCTCGTCCCCACTCTCGCCAACCCAGCTGGACTTCGCCTGCCTGCACCCTCGGCATCAACCGGCCCTACTTGTTTAGGCCAGCGGTAGGCGCGGCCCCGGGCGGTGTCGGAGCCACCGGCAAGGCCGTGACCACCGCCCCCTTGAGCATGCGGTCGGTCCCGAGCGGCGATGACGTGTCGACGCTTCCCCGCGTCACGAAATCCACGACATCGGACGAGTATTCGACCGGATTGTCTGTGTGAATGAAATGCCCGCTCTCCGGATAGATCTTGAGGATCGGTCGATTGCCCGCATTGGTCATGCGCGTCATGAACGGCGTGATGGCGTCGCGTCCGAGGTCTGTCAGCCCATTGAATGCCGGCGTCGGGATGAACGGCTCCTTGTCGCCGAATGCGAGGAAGATCGGCGCCTTGATCTGCGTGAGCCGCTCGTACAAGTTCTTCGGATCATCCTGCTGGAGCTCTGCGCCGATCGTGTAGATGTCGTAGATAAAGATGTTACACCACTGCTCCAGCTCCTTCGGATTGCCTTTGGTCAGCCCGACGCGCTGCTCGGTGTGGAGGCGGGCATATTCGCTGTCGCTGAAGAAATAGCCGCTTTTGGCAGCCGACACCGCGCCGGTCTCCGGGTCACGCTTCTTAAAGTAGAAGAAGTCACGGATGTTCTGCTCGTCACGCGCCTTCTCCGCGGCAAGGATGCCCGTCTGGTCCCAGGTCGCCCTCCATTTGCCGAAGTCATGATCGAAGGCCGGGTCGAACAGTGGCGCCTTTTTGCCCTTGGCGATGGTGATCTCGCGCGGATATTCCTCGAGACCTGACGGCGCCTCCAGCGCCAGGCCCTGCACTGCATCCGGCCAGGTCAGGGCATAGCCCATCACGAACTGACCGCCGAGCGAATGGCCGAGATAATACGCCTTCTTGACGCCGAGCTGGTTGACGACGAGGTCGTAGATGACCTCGCGCATGTCCTGCATCGTGCGCGCCGGACTCTTGTCGAGATTGCCGGGCCCGGACATGCCGTAATGCGGCAGGTCGGGCACGATCACGCGAAGGCCGCTGCGCAGCGCATACTGCATGATATTGCCGTAGTGACCGCCGAAAGCGCCTTTGCCATGGATGACGACGAGGACCTTCGGATCCTTGTCCGTGCCGGCATATTCATCCATGTAGCCGATCTGCCAGGAATTGCCGCCCTTGTCCTTGGCATTGGCGTATTTGACCGGATAGGGGTAGGTCACGAACTCCTTCCAGAACGACTTTTTGGGGTCGATGTTCTCTGCGACGCCGGGCACCCGATAATTCTTGTCAATGAATTTCTGCGCGCGGTCGAGGCTTGCCACATCATCCATGAACGCAACGAACTTCGGGTCATTCTTGCGCTGGTTGATGATCGGAAACACACCATAATGGGCGACCGGGCTTTCCTGAGCAATAAGGTCCGCGCCAGGCACGCGATCGACTGCCTTCTGAGCCAACTTGAAGTTCAGCCACAGGTCATTGGTGATGTGCATCACCAGCGTCCGCGCCTGGATGCGGCCGAGATAAGGGTTGATGTTGTGCGTTTCGCCGACACGGTTGCGCCAGACAAGGTCGACCGCATCATAAAGCTTGGCGCGGTTGACGACGTTCAACGCCGCCTTTTCGTTCGGGGGGTCCCAATAGAAGATTTCGGGCTGGACGGCGCCCCAATTCTGGGTCGTACGGAAGGCAAAGTCATAGCCCGTCATGCCGAGGATCGACCAGCCGAACGCCACGCCCGGCATCGGATGCTTCTCTTTGGCCAGCTTGTAATAATCACCCTTGGTGTCCTGCCACACCGGATCGGATTCGATCGCTGCCGTCATCATCTGGAATGTCCAGTTGCCGACCGGATCTTCGCCATCCGATTGCGTGGTGCCGCCGATCGGCATCATTGCGCCGATATATTCGGGATGCATCACGCCCCAGACATAGGTCTGCGTGCCGCCCATGGAAACGCCGG
Organism: Bradyrhizobium sp. Ken51; assembly: GCF_055807435.1. Lineage (NCBI taxonomy): Bacteria > Pseudomonadati > Pseudomonadota > Alphaproteobacteria > Hyphomicrobiales > Nitrobacteraceae > Bradyrhizobium > Bradyrhizobium sp. Ken51. The sequence goes on along the minus strand of NZ_JBVVPB010000036.1, from coordinate 53,978 downwards.
ACACCAACGCAACGCGCGCGACCTTCAGCCCGTCGCGCAGCATCCGGTAGTTGGCCTGGACCATGTCGTAGTAACTGTACTGCGGAAATTTTACGCCGAGACCGTCCGAAGGTTTACTGGCGCCCCAGGTCCCAAGCGGATCGACCATGATGACATAGTAGCGATCCGTATCGATCGGCCGGCCCGGGCCGATAATTGGCACGGTGCCTGACAAGGCTGCTCCTTTGACCCACTGCTCGTACATGTCGGTGGAGTCGCCGGAATAGTATGAGTTGATGACAACGGCATTGGTGATCTCACCGGCGGCGTTGCGGCGCGGCGTACCGACGGCGATATAGGCCGTGTGCAGTTTCCCGGCGCCAAGCGATTCCAGGGTGACACCGCCCTCCCCGCCATTCTCCCACTTCGAGGAATCGGCGAGATCGTACTTGCCGCCAAGTCGGAAATTCGCGATCTCATAGGTCTTCTTCAGCCCGTCATGCTGCATCTGCGATGAGCGGCGCGTGAAGGGCTGCGCGACCGCGAGCGATGTCCCGATCAACAGCAACAGCAGGCTGATGAGATATCGCCGCATGACATGTCTCCCAATCATGGCGAATTCCTCCGGCAGGCCTGATTTTTGCCGAAAGCTAGGAGCGGACGCGGCGCGACCTTTGATCTAGCGCAAGGGAATTCGAACTGCCCGCGCGAGAATTTTGAGAACGAATTACATGCCGGGTCGCAGCGATGCCTTTCCTCACCCACGGCTCCTACCGGATCCGGTATGAGCTCGACGGTCCTGCGACGGCGCCGGCCTACGTGCTGGTCAATGGACTGACTCAATATTCCGAACTGTGGACCGCTTATCGCGACGCGCTCTTAGCACGGGGCTTTCGCGTCGCGACATTCGATCTGCTCGGCCAGGGCGCCTCCGACAAGCCTACGCTTTTCATCAATCAGGACGACCATGTCCTTGCGCTGCATCGCTTGATCGAGATGCTCGGTGAAGGACCGGTCTTCCTCAGTGGAATCAGTTTCGGTGGCCTGATCGCGCTCCGCTACGCGATCGAGCATGGGGCGCGCCTCTCGGGTCTGGTGCCAATGAGTTGCTTTGCCGAGCTTTCGCCTCAACTTCTCCTGATCGGCAACGCACTACGCACCGGCCTAATTCTGGGTGGAACCGGCTATCTCCAGGATCTGCTGCTGCCGATGAATCTGTCCGATGACTGGTTGAAGCCGCTGTTGGACAAGCTCGACGGGGTCAAGCGGCAGGGCTGGCTGGTCAATGACCTCTACGCGTTGCAGAACCTGATGGAGTCGTTCCTCGACTTCAAGCCGCTGACGCCGCAACTCGCCTCCATCGCCGTCCCAACCATGATCCTGAACGGAGAGTTCGACTTCCTGACGCCGCGCGCCCTCCACGAGACCCTGAGAGTCGGAATCCCCAACAGCGCGCTCGTGATCATCCCGGGCGCCTATCACGCTTTCACGTTGGAAAAGGGTGCGCTCACAGCCGACCTGCTCGCGCGCTTCGCCGATGACGTGCTGGCAGGACGCTGGGAGGGTAACAAGGCGGTCCGGATTGCGCCGGAAGATCCTGGCGGTGAGCTCACTCCATTTCCCGCCGGTTACGACCATCTGCGCGCCATCCCCGTTCAGAAGACGCTGAGATGAGCGGATTTCTCGGACCACTCGACTCCGAAGGCCGCGTGCCGCCCAGCCAGCAGACCCGCATCGCCGCTTTTCTGATCTCGGCCCATGGCGCTCTCGCAAGGCAGTTCGCCCTCGCCCTGCCGGCTAAGTTCGAGGCCGGCTGGCAGACAGAATTGAACGCTCAGTTCTACCGCGAAAGCGAGATCGTCTCGCTTTTGATGCGGGCAACCGCATGGGTGCCGGATCTCGCCCTAGGTTACATGGCCGTGTCCTGGGAGGCCGCCTGGCTTCCGACGCCGAACGAAGGCATGGCCGATCGCTCTCTCTGGCAAGCAGTCCATCTTGCCACGCTCGCGCACGCCCTCCACGCCGCAATCCGGCCAGCGGCGTTGCTACCGGTCGAGGCAAACGCGAATGACCCCTTCGTGATGGCGTTGCGCCGCATCGAGTTCGAGAGCGGGCGTCTGTTGCAGGCACAAATCCTGTTCCTGAAAGGTCCCGACCTATTACCCTTCCGCGACACCGTCAGTACAGTCCTGGAAAGCCGACACACCGAACTGCGCAAGCTCTGGCACGACACGCTCGCGAGCCTGGGAATCGTCTGCGAATGATGCGGAGCCTTGACGCAGATCAAAGCACCGCGACTTCCGCCCTCCAGCATTCATTGACCGTCCTGCACGCGCCGACCGGAGTTCTCCCTCATGAAGGCCATTTCCCTCGAAGAAGCCGTCGCAATGATCCCGGCCGGCGCGAGTGTCATGGTCGGCGGGTTCATGGGTGTCGGAACACCAGAGCGCCTGCTCGACGAGGTGGTTCGGCAGAAGAAGAGCGGCCTCTCGCTGATCTGCAACGACGCGGCGATCCCCGGCAAGGGCGTCGGCAAGCTGTTCGATGCTGCGCTGGTCGCGCGATTGACCGCAACGCATATCGGTCTGAATCCGAAAGCACAGCAGCAAATGTTGGCGAACCAGATCGTCGTCGATCTGGTACCCCAGGGAACCTTCGTCGAGCGCATTCGTGCGGGTGGATGCGGGCTGGGTGGAGTTTTGACGCCAACCGGCGTCGGCACGCTGGTTGCCCAGGGCAAGCGCGAGATCGAAGTCGACGGAAAGCCTTTTCTGCTTGAGACAGCCTTGCGTGCACAGTTTGCGCTGGTGCATGCTTTCCTTGCCGACTACCTCGGCAACTTGGCGTACGCGCTGACCTCGCGCAACTTCAATCCAGTCATGGCGATGGCCGCCGACACCGTGATCGTCACGGCGGAAAACATTGTGCCTGTCGGCGTGATCGCGCCCGACCACGTCGTGACGCCGGCGCCGCTGGTCGACTACCTCATTACAAACGGGTGACGGCATGGATCCGCAGATCATCATCGCCCGGCGCGTCGCCAAGGAGCTTCGGAGCGGCGACCTCGTCAATCTCGGCATCGGTATCCCGACGCTGGTCGCGAACTACGTGCCAACGGACTTGAAAGTGTTCTTCCAGTCGGAAAACGGTCTGATCGGAACGGGGCCCATCCCCGAGCAAGGCCTGGCGCATCCAACGCTAACGGACGCAGGGGGGCGCCCAATCAGTGCGCTGCCCGGGGCCTCCACCTTCGACAGCGCGATGTCTTTCGGACTGATCCGTGGCGGCCATGTCGACGTCACGGTGCTTGGCGGCCTTCAAGTCGATGCCCATGGCCATCTGGCCAACTGGATGATCCCGGGCAAGATGGTTCCTGGCATGGGCGGCGCCATGGATCTCGTCAGCGGCGCCAAGCGGGTCATCGTCGCCATGCAGCACGCAGCAAAGGGCAAGTCGAAGATTGTTGCGAAGTGCAGCTTGCCGCTGACCTCGGCGCGGCCGGTGAATCTGGTCGTCACCGACTTGGCTGTGATCGGCTTTGCCGACGGCAGAGCGACGCTTCTTGAGACCGCGCCGGGCGTCACGATCGGCGAAGTGATGGCTGCGACGGAAGCCGACCTCCTCGTCGGCGACCATGTCCCGGAGATGATGATCTGAAGGTGAAGGACATGCGGATATTTGGCGATTTCGATGAGATAAGATCCGCGGTCGGCACCGAAATCGGCGCCAGCGACTGGATCGAGGTGACGCAGGACCGGATCAACAAGTTTGCGGAGGCGACCTGCGATGAACAGTGGATCCATGTCGACCAGGAGCGCGCAAGGACGGAAATGCCCGGCGGCACCACCATCGCCCACGGCATGTTGTCCCTGGCGTTGGCGCCGATGTTCATCCGCTCTGTGATGGGGTTGAAAGGCCTCCGAAATACCCTGAACTACGGCGCCGACAGGATCAGGTATCTTTCGCCGGTCCCGGCGGGATCGAAGCTGCGCGGCCGCGTCAGCGTTGCTGAGACGGAGGACGTGCCTCCCGATGGGCTGCGCGTGAACTATCATCTGGTCATCGAGATCGAAGGCGGCAAACGACCGGCCTGCGTCGCCGAGTTGATCGCCCTGCACTATCGCTGAGTCGCGTTCCCGTCCTCATCAATCGATGATGTGATAACCGCCATCAATATAGAGAACGCTTCCCGTAATGAGCTTGGCGCCGTCGAGTGCGAGAAATGCCGTGGCGTTGCCGACGTCGTCAATGCTGACGAGACTGCGCGCCGGCGCCTTGGATTGCGCCTTGTCCATCAGTTCGTCGAAGTCGGGAATGCCTGATGCCGCTCGCGTGGCCAGCGGTCCGGGCGAGATCGCGTGCACGCGGATTCCCCTCGGACCCAGCTCAGCGGCGATGTAGCGCACCGAGGCCTCGAGCGCTGCCTTGGCTACGCCCATGACATTGTAGTTCTCGACCACCATCTGGCTGCCATAATAGGTCATGGTAAACATGGTGCCGCCGTTTTTCATCAGCGGCTCGGCCAGATGAGCCATGCGCATGAAGGACCAGCAAGAGACCTCCATCGTCTTCAGGAAACCGTCGCGGCCGACGTCCACCACACGTCCGTGCAAGGCTTCCTTCGGTGAGAAGGCGATCGAATGCAGCAGGAAATCGAGTTGGCCCCAGTCCCTCTCGATCCGGGCAAACACGTCTTCAGTCTGCCCCTCCGTCATGACGTCGAGGGGCATGAAAATAGACGCCTCGAGTGCCTGCGCAAGAGGCTCGACGTGCTTCTTCGCGCGCTCGTTCAGGTAGGTGACGGCGACATCCGCGCCGAGGGCGCGAAAGGCCTTGGCGCACCCCCATGCGATCGACTGGTCGTTGGCGATGCCTACGACGAGGCCTTTTTTCCCCTTCAGGGCAATCTTGGAATCTGGAAACACTGGAATCATGATGCCCTCTCCTGCCTTTGATTGTTCGCTGTTCTCTTCATCAGCAGCGCCAGTGTGTGCTGCGCGATCATCAGCTCCTCGTCGGTCGGAACCACATAGACTGGGATGCGACTGTCGGAGCCCGAGATCAGCTGTGCGTCGCGCAAATTCTCGGCGGCGCTGAGGGTGACGCCGAGCCACGCGAGCTGGCGAACGACATGCGCGCGAATTGTTGCGGAATTTTCGCCGATACCGGCTGTAAAGACAAACGCGTCCAGCCCCTGCAGCGCCGCGGCAAGCATCCCGGCATTGAGGCCGATGCGATAGCTGAAATATTCAATCGCCAGTCTAGCTCTCGGATCCTCACTGCTCTCCAGCTCCCGCATATCGTTGCTGACGCCGGATAACCCTTTCAAGCCGCAATCGCGGTAAAGGAAGTTCTGGACGTTGGAGGCTGACATCCCCTTCTCGGAAATGAGATAGAGCACGACCCCGGGGTCGACCTGACCAGGGCGGGTTCCCATCGGAAGCCCATCGAGAGCGGTGAAGCCCATGGTGCTTTCGACGCTTTGTCCCGCGCTGAGAGCGCACATCGAGGCGCCGCTTCCGAGGTGAGCGACGATCACCCGACCATTCGCGATTTTCGGCGCGACCTTTGGCAAGGTCTTCGCAATGTATTCGTAGGAGAGACCGTGAAAGCCGTAGCGGCGCACGCCCTCAGCATAGAGCTGATGCGGGATCGCATAGTGATCGGCGACCGCGCTGTGCGTACGATGAAATGCCGTATCGAAACAGGCTACCTGCGGAAGCTCCGGTAAATTGGCCAGGATCGAGCGGATCGGCGCCAGATTGTGAGGCTGATGCAGCGGCGCGAGCGAGATGAACCGCTCCAGCCGGGTCACGACACCATGATCGACTAGAATCGGCCGGTCGTAGTCCGGGCCGCCGTGAACGACGCGGTGACCGACCGCGATCGGATGAATGCGTAATTCATCCCGCAACCAGGCGCCGGCAATGTCCATCGCGGCCGGAACATCCGGCACCGCCTCGATCGGATAGGCGCGATCCGCAAGCGGATCGCCGGCGGAGCCACTCGCACGCAGACGCGGGCGGCTGCCGATCCCATCCATCTGCCCTTTCAGCTGTCGCCGCAATATTCCGTCGCCCTCGATCGAGTAGACCTGGAACTTGACGCTGGAGGAGCCGGCATTGATCACCAGGATGGTGTCCACGGCGTTCACGCGGCAATCGTTGGCGCACGCCGGCGCCGGGCATAGGCATACAGCGCTGCGACCGCGCACGAGGCCATCCGCGCGCGCGCCGAATCCGCGCGTGACGTCAGGACGACGGGGACCCGGGCTCCGAGCACGATGCCCGCGCCGTCCGCCTTAGCGAAATAGGCGAGATTCTTTGCCAGCATGTTGCCGGCCTCCAGGTCGGGAACGACGAGGATCTGCGCGCGACCGGCGACCTCGGACTTGATCCCCTTGATCCGCGCCGCCTCCACGTCGATCGCGTTGTCGAAAGCCAGCGGTCCGTCGAGGATCCCTCCGGTGATCTGCCCGCGGTCCGCCATCTTGCAGAGTGCTGCCGCCTCGATCGTAGACGGAATTTTCGAGGTCACGGTTTCAACCGCTGACAGGATTGCCACGCGCGGCGATTTGCCGAACCCAGCTTCCACATACAAATCAATCGCGTTCTGGATGATGTCGCGTTTGGCGTCCAGATCAGGGAAGATGTTGATGGCCGCGTCCGTCACGAAGATGGTCTCGGCATAGGCCGGCACGTCCATCACGAAGACATGGCTGATACGGCGGTCGGTGCGCAGGCCTCCGGCCTTCGCGGTGACCGCGCGCATCAACTCGTCCGTATGCAAGCTGCCTTTCATCAACAGCTCACCTCGGCCGGCGTGAATCAGCTCTACCGCCTTTGCAGCGGCTTCGTCGCTATGTGCTGCGTCAACAAGCTCGAAGGCCGCGATGTCGAGACCATGCCTGGCGGCCGTATCCCGGATCTTCCTTTCAGGTCCGACCAGGAGCGGCCGGATAATGCCGGCCTGTGCACTATCGACAGCGCCGCGCAATGAGCTTTCATCGCACGGATGCACAACGATGGTTGGGGCCGGCGGCACGGCCTGCGCGGCCGCGATCAAGCGGTCGTATTTGCTCGGGGACTGTGCCTGCGACGTGTCGGCTGACATGAGCCGGTTCCTTCCAGACAGTGTTACGATGCCTTCGCCTTGGGGTCGAAAGGGGCAACATTCGACGCCCTCCCCGACGTTTCGGCTTCGAGACCGAACAGCTGTGCGACACGCTGCAGGCGGCTGGCGCGCTCGCCTGTGATGTCCTCGCTGGCCGACAGCACCTCGCTCATCGTCGTGAAAGCCGCGCGGCGTTGATTGACATCGTCGGGAAGCAACTTCGGGATAACGGCCAGCGCCGCCTCGCGATCGAGCAGCAGCATGAAGAACTGCTCGCGAACCAGCATCTTAAATTCGGCAAGCGTTAGTCGCGTTCCGCTGTCGTCGCGACGAGCCTGACGCAACGCCTCGATGCTGCGTTCATCCACCATTCCTCTCGCCGAGCCGATATAAAGCAGGGCACGGATGGCCGCCTCGCGAAGCCCCCCTTCGCCAATCCTGGATCGGAGCTCGGCGATCCGTTTGTCGAGCATGGCACGGTGTTCGGCCGGCATCTCGCGCCGGCGCGACGGTTCAGCTTTCGGATCTATGCCGACCGCCGCCTGTAGCGCCGGCGAGCCGTAGACGTTGAGGAAGATCGCCTCGCTCATCGCTTCCTGCGAATCGCGCCAGCTGTCCAGCGCATGAACGATCTGCTTGGAGACCTGCTCCTGAAATGCCAGGAACGGATTGTCGTTCGAAACCGGCTTGCGGTTCTCTTCTAGCCCTTCCGCTGCCGACTTCACTGCTTTCATCCACGGATTTTGGCTGCTGAACGCCTCATACTGCGTCCGTAGCGGATGCAGATTGCGCATCATCTCCGCCGTCTGCGGCGCCACCATGCCCTTGATCCAGGGCTGCACGAACTTGCGGTAGGCGGCAAGATTGAGCTCCGAGACGCGTTTTGCCGCGGCAAAGCGCCGCTCGTCCTCAGGGGAATTGCCACCCATGGCCCGAATATCGTCTAGCGTCCGGGCCTCACAGCGCATCACCCACTGGCCCACAACGAGATCGGAACTAGTGGTTTCTTCGTCCTTGGCTTCGAACGTCGCTTCGTAAAGGCCGGGCGGGAGTACATCGATCAGATCGATGTTGCTGGAAAATTCAGCATGCTCCTTCTTGGCGACGCCACCTGAAACGAAGATGCCGAGATGGCCGACGTTCTCGTGAACTGTATAGACGATCGTCTGCCCATAGGCCCTGATGTCATCCACATCGGCATAGCATTCGAGGATCCAACCCAGCGCCTGCTGTGGCGGAGTGATGTTGTCGCCCTTGGAGCAGAACACCACGATCGGCGAACTGATGTTGCGCAGATCTACCTTCTGCCCGTCGGACAAGGTGATATTGCCGGCGGCCAAGTTGTTGCCGACGAAGAGTTCGTCGACAATGAACTGAATCTCCTCGGCGTTGAGATTGACGTGCCCACCCCACCAGCGCTCGAACTCTAGGTAGCGATCGGCTTCGGTATCGACCTTCGAATAGACATTGTACTGCTTGGTCCAGAGCGTGTTCGAGGGGTTCTGGCTTTCGAAGTTCTGGACCAGCCAGGCACCATCGAACTTCCCGCCGCCGAGATCGCTAACGAGCGCGGTTAGCCAGCTTCCGCCCAGCAGGCCGCCCGAATATCGCATCGGGTTTTTGCCATGCACGCCCGCCCAGTACGCGAGAGGCGCACCGGCGATGATCAGCGGCCCGAACAGTTCGGGCCGCACCGAAGCCAGGATCATGACCGCCCAGCCGGCCTGACAATTGCCGATGACGCAGGGTTTCCCGTCAGCTTCCGGGTGACGACTGATCACTTTTTCGATGAACAGTGCCTCGGCACGCGCGATACGCTCGATCGTCTGGCCCGGCACCGGCTCCGGCAGGAAGCCGATGAAGTAGCAGGGATGCCCCGCCTTCATCGCGACGCCGATCTCGCTGTCGGCCTTGAACCCGCCGATGCCTGGACCGTGCCCGGCGCGTGGATCAATCACGATGAACGGCCGCCGCGTGGAATCGATCTCGAGACCGGCTGGCGGGACGATGCGGACAAGCGCGTAATTGACGGGGTCGTCCAGCTTGCGGCCATCGATGATCAGTTCGGCCGCATATTGCAGAACGTGTGGCGCGGTTTGGGCGACGTGCTCCCGATATTGGTCGCCGCGCCGGCGCATCACATCGAGGAAGAGTATGCTCCGTTGCCCAGCATCGACCATGTATTCAACCGCCGAGGCGACGAGACCGGACATCGGACCACCGGGCAATCCAGGTACTTCCATCTGCATGCTCCGACCTCAGTGTCGTATGAATGCATCCAAAGCCTGCCGCAGCTGCAGGCCCTTGATATAGGTCAATGCTTGACGGCCGGTACGCCGGCCTAGTCGTGTCACGTCCGTCATCCCGCCCGAATGTGTCGAGTTGACTGCCGAGATTCAGGCCGCCCGCCTTTTGCGGTGCCCTTGATACAGATCAAACGGGCAGCCGACCGCCCCGTTCATAGACGAGCCTCAGGCCGATGTGTTTTCCGGCTTCCGAACCGAGACCTCGCATGTCGGACATCGCTAAATACGGCGTGATGGAGCACTTGCGGGACGGCAGCACGGCCCAAATCCGACCGTTGCGGCCGGCCGACGAGGCCGCTCGTCCTCGACGCGCTGGATCAGACCAGCGACAAGGAACGCGCCTTCTTCATGGATGCCGACTTTAGAAATCACGGCGCGCTAGTGTCCGAAGTCGGGCAACGCGGGGCGGTTCACCTGCGAGCGCGCCGGTATCGATGGCCTGACGTTTCACGATCTGCGCGGCACGGCCGTGGTTCCCTTGCGATCGCGGGCGCCAGCGTGCGTGATTCATGTACCGTGCAGTCCCTGGTGTGGACCTGACTCGATCGGCGGCGCCCAGGACGTCCTTGATCGCCTGTTCAAGTTCGTCGCGCATCAGACCGATGGCGTCCTCGATTTGCCCGGGAGCGCCGTCAAAGACGCCTTGCAATGCGCGCAGCAGCTTGGAATAGGCGGCGTCGCAAGCATCCGCCAATCCGCCGACTTTCCCATCGAACTGCTGAAGCGGGGGATCATTGACCATCTGGATGACGTCTCTCGCATCATCAATGGCGATGGTTTGCGCGGGATCAAAGCTGAATTTGAGTGGAGAGGCCGGATCCGGCATGATCTTCATCCCCTTCGCCAGTTCCTCGAATGTGTAATAGTGGGCAACGCCGGTTGCGCTGGCCGGCGAGGTCGGCGTGCCCTCCCCTTGCTCCACGATCGTGTTGATTGCCACCACGGCACTATCGACGTCGGTGACGGCCACCGCTCCGAGTGGCCCGGCCACCTGCCTGCTGGGGTTTCCCGTGAAGATGGAATTACCTTGCCGCACGATCTCCGCGCGGATCGCTGCATAGAACTGTCCAATCGTCCTGATCTGCGGCGGGAACCCAACAGTACGGTTTTGACCGGAATCTTCAGGGGAGTCTCCGGCTCTTCGATCACCATGAAGGTCTGCTCGACCAGATTCCTGGAATAGCGCTTGAGGTGCACCACCAAGCTCGACTCGATTCCCATCGGCAGATGGTCCGTATAGCTTGGGACGAATGATGCGTTCGCAATTTGCGGCACCCCGCCGATTGCATTGAGGATGTTGCAGGCGAAACCAAAGGGAGGCAAGAAGAAGGCCTTCGATATTCCGCTGTCGCGACAGATGATCCTTTGCCTCGTCCGCGCAATCCGGTTCGGCAGACAGATGTATCTGTGCAAGCACATCATCTGCGAAGCCAGCAGCAGGCGATCAGCAGGGCTGTATTTTCTGCGTTGGGCGCATCGATGATTCAAGAACGTTCGTTGCAGGCATGGCTCGGAAGAGGTGGCAGCCGACGTGAGACTCAACGGGCCCCTTCCGATAGAAAACAAGGTGCAGCCGTACCGGCTGCTCGAATTGAACAGGAATCAATCTGGATCTCTGCGCGTTGAAATTTCGACGGTTCTGCGCTGGCGTATGGATCGGTCCAATCCATCATGGGCAAGTTTGAGCTAGCTCCAGCTAATACGGTCCATGCTCACAGTGCCGACAACCACGCCTGCGCACCTTCGGCCCGCACTGGCCGATCGGCACCTGAGAATCGCTGGTTAATCGCAGACAAGACGAGGACTCGCTGCCCGCCAGCTTCCGCTTCTGGAGACGTGCTCCAGCTTGGGACGCCCCAGTGCTTTTCCAGATCCGACTTTCCGGTAGCCCTCTTTCGTCTGTCAATCGTCTGGTCGAGCCGTTACGGTTCCTATTCAATCGGAGAACGGAGCACTATGCGTTTGGCGGTACCATGGCGACCTTTTTTTGCGCGGACCTTCACCGCTGCGCTGGCCATTGCATGGTTGCTGGCGACCCCGTGTCAAAGTCGAGCGGCTGGTCCAACGCCGAAACGCATTCTGATGCTGCATTCATACGGTCTTCGCTTCCAGCCGTGGGCCGACTATTCCGAGGCCCTTCGCGCCGGAATAAGCCAACGTCCTTTCGTGACCTTTCAGGACCATTCGCTTCTGAATGCCCGGACGGCCAGCGACAAATCAGACGCAGCATTTGTCGACTACCTTCGTGCGCTCAACCATGATCAGCAGCCCGACCTTATCATCGCTATCGGCTCGCCCGCCGCGAATTTCGTGCAGGCGCACCGGAAGGACCTTTTTCCGACAACCCCTATGCTCTTCACGTTGGTAGAGCGTCGCCGGGTGGACATCGACAAGCTGACCGAATACGACACGGTGGTGGCGGTTGCCAACAATGACGTCGCTTTTTTTGATAACGTCGTGCGCGTCCTGCCCCAAACAAAGACCATCGCCATTGTTGTGGGAGCTTCGCCGGGCGAAACATTTTGGCGGAACGAATTGGCCAAATCCACCGCGCTGTTTGCCGACCGCGTGCAGTTTCGGTGGTACGATGAGCTTTCCTTTGAGGATATGCTCAAAGACGCGGCCAACCTCCCGCCACACAGCGCCATTTTTTGGCTTGGCTTGACTATCGATGCGGCGGGAGTGGCCTATGAAGGCAATAGCGCGTTCTCACGGCTTTTTGACGCCGCCAACGCACCGATCTTTTTCCACGATTCGATCTTTTTCGGTAAGGGCATCGTCGGCGGTCCAATGCAGGTCATTGCCGGGCAGGGCAAGAAGGCCGCGGAGGTCGCCCTCCGCATTCTTGACGGTGAAAGGGCCGGCGACATCAAGCCGACGTTCGTCGTCCCGGCAGCGCCTATGTTCGACTGGCGACAAATGCAGCGCTGGGGAATTTCCGAGAGCCGTCTGCCGCCTGGCAGCACCATCTACTTCCGCGAGCCGTCGGTGTGGGAACGGTATTGGTGGCAGATCTCGTTGATCACCGGAGTTATACTTTTGCAAGGCGGGCTTATATCGACCCTGCTTCGCGAGCATCATCGACGTCATTTGGCGGAAGTGCAGTCCCGGCAACGCATGGCCGAACTGGCCCATGTTAATCGCTTCTCGACGGCTGGCGAACTGACCGCAACAATCGCGCACGAAATCAACCAGCCGCTCGGGTCCATTCTGACTAATGCCGAGAGCGCGCAGTTAATCTTAAAATCTCAGAACCCTGACATTGCGGGGCTGGCCGAGATTGTTGACGATATCTTGCGGGATGACCGGCGCGCCAGCGAAGTCATCCGGAGGATGAGGAGCCTCCTTAAGAAGGCACCTTTCGAGCTGAAAAAACTCGATCTCAATGATCTTGTTCGTGAGACCATCGAATTTCTTTCGATGCTGGCCGTTGGACGAAAAGTGGAGCTGATTGGACAGATCATGCCGGAGGCGCTTCCGATCCTGGGCGACCGCATCCAACTTCAGCAAGTCATTCTGAACCTTGTCGTGAACGCGATCGAGGCGATGAAGGACACTCCTAGCGAAAGCCGCATCATCAGCATCCAGACCTCGCGCGCCGAGGGCTCTGCCGAGCTGTCCGTGTCGGATCGCGGATCGGGCATTCCAAAAGACCAATTAAAGGAAGTCTTCGAACCCTTCTTTACCAGCAAAGCGGAAGGCATGGGCATGGGCCTGTCCATCGCCCACACTATCGTTGAAGCGCACCAAGGGCTGATAGCCGCAAAAAATCGAGATCACGGCGGTGCAACGTTCACGATCAGACTTCCTCTGGTTTGATGGGGCAGGACGGTCGGATTCAACACAAAGGCCCCCTTGCGGACGGCACTTAGATGCGCAAGGCTCCAGTTGCCGAATTCGATAACCATTGGACTGGCGTGAAATGAAACGCGAGGATTTATTGGCAAGGTTACAAAAGTTGGCCGTCGCGGCTGCTTTAGGGATGCTTGGATCCGAGTCGGTGATCACAGCAGTCTCCGCCCAATCATCGGCAAATTGCCGTGCCTACGCCGAGGACTACTCTCTGCGCTACTCGATGCACGCAAGGTCAAATTTCAGAATCGGGGGCCGTCGCGCTGGCGTTAGTACGTTGGCCGCCCATAGGTCCCGCGCCGCTCAACGGTCCACGCTCTTTGACAACGCCTATGCGCGTTGCAAGCGCGGCCGATGGCCGTAATGGGCATCGGCACGGCAGTCGGTCCGGGGGACTCGGTGCAGCAGACTATTCTCTCTTCGAGCGAGCCAGGTGGAAGAACGAAAGTGAAGCCTAGTAGAGCCTTAGGCCCGCTACGCCCAACGCCAGATTGATGCCGAATACGCCCTCGACCGACAGCGGTTGCAGCGAGATCGTGCGGTTGGATCCTCCTATAGGCACATTAGCGCCGAGTCCGATACCGAGCGACGCGTTTCCGCCTGCCCCTACGAAGGTCCCCTGCAACGCGCCTGGACCGATATGGCTCGTCGGCGCAAAGACTCTCCAGAATAATCTTCCCGCGCCGGTGACGCCTACATCGAAGCCAAGGCGAGTTATCCTGCCCCTATAGCGATACAGCAGATCTGCGATCCGGGCGAGGACGCCGACTGAAAGAGGGACACGACGGCGAAGATTCCGTGGCCCACCTGGTCAGCGAGCGTCGACAATGGGGTTCGATGATCTCGCTCTCAAGCGCGCCGTCTGGCGCTTGCTGCGCGGCATGATATGGAACGGCGCCGGCGGCTGGGTGATCTTGTCGTGGAAATTGAACTTCCCGCGCACGGTCTCGATGACATTGAACCGGCGCGGATAGCGAGCCTTCCGGCATGTCCCACTCCAAACGGGCGCACCGCGCTCCCGAGGATGGCATTTCAGGGCAGGTGCACGCTATCGAGTTGATCTGACCACGGCAAGCCTACAGCACGGACAAGGGTAAATACCGATTTCGCGGCACACGTGGCGCGTTAACGTAACACGGACAGGTACCGACGCAGGAAGTCCATCATGGCTGCCAACACTGCTAACGGCCCGCTACTTCTAGTGAAGAAGCTCGGGGGCGTCATGCTGATCCTTCTCGGCATCATCGGCATTGCCGTTGGTCTTGAATATCGTACCACGGGATTCTCGACCGGAATAACTGGAGCGGGTGTTGTAGCGCTTCTCTTGGGCATGGCGCTTCTCGCGCTCAAAATCATCCGTCGTAACGCCAGTTAGTCGGTCATCTTGTACCCGGTGTGGCGCCCCGCGATCCGCCATGATCGCCGCGACGCGTATCGCGTCGATATAACGGTCCGGGAGCAGAGCGACCGGTGGATCTCTCGAAGGGGAGGAAAAGGATGGATCAACGCCAAGTGGACGCGTCCGCGATCATGATCGCACTCACGTTTTTTACAGCCCCCATGGCTGCTGCGATGCTCGGATATACCGCTCATTACAATTTTGGGCTGACTAGGCAGGAAATCCGCACCTTAGCGATAATCGGCGCAATCACCATTGCAATTGCTGTTGCCACGCTAATGGCGATCGATTTTTTCTATCGAAGGCTGCGCAAACCATGATCCATCCCATGAGGTTAGGCATCCCTGATCGCGCTGGTGATTTTGGTTCCCAGCCCAGTGAGACGGTTCGACGCCTGTGAACAGCCGCTTCACATTGGATTTTCCTGCGAATGGAACAGCACAAAGCAGCCCAAGCGGACAGCCACCCACCGAACTCGGGCATTCAGGACAACGGCGGAATCCCTTAGGGCGCCACGAGTTTCTTCCGAATGGCATAGCGGACTAGTTCGGCCGTGGAGGACATCCCTAGCTTGCGCATGGCCGATGCACGATGGGTCTCGACGGTCTTTACGCTCAGCTGCAACAGGTCACTTATGGATCTGTTGGTGTGCCCTTCCGCAATCAACTGGACCACGCTCTGCTCGCGCGACGTTAGTAGGGTGTCTGACCTGCCCTGCCTGTTGAGCTGATAGTCGTGGAGCAGCTTCTCCACCAGAGCACTGGTGAAGTAGGGCCTGCCGTCGAGCAGCGCTTCGATTGCGGAAATCAGATGCTTCTTAGCATCCGACTTGAACAAAAAACCGCGGACGCCTGCCAGAATAGCTTCGGTCAGCAGTTCCTCGTCCTCATGCATCGTCAAGATCAGCACTTCCGTATGCAGATCGAGTGCCTTCAGCCGGCGGCTGACCTCTAAACCGTTCATGAGCGGCATCGAGTAATCGACGATCACGGCGTCCGATCTCGTCTCGACAGCCAAACTGACTGCTTGTTCACCGTTCGTCGCTTCGCCGGTGACAATCCAGTTGGATTGCGTTTCAACAATCGCGCGAAGTCCCGAACGTACGACCGCATGATCATCCGCAATCAAGATGCGTTTCATGGCGCCGTTCTCGATTCCGGCCGCACCCCTGGAGACGCTCAGTGCGGCAAGGTCAGACGATCATGCCGCTCATGGTTCTAAGCGCCATCCTGCAAAACCCTGAGCCTGCCACCGCGAATGTACCGACGTGGCGGTCCTCAAGAACATCATACGCAGTCACGCCTCAACCAGATGCGAGCGAACAGCGTACCGAACCAAACCTGCGGCTGAGTTCACCTCCAGCTTGCGCATCGCGGCCGCTCGATGAGCTTCAGTCGTCTTGACGC
Source organism: Bradyrhizobium sp. Ken51 (assembly GCF_055807435.1). Classification (NCBI taxonomy): domain Bacteria; kingdom Pseudomonadati; phylum Pseudomonadota; class Alphaproteobacteria; order Hyphomicrobiales; family Nitrobacteraceae; genus Bradyrhizobium; species Bradyrhizobium sp. Ken51. The sequence goes on along the minus strand of NZ_JBVVPB010000036.1, from coordinate 37,923 downwards.
TGAGGTTCAGGATCGCGCTAATGCCTTTGTTGCTGTAACCCTCCGCCACCAGTTTGACCACAAGCTGCTCGCGTGGCGTAAGCCTCCGGCGCCCATCTACGCCCTCGCCGCCGTGATCGAGCTCGTCTCGACAGCTTTCGCTGCAGAACCGCTTGTGCGCCAGAAGTGCGTCGACGGCCGCCAACAGCAATCTGTTAGCATCCGACTTCGCGAGAAACGCGCGGGCGCCTGCCTCAAACGCCTGCTGCGCCAGCAGACCCGACTTGTGGACCGTGAAGATCAACACCTCCGTCTGCAACGGATAATCCCTGATCCGCCGTGCGACCTCCACGCCGGTCATCCGCGGCATGGAGAAGTCGATGATGGCCACATGCGGCCGGCTTTCGATTGCCGCCGTCAATGCCTTGCTGCCGTCGTTCGCCTCGGCAACGACCTCCCAATCGGCCCGCTGTTCGAGCACCGCTCGCAAGCCCGATCGCACCGCTTCGTGATCATCCGCGATAAGAATGCGTTTCATGGCAGAGCACTCCAATGTCGTTACGCAGTAGCCACCCGCCACCGGTAACCCTTCTTCTTCTTCTCTCAGTGGGCCCCTGCACGGACCCTCACGGAGGTCGTTGCCCTTCGCCGGCTATCCGCATTCGTCGCGAGCTCACGCGGAAGTACCACGCGCAAGATGGTGCCGGGGCGCCGTGATGCCGGATCGGATCTGATGTCCAGCGTCCCTCCAATCTGCTCGAGCCTTGCCCTCATCGCCGGAATCCCGACGCCGATTGAAGTCGCCCTTGCTCGTTGCTTGCCGTAGTCTGCGCCAAACCCCCGCCCGTTGTCGCTGACCGTCAATCGAAATTGGTTATCGACCGCGTCGATGACGATGCTCACTTCTGTCGCTTGCGCATGGCGAAATATGTTCGTGAGCGCTTCCTGGACGATCCGCAGCAGTGTCCGCTGCTTCTCGTACGGGAGACGATCGACCTCGGGCACGATCCTGCTCGTGACCCGCAATGAGGTCCGAACCGCAAATCCATCGGCGTAGTTTTCTATCGCGGCTTTAAGCTTGTCGACCGTCAGAGTTCGGGGGTGCAGCAGATACGAGAAGGCACGAATTTCTCTGAGGGCCTCGTCGATTGACGCATCGATGTCATCGCAAAGCCGTTCGGCGTCGACCGTATCGCTGATGCTTCGCCGGATCCGCATCAGGCCGAGGCTCGCGGCAATCAAATGCTGACAAGTCGAATCGTGGAGATCAGAAGCAATCCGTTGCTGGATTCCCTCCTGGATGGACGCCAAATCGAGGTCGACATGCGCGTTGTCCGATCCGTGGATCGCGGCGTCGGGTGCGCTATTGTGCACGCGACGATGGCTCCCGATCAGCCGGTTCGCGCCACTGCCGGCCGGATCCACGACGGGAACAATCGTCGTTTCCATATTTTGCAGCGGGCCCGCAAATGCGAGACGGTGGCGAATCTTCACTTCCGCTCCTTCTGCGAGACAGGCGCGGAGAGCTTCGCGGGTAGATCTGGCGTCGTCCCTGCTCATGCACTTGGACACGTCCATGTCCCGGACGTCGTCGGCCGAAATGCCAAGACGCGACTCGAAGGCCGGATTGATCCCCTCATAGACGAAGCGTCCGCCAGGCAAAGGGCGCACGACGAAAAGAAAATCCGGTGAATACATCCAGTACAGGCGGCCGCTGGCTTCTTCAAGCCCGAGCGGCAACCACCCTGTACTGCTGGTTCGAACTGATTCGGGGCGGGAAAGCTACGGAGCTTCACGGTACGCACTCACTTTGCTGCGGCAACATCCGACATTGCAGCTCAACATCGAGACGCGCCGTCCTGCGCGCGCGAGGCGTCCATTGTCAATCAGAGTACGGACGCCCTTGCGGGCCCGCCGGATTATACACCGTCTGGTCGACTTTACCAGAGGTAGTAATTGTCATAGATTAAAATCGCGGATCCATGAGGTGGAACCTGGAGGTGATCGAATATGAAACTCATTCCAGACTAGGCAGCACTGGATTCAAATGAAGTGCAATAGATGCTAAAGTATCGCAGAAAGCCTTCACGAACTGCTTGTGGCGACAACAGCTCCCCGATGCGCAATCAGCGGCTTCCGAGACTCGTGAAGTCGTTCTCGGGTACCGCCACGGCAATCCGACCGCACCTGCGTCCGTGCGCTACCGGGCTCCAACTCCGCTCGCGCTGGATTTCTTTTTCTTTCCCGCCTTCGCGCTCGGAGCGGGTTGTTGAGGCGGCGAAAGCACCAGCGGATGAGACGGCACCTGGAGGCGGTTAACGCCGACATCATCCCTCAGTGCATCGGTATCCAGGCGCTGGCTCCGGTCAGCAGAATCGCGGGGATCCGCAAAAGCCACGGAGGCGGCTGTTAGACCAACGATGATTCCCACCAATACACACCCGCATCTCGTCATCTTCCGAGCCCTTCAAAACGCGAAATCAAGTCGGGGACCAACCCTGAGATCCCTGTATCGCCGCTCCGGAACGTTCGATGTTCGCGCCTCGTACAATACACTGGTCGTGATGGACACGTTGCTGGCGAAACTATACCTCAGCCCGACGTCCGCTGAGTAGATCTGATCCTGTCGGCCCCTGTTAAGCCCGTCCGTGAACCAAAAGGCTTCGAACAATGGCGTGCTCACAATCGACCATCTCGGGTCCAGCTTGACTTCGATACCCAGCACCGCGTCAAAGCGCCAGCGGCGGGCTTCCGCAAGATCGGAAAACCGATAGGTCAGGAGCAACAGTGGCGACAGCGTTCCGCGTACACCAGGAATCACGGCAGCGTGGGCGGTGATTGTGGCGTGTTAATGATCAGTAACTAAATCTGTGATTGAGGCGGCTGATGCCGTCTGCGGAAGCTCTCCGGAGACTACCCAGCAACAGCCAAATGCCAGCGGCTTCGACGCCCTGCCTTCAGAGCCGGAGCACCCGCAAGGTCGGCTAATAATCCACCGCGTCCCTGGTGATCGGACAGGTCATGCAATGACCGCCTCCCCGGCCGCGTCCCAGTTCTGCACCGACTATGGTGATCACCTCGATCCCCTCCTTGCGCAGCAAGGTGTTGGTGTATGTGTTGCGGTCATAGGCGAAGACCACGCCCGGAGACGCGCAGACCAGGTTCGCACCGCTATCCCACTGGGTCCGCTCGCGCATATACGCGTTGCCGCCGGTTTCAATCACGCGCAACTTCTTCAGGCCGAGCGCTTCCGCCACGACATCCACGAACGGCTTTTCATCCCTGCGTAGATCGAGGCCCACGGAATTGTCGGCGGGCCGGTAAGAAAAGGCCGCGATGTTGTTGACGATATCCGGATAGAGCAGGACGCAATCCCGATCTGCGAACGTGAAGACAGTATCGAGATGCATCGCCGCGCGCAGCTTCGGCATGGCCGCCACAATCACACGTTCGGCCGCTTTTCTCTTGAACAAGGCTGCGGCAACCTGGCTGATCGCCTGCCGCGAGGTGCGCTCACTCAATCCGATCAGAACGTTGCCCTTGCCGATCGGCATCACGTCGCCGCCTTCCAGCGTCGCGAGGCCGTGATCGCGCGTCGGATCGCCCCACCAGACGTTGACCTTGCCGGCGAAATCCGGGTGGAACTTGTAGATGGCTGTGGCGAGGATCGGCTCTTCGTGTCGCGCTGGCCAGTAGAGCGAATTCAGCGTGACGCCGCCATAGATCCAGCATGTGGTGTCCCGCGTGTACAAGGTGTTGGGAAGCGGCGGTAGCAAATACTCGGTCATCCCGGCTGCTTCGCGCACCAGCTTGAGCATCTCGCCGCCATGGGCATCCGGAAAGTCGTGAGTCGATACTCCGCCGATCAGCGTTTCCGCCAACTCGCGCGGATTGAGACTTTCCAAATAGCCGCGCAGCTCGTCGATCAGACCGAGACCGACCTGATCGGCAACAACTTGGTTGTCCAGGATCCACTTCCTGGCCTCGGGGATCGCGACCGTCTCGGCGAGCAGATTGTGCATCTCGACGACTTCGATCCCGCGGTCACGCATTTTCTGAACAAAGTCGAAATGGTCGCGCTTGGCATTGTCCACCCACAGCACGTCATCGAACAGCAGAGTATCGCAATTGGAGGGCGTAAGGCGCTGATGGGCCCGCCCTGGCGAGCAGACCATCACCTTCCTCAGCTGGCCGACCTCTGAATGGACGCCGAAGGGAGCCGAGGTGTCCGATGTCTGCTTTGCCATGGGAGTTCTCCCGGGAGTTGCCTGCCTAGATGGTGATGTAGCCGGTGGCCAGTCCGTGTATTCCAACAGCAGCGCCGAGGGCGGCTGCAATGAAGAGGCCCCACTCGATGGCTGTAAAGACCCGCGCCTTCCGTTCCAGGCGCGCCCAGAAATAGAGTGCAGTGCCTGGCGCGTAGAGGATCAAGGACAGCAGCAGGAACTTCATCCCGGCGGCATAGATCAGGAACAGCGTATAGACCAAGGCGACGCCGGCAAAGATCATGTCGCGCTTGCGATCACGGCTGCTTTTCTCATAGGTCTCGCCGCGACGGACGAGCAGGAGCCCGTAGGCTGCGACGAGGAAGAACGGAATGAGTGACATCACGCTCGTGAGATTGAGCATAAGCGCAAATGCATCCTGCGACCAATAGGTGCTGATGACGAAGAGCTGAACGATCACATTGGTGAGCCAGAGCGCCGCAGCCGGCACCTTGTTCGCGTTTTCGGTGCCGAACAAAGCCGGCATATCCTTCGTTCGTCCGGCGGCGGAGAGCACCTCAGCGCAGATTAGCGACCATGCAAGATAGGCCCCCAATACCGAAACCAGGAGCCCGATGCTGACGAAGATCGCGCCCCAATGCCCGACCACCGCCTCCAATACCGTTGCCATGGACGGCTGTCGCATGCCGGCGATCTCGGCGCGGGGCAGCGCGGCATATGGCAGCATGGTCACGAGCACCATCAGGGTCGTAACGATCGCAAACCCTAAAATGGTCGCCGCGCCGACATGCGCCCGTTCCTTGGCATAGCGTGAATAGACGCTGGCGCCCTCGATACCGAGAAAGACAAACACCGTCACCAGCATGGTCGCGCGAATCTGGTCGAACAGACTCTTGTCCGGCATCCCCTCGCCGCCCCAGAACTTGGCGCGGAAAAGATCGGCTTTGAACGCAAAGATCAGGATAGCAATGAAGACCAGGATCGGCACGATCTTCGCAATCGTGACGATGGTGTTGATCGCCGCGGCCTGCTGCACGCCGCGAAGAATCATGAAGTGAAACAGCCAGATTCCTATCGAGGCGACGATGATAGCGGTGACTGTATTGCCGTCTCCAAAGACAGGAAAGAAGGCGCCCAAGGTCGACTTGATAAGGACCCAATAGGATACGTTGCCGATGCAGCTGCCGATCCAGTATCCGAACGCCGATAGGAAACCAGGATAATCACCAAATCCCTCTTTCGCATAGGCATAGACACCAGCATCGAGCTCTGGCTTTCGTTCAGCCAGCGTTTGGAACACCCGCGCGAGCGTGTACATGCCGCCTCCGGCTATACACCAGGCGAGGACCGCTCCGAACGGACCAGTGGCGATGCCGAATGTTCTCGGGAGCGAGAAGATGCCCGAGCCAACCATCGATCCGACCACCATCGCGGTCAACGCGAACAGGGAGAGCTTCTGGACTGACGGCGTCCCAGTCATGTGAAGACCTCGCGATAGTGCGGGTGCGCAACATCCTGGCCGATCGACTTGCCGGCACTTCACCATGCACCTCGGGCGGAGCCCGGAATATCAGGTGAACTCCTAATCCCGGGACAGGATTCCCCTCGCCGGAAACCAGCGACTTAGCCGACCGATTGAGCGGAAGTCCCTACCCGCCCCTTCTCTCCGAACCAGCTCACATACAATGTCGGCAGCAAGACCAGCGTCAAAACGGTTGCAACCAGCAGACCGCCCATGATTGCGACGGCCATCGGGCCCCAGAATACGGTGGGAGCGATGGGGATCATGCCGAGCACGGTCGACACCGCCGTCAACATGATGGGACGAAACCGGGAGCTGCTGGCATCGACCGCTGCGTCCCACGGGCTCTTGCCCTGTGCCCGTTCGGCGTCGATCTGGCTGATCAGAATCACCGCGTTCTTGCTGATCATGCCGAGCAAGGCGAGAATTCCGAGGAGAGTGACAAAGCCCATCGGTCTGCCGGAAAGCAACAGTGCGGCGACAACGCCGATCATCCCGAGTGGCGCCACGCATGTGACCATCAGCAGTCTCGGAAAGCTCTGCAATTGGATCATCAGGACCGTGAGCATGACGAATAGCATCATCGGCACCACAGCAAGCACCGACGCCTGCGAGTTCCGACTCTCTTCAACGGTTCCGCCCACGACCACCTCGTAGGACGCCGGCAGCGTCTTCCTCAACTCGCCTATTGCGGGCGACAGAGCCTCCACCAGCGCAGCCGGCAGTGATCCGCCGCCAATGTCGGCGCGCACCGTCAGCGTCGGAATGCGGTCGCGCCGCCAGATCAGCGGATGCTCCTGGTGATACGCGAATGTCGCAAACTGACTGAGAGATACCGTCCTGCCGCTGGGCAACGGCACCTGAAGCGTACGCAGGTTGGACAGCGAGATGCGCTGCTCATCGACCGCCCGGGCCACCACATTGACCAGATAGATGTCGTCGCGGACCTGCGTGACGATTGCGCCGGATATCACCGTGTTCAGCACGCTCGATATCGCTTGCGAGCTCAGTCCGAGACGTCGCGCTTCGTCCTGATCGACCTGGATGCGGAGCTGGCGTTCCGGCTCCATCCAATCGAAATTGACGCCCTTGGCCCTAGGCTCGGAGGCAATGATTTGCCCAAGCTTGAGCGCAATCTCACGTACCCGTTCGACATCCGGTCCGCTGACGCGATATTGCAGTGGCCATCCCACAGGTGGGCCAAGACCGAGCGGCGAAACCGACGAGACGGCGGCGGGAAATTCCTCCGCGAGCAAACGTTCCAGCCTCAGACGCAGACGCTCGCGCGCCGCGACGTCCTTCGCGACAACAACCGCCTGCGTGAACGAATCGTTTGGAAGCTCGACATTGAGCGGAAGATAGAAACGGATGGCACCGCGCCCCACGTTGGTACTCCAATGATCGACGTCCGGATCGCCGGTCAATGCGGCATCCAAGCGCCTGGCTGCCAGCTCGCTCGCATGGATCGATGCATTCTGGGGCAAACTGAGGTCCACCAGCAGTTCAGGTCGATCTGACGATGGGAAGAACTGCTGCGGAATCAGGGGAAGCGCAAGAACCGACGCGATAAAGAGCACCAGCGAGGTGGCGATCGTGAGCCACTTGGCGCGCATCGCCAGCGTAAGAAACGTGCGATAGAAGCGAAATATCCTGCCTGGCGCGTCCGAGCTCTCCTGTCCCGGCGGAACGAGAATGATCACACCCAGCAATGGCGTAAAGATCACAGCAACGAGCCACGACACCAGGAGAGCGACAGCGACTACCGCAAACAGCGAAAATGTATACTCGCCGGCCGAACTCGCGGCAAAGCCAACCGGGATGAAGCCTGCGATCGTCACCAGAGTCCCTGCAAGCATAGCAAAGGCGTGGCTGCGGTAGGCGAAGGTCGCTGCATCGATTTTGCTGTCGCCTTGGGCCAGCCGGTTGAGGGTGGCGTCCGTGGTCGTCATCGCATCATCGACCAAGAGTGCGAGCGCGATGATCAGCGCGCCCAACGATATTCGTTGCATGTCGATGCGGGCGATCTCCATGATCGGGAACACGACGGCTAGGGTCAGCGGAATGGCAAGCGCGATGATGAGGCCTGGACGAATTCCGAGGCTGATGAAACTCACCACTAGAATGATTGCGACGGCCTGTAGTAGCGAGGTCATGAATTCGCTGATCGCACTACCAACCACCGCAGCCTGGTCGGCGACGAGCGCGGGCTCGATTCCAATCGGGAGATTGACGGTCATCTGGGCCATCGCCGCCTTGATATTTCTGCCAAGCGCAAGAATGTCGCCGCCATCACGCATTGCGATAGCAAGCCCGATTGCCGGCTGGCCGTTGACCCGGAACATCGGCTGCGGCGGATCCACGTAGCCACGCCGCACTTTCGCAATGTCGCTCAGCCGGATCGTCCGACTGCCTGCGACGAAATTGACACCGGCGATGTCCTGCTCCGACCCAAAGCCGCCGGACACTCGAACGGAAATGGTTTCCCTGCCCGTCTGGATTGTCCCCGCCGGCCGGACAATATTCTGAGCTTGCAGCGCACCGAGTAGAGCCGCCCGATCGACCTGCAAGGTCGCAAGGTCCTGTTTGGAGAACTCGACGAAGATCACCTCGTCCTGGGCACCCAGTAGCTCGATTTTCGACACGTCAGGAACCTGAAGCAAGCGCGCACGGACATTCTCGACGTAATCTCGCAACTCTCGCTGCGTGAAGCCGTCGCTGCTAAAGCCGTAGACGATCCCGAAAGTGTCACCAAAATCGTCGTTGAAGCCGGGGCCGACAACGCCAGCGGGAAGCGTGTGGCGCATGTCGCCAATGTTCTTCCTCACCTCATACCAGGTATCGGCGACCTCCCTGCTGTTCGCGCTTCCCTTCAGGTTGATGAAGATAGTGACGAGCCCGGCGCGGGTGAAGCTGCGCAGGAACTCAAGATGAGGCGTTTCCTGCAATCGCCGCTCGAGTCGCTCGGTCACCTGTTTCATCGTCTCTTCGGCCGTTGCCCCCGGCCAGGCGGCCTGCACGACCATCGTCTTGATCGTAAACGAAGGATCCTCGCTCCGGCCAAGGCGGAAATACGCGAGATAACCTGCGATCACAGCAACGATCATCACATAGACGACGAGCGAGCGGTGCCTGAGCGCCCATCCGGAGAGGTTAAACCCGGTCATGGCTCTGATCCGAGCACGCGCACCTTCTGGCCCGGATGGAGCGCTTGGACGCCCGCGGTGACAACGATGTCGCCGGCATTCAGTCCCTGCGAGACGATGACGTCGGTCTGGTCGAAACGCAGGATGTCGACATTACGCGCCGATATGATGTTCGTCTGGGGATCAAGGATCCAGACGGCCGGCTGCTGATTTATTCTTGTTAAGGCGGTGGCGGGTACATCGATCACCGGTCCGGAACCCAACTCGATGCGGCCGTTTACGGTGGCGCCGAGCCGCATGGCTGGTGGCGGATCCGTTAGACCGACCTTGACCTCGAACGTTCTGGTGACGGGGTCGGCTTGCGCCGCGACCTGGCGGACGCGGCCCTGTGCCGTGATCTTCGCGTCATCTGTCAGGCTGACCATGACCTGCACGTCGGCCGGCGTCGATCTGATCATTTGAGCCGGAACGTCGAAGACTGCGTCACGGCCGTCCTGCCTCGCGATCCTCGCGATCATTTGCCCGGCCTGAACGACCTCGCCATCAGAGGGACCTGTCGCGGTGATTTTGCCAGGCGCATCGGCCCGCAGCTCCGTAAAGTTGACGAGGTCGTGCGCGGAGTCGACTTGCGCCTCCGCCGCCGCGACCTGCGACTGCGCGGCCTGTCGTGCCTGCGTCGCCGCCTCGAAATTGGCACGCGTGGTCCACCCCTGGGCCAACAGCGTTTCCTGCCGTTCGTAGTGGTTGCGTGCCTGCGTCAACTGGCCCTGCGCAGCGGATAGAGCCGCTTTTGCCTGCCGCAATGTGCTCAGCTCGTTCTGGGACTCCAGTTGTGCCAGCAACTGTCCGGCCTCAACCCTGTCTCCGAGTTTCGCATGGCTCGCCAGCAAGCGTCCGGATATCCGAAAGGCGACGGCCACCTCGTCCTCGGCCTCGATGCGGCCTGTAAAAATCAACGGCACCAGGCTATCGCGCTTCTCGATCGTCGTGGTCCGAACCAGACGCGGAGGCAGTTCCTTCGTTTCCGCTTGGCGGCCGCAGGCTGCTAGAAACGGTGCGAACACGGAGACGATCAACGTCACTGCGAGGACTTGCCGAGATGTGGTTCGCCTACCGCGCATCGCCATGCCCTCCTCGATTCCAGACGTTAGATCAGGCAGGTCGCCCTTTCACATCTCGCGATCTACGGTGTCGTCCCTCGGTATTCTTGCCCAAAGGAGGGGCCACACACATCGGCAAATCTACTTGGTGCGTCCGGATGCAATCGCGACCGCGGGCCGCAGTCGAAACGCCGGCGATTTATGAAACGGCGCCTCATGGAGCGCTCTGGGGAATTCCTGACGCCTAATCGGGCAAAGACGTATCAAGAGCGCATCTTCAGGTCCGCTAAAGCGATCGGGCCTATCAGCCCGATGAACCCGGAGGATTTTCGAATGCGGAGGTTTAACCTAGTTGCAATGGCGGTCTCGGGAATGCTGGCCATCATGCCACAGACTACATCAGCGCAGACCCAGCAAAACCAATGGTGCTCCAAGTTCAAGGGGCATGCGAACTGCAGGTACTCCACCCAAGATCAGTGCCAGGCGTCCCGAAGCGGGAGGGGCGGCACCTGCTTCCCCCGGCAGGCGTCGCGCTAGTTGCGTAGCAGGGCAGCGAAGGGCCATCCAAAACGATGGCGTCGAACGATCCGCTCATGGACGCCATTCGAGGCGGTGTGGATGCTGCTGTATCGCTACGCAACTCACGCATCCGCCTGTCGAAGGATACCCGGTTGCAGACACCGACAGTCGTGCCGCCGGGCTCCCGCCAGTCAATACACGATGCCGGATTTTCGAAGCACCGCACGGGGCGGCGCCATCCGTCGCCAATCGGGGAATCGCCTGTGAGAGGGTCCGCGGGAAAGCTAGATGCGCTCACGGGCGCCACAGCCGGCGCGTCCTGGTGGAGCGCGACGTCCCGCGCGGGCGCACACTTTTCGGCCGGGATAAGGTCAGCCTCAGGCGCCCCTCCAGCAACAACGATCAGGAACATTCATCCCTACGCCTCAGGGTTTTCTCCGATCCCAAGCCGACCGATCGAAAGCTAGTGTTCGAAAGCGCGTTCCGCCAGTGGCACGGTTGCACCGGGTGGCGCATCGTGTTGGCCGCGGCGGAGCTTGATCCAGCAGGAGGTTTGCATGTCCGATCTAGTAGCGATCGTGTATCCATCCGAGGCGAAGGCCGAGGAAGTGCGTCAGCGGCTGCTCAAGCTGCAGAAGGAATATCTGATCACCATCAGCGACGCAGTGATCGCCGTGAAGACGGATTCAGGCGGCATCAAGCTCAATCAGCTCGTCAACACGACGTCGATGGGCGCGGTGACCGGCGGTTTCTGGGGACTTCTGATCGGCATGATCTTCCTCAATCCGATCCTCGGTGTCGCCGTCGGCGCAGCTTCCGGCGCACTTGGCGGCGCACTGTCCGATTTCGGCATCGACGACTCCTTCATGAAGGAATTATCAGTATCACTTCACACGGGCAACGCCGCCTTGTTCGTGCTGATCAAGAATATGACTGCGGACAAGGTCTTGAAGGAGATCAAGGACGCCGGAGGGACCGTGCTGAAGACGTCCCTCGACGATGCCAAAGAACAGGCTCTGCGCGACGCACTCGCAAGCGCCGCGGAGCGGCCGGCGGCCTGAAGCCACTTAGCGGCGGTTCCCGGCCAGACGCAGCAGCATCATGAACAGGTTGATAAAGTTGAGATACAACGACAGCGCTGAAATTACCGACTTGCGGCCTCTGGTTGTTTCGTCGTCCCGACTGTCATGCATCGCCTTGATCCGTTGCGTGTCGTAGGCCGTCAGCCCGGCAAGCACGCCGACGCCCACAATGGAGATCAGCCAGTCAAGCCCGCTGGATTGCAGGAACAGATTCACCAGGGTGGCGATGATGATTCCGACAAGGCCCATGAACAGGAAGGTGCCGAGACCGGATAAGTCGCGCCTTGTGGTATAGCCAAAGACGCTGAGCGCCCCGAACGTCGCCGCGGTGATGAAGAAGACGCGCGCAATCGAGGCGCTGGTGTAGATGTGGAGCAACGTCGAGAGCGACACGCCGACCAGCGCCGCATAGATGAAGAACAGCAGACGCGCGATCGGCACCGACAGCGTATTGATCCGCGAGCCGATGAAGAAAACCAGACCCAGCGGCGCCAGTATGAAGACCCACATCAACGGGCTCTGCAACAATGCAGGGCTGGTGAGCTGATAGGTGAGCCACGCGACAACAGCCGTTAGGCCGACGCCGGCAGCCATATAGTTGTAGATGCGCAGCATGTAGCTACGCAGTCCAGCATCGACCGCGATTGCATCGCCGCCGCCCGCTCCCACCATCGTCACGTTCGGATCATAGTTCGACATTGCCTGTCTCCTGCCACAGCTCGCTAATCAGGTCATGCTATCTCTGGGTATCAGTAGACGGCATCGGACAATCACCCGAGAGCTGGCAAGGACAATCACCCTATCGCACAGCTTTTTCGGTACTGCGCACCTGAGCACGGTGATTACGAACCGGTAATCGAAACCGCCGGAAGTGTCCTCCTTTGGTCCGAGACGCATTACGTGTTTGTCACTTGGAAAATGGCCGCGATCCGGCCTAATCCAGCCGGTATGCGCTTCTACTTTCATATCGTCGACAAATACGGTCTCTCGCCCGATGGGACCGGATGCGAGCTCGCCAATCAGGATGCAGCGTCCCTGCATGCCCGATGCATAGCAGCTGAACTCGCGAAGGCGGGCGAGTTCTGCCGTTTCAGCGTCGTGCTTTTGGCGACCGCTTCCGGGCCATCATCCAGTCCCGGTCAAATCGCGACTGTCCCTCCCCCAAAACCTTGAGGGCGATGCCCAGCCTTATAGTACGTCAATTTCCTGCCCTCGCTCCCTACAGAGAATCCCGGATGTGCGAAGGGGAAAGCCACGTCTAAGGTCCTCTCCAATGCGGCGGGCATCAATGCCCGTCGCATCCCGGATTGGAAGGCCACCCGTCATGGCTCCCCCGCCGAATGCGGCCGACCAGAAACTCTCACGGAATGCTCTCATCGCGCTCGTGATCGGCTCGATGGTGGGGTCCGGCATTTTCGCACTACCTGCGGCGTTCGGACGAGCCACGGGTGCGCTTGGAGCAATGATTGCCTGGGCTATCGCGGGCAGCGGCATGCTGATGCTGGCTTTCGTGTTCCAGACGTTGTCACACCGCAAGCCCGACCTCGATGCCGGGATCTATGCCTATGCCAGAGCCGGATTTGGCGACTACATCGGCTTTGCTTCAGCCGTCGGGTACTGGATCGGTTGCTGTCTTGCAGACGTCGCCTGTCTCGTCTTGATCAAGGCAACGCTCGGGCAGTTTTTTCCCATGTTCGGCGACGGGACAACTCCGGTGGCGATCGCTTCGGCGTCTGTCCTGCTGTGGGGAGTGCACATCTTGCTGCTGCGCGGCATCAAGAGCGCAGCCACGCTCAATACGATTGCGACCTACACAAAGATCATCCCGATTTTGCTGTTCATTGGCACTGCCGTCATTGCTTTTAATGGCGGTCTGTTCGGCGTTAATTTCCACGGAGCGGAGCAGTCGGATGCGTCGAGTGTGTCTTCTCAGGTTCGTGGCACGATGCTGCTGACCGTGTTCGTTTTCGTCGGCATTGAAGGCGCGAGCGTCTACTCCCGCTACGCTCGGCGTCGTGCCGACGTCGGGTTCGCAACCCTCGCCGGGTTTCTGACGGTGCTGGGCCTGCTCGTTCTCGTGACGCTCTTGTCCTACGGCGTGTTGCCGAGGGCTGAACTGGCCGATCTTCCGACGCCATCCATGGCTGGCGTGATGGAAGCAATCGTCGGCCGCTGGGGCGGCGTATTCATCAGCCTGGCGCTCCTGATCTCGGTTCTCGGCAACTACCTATCTTGGTCACTGCTGGCGGCCGAGATCCTGCATTCCGCGGCGATCCACCGCACCATGCCTTCCTTTCTTGCCAGGGTGAATGCGCACAAGGTCCCTGCCGGCGCGCTCTGGCTCACAAATTGCGTCATCCAGATCTTTCTGCTGGTCGCCTGGTTTGCGGAGTACGCGTTCACACTCGCGTTGAAGATGACGAGCGCGATGACGCTAATCCCGTATTTCTTTGTCGCGGCGTACGGCTTAAAGCTTGCTTGGTCGGGCGAGACCTACCGCGCGGGCGAGCGCGCTCGCACCACCGACTGGATCCGATCGGCCATAGCAATGATCTATGCAGCTGGCATGATCTACGCCGGCGGACCGAAATTTCTCTTGCTGTCGTCCATCCTGTATGCACCCGGCACTCTGCTGTTCCTGCTTGCGAAACGCGAGCGCAAGGAAGCAATCTTCAGGCCATTCGAAGCTATGCTTTTTGCTGCGATCACGATTGCCGCGTGCGCCGGCGTTTACGCACTCGCAACCGGAGCCATATCGGTTTGAATCTTTGTCCCTAGTTGCATGGAGGCGAATATGAGCACACGAGCCATCTGTGGCGCCTTGATCATGTGCGGATCGATGGCGGTCTGCGCCTTTCCAACCGTGTCGCTGGCCCAGTTGACTGAGACCGGCGTGTCTGCCCAAAGCGGCGCCGGCGCGTCGCCACCGGAGAAGGCAGCTCCCAACACCAATACGAACCCGACGAAGCACCGCTACTGGCGTCATCGCGGCGGAAAGCATCCGCACTTTGGCAGCCGGCGCATCCGGACCTAGGTGTCAAGGCGACGGCGATTGAACCGATACCATGAACGAGTCCAGGACAGCACCGGAGAGACTCTGCGAGATCGCTCCACGCGATGAGGCCGCCGTCGTGCCGGAGAACGGCACACCGCGCGGCATTCTCGCAACCGGGCTCGGCCTGGTGGCCGCCTGCGTCTTGCTGTTTCTGGTGTGGCAGACGGTCTCCAGTCTCCTGCTGATCTTTGCAGGCGTGTTGTTCGCCGCGTTTCTGGATGCTTGCGCAAGAGCCCTGGCGGCCGTCCTCCCGCTCAATCGCGCCGCACGGTTGACGCTGGTTCTGTTGCTGTTCTCCGCTCTGTCGGGATTTGGACTGATCTGGGGCGCGGGAAAGCTGCCGGAGCAGACGCGTCTCTTGCTGAAGGTCATGGACAACCAACTCGACATCCTGCAGCAGCATCTTCTGTCATACGGCGTGGATCTGCTCGGTCCGGAATGGGGCCGCGACTTTGCGCAGTGGCTGTTCTCGGATCAAGGCCGGTTTCTCAACCATGCTCAGTTCCTGCTTGGCGGAGCGTCGAGCCTTCTGACCAGTATCCTGGTGGTCCTGTTCCTCGGGATCCTCTTTGGTTTCGACCCAACCAGCCACCGTGAAAGCCTGATCATGCTGGTGAAGCCCTCCCAGCGCCAACGGACGAGAGCGATCATGGACGAGATGGGTAATGTCATGCGGCTGTGGCTCGTCGGGCAGTTCATCCGCGTCATACTCATGACGGTGTTGGTCTGGGCCGCACTCTATCTCATCGGATTGCCCGGACCCTTCGTGCTCGGACTGCAGGCGGGCCTGTCGAATTTCATTCCCTATGTCGGACCAATCGTAGCCGCAATACCGATCGCACTGGTCGCAATGCCGCTCGGCAGTTCCCTGCTGATCTGGGCCGTCCTCATTTACTCGATCATCCAGTCGGTCGAAGGCTATGTGATCGGTCCGCTGATCCAGCGTCAGGCCGTCGAGATCCCTCCTGCCTGGACGTTGGTCGCCATCGTCCTGCTCGGTGCGCTGTTCGGCGTCCTGGGCATCGCGCTCGCCATGCCCCTGGTGGCGATCGGCCGTGTCGCAATCATCCGATTCTATGTCGAGGACTACCTCGGCGACGAGTTCAAGCAGACGTTCAACAGCGGTGAATCGTGAGTGAGGAGCCTATGAACCAGAGCGGTGCGCCACGGCAGGAGGGTACCGATCCTCCCTCGCCTCAATCGACAATGGCTCAATTCCTGTGGCAGCAGCTTCCTTATGTCGTGGCGCTGGTGCTTGCCATCGCGGGCGTCGCCTATACCAACGTTTCCCACCAACCTCTCGTCGGCTACTGGGAATTCCTGGCGCTTGCCATCTGCATCGTGTGCGTCGTCACCAAATGGCCGGAAACCCAAGGCAAGGAGGCCCGGCTCCGCTTGATCTGGACCCAGGCGCTGCATTGGGTCGCCGTGCTGGTCACGATGAACATCATTCTGATCTCGGGCGTTCAGCAATTGCTTCCGACCCCGGCGACCGGCCTTGTCCTGCTGACTTTGCTTGCGCTCGGCACGTTCCTCGCTGGCGTCAGCCTTCTATCACTGCAGATCTCTTTCCTCGGCCTTGCCATGGGCATTGCCGTCCCGGCGATATCCTGGCTGAAGCAGTCCGTCTTTTTCTTCCTGCTGGGCGCAGTGCTGCTGATCGGACTCGGCATCACATTCTGGCTCCGCCAGGACAGCCGACCGAGGAGCGCGCTCTCCGATACCAACAGTCAAGTGGAGGCCTGAATGCGAATGATCCGGTTTATGGCAGTCTTCGGCGCGTCCGCGTTGCTATGCGGCGCAGCCCTGCCGGCGCGCGCCGAAACGTTCAGGGTCGGCCGGCTCCTGTGCTTCAGCAACCCGCGCGTCGGGCTTGTGCTCGGATCGGTGCAGTCGTTGCGCTGCACATTCTTTGCGAGAAATCCGCCGAGGCAGTTCATCTATGAGGGACGAATCCGGCGTGTCGGCCTTGATATCGGCGTGACCAGCGCAGGCACCTTGTCTTGGGCCGTGCTCGCCAAAAACTCGCGGATCGGATCCGCCACCTTGCGCGGCAACTATGTCGGCGCGAGCGGCAGCTTTGCGTTCGGCCCCGGGCTCGGCGCGAACGTCCTGATCGGTGGCTCGCGACGGAGCGTGATGTTGCAACCCCTGTCGATAGAGCGATCGATCGGGATCAACCTGGCCGCCGGCGTCACTAACCTGACGCTGGGTCCGCGCGGCCAGCGATAGCTTGCAAAGGCGATCGAGCACACAATCGCTCCGTTCGTGGCCCACGAGAACATTCCCGCCCCGTCGCTCAGGGTTTCGTCGGATGTCGACAGCGCGGGTTCGACGCTAGCGTCCCAAGCGTGCCGACCATCACGCAGACCAGGAGGATGGGATGACAGCTTATGATGACCGCTCCGATATCGAGGCTTTGGGCGCCCCTCCGCTGTGGGTCTGTGCCCTTCTCGGAATCGTGATGATCGCCGCCGGTTTCGCAGCTCTCAGCGACGTGGCGTTCGCAACCATCATCAGCGTCAAGTTCATCGGGCTGACGGCCATCGCGGCCGGCGCGTTCGAGATCATCCATGCATTCTGGACCAAGGGATGGGGTGGGTTCCTGTGGCAGATCCTGCTCGGCGCACTCTACGCCGCGTTCGGCCTTGTGCTGCTTACCCAGCCCGCCTCGGGTGCCTTGATCCTCACCTACCTCCTCGGCGCGGTGCTGTTCGCCTCAGGCGTCATTCGATGCGTGCTGAGCTTCGCCCATTGGCGGCAAAACGGATGGATGATGCTGATCTCGGGCATTTTTGGGCTGCTCGCCGGCGTGCTGATCCTATTCGGCTTTCCGACCATCAGCGTCTGGGCCCTCGGATTTCTGCTTGGCGTCGATCTGATTTCGCACGGCCTCGCCTGGCTGCTTTACGCTCTTCAGGCGGCGCGGCGAACCGCCTAACAAAGGAGAAGAAACATGATGGACACACCGAGCCGTCGGGCTTTCCTTGGCCTTGCTCAGAATGCCGTCGCTGCCGTGGCGATCGGCGCCATCGGCGTTCGTTTCATTGAGGCCGCGGACGCAATGCCTATTGCTCAGGATCTCGGCCAGACCAGCGAGCGATCGAATCACCTGACGCAAGCACAATGGGGACCACCCCCTCGCCCAGGCTGGGGTCCGCGGCGATCGCCGCGGCGCCGGCGTCGCTGGGTGTGCTGGTGGCATCGCGGTCGTCGCCGTTGCGGATGGCGGTGGCGCTAACAACGCGTCCTCGCGCAATCCGCGGGCGACAGAGCGCCGCGAAGCCGGCACCAGTCCCAATCAGACGAAGGAGGCAGCCTTGCGCATCACGAATAGATGGGTCGTTGGGACCTTTCTGGCAGCTCTTCTCGTTGCGGCAAGCTGGTATTGCGTGGCGGTATGGCAGGCAACGCCGTCCATGCCGCTTTACCGCAACGCCATCCTGGGAGGCGCTGCAATCCTGATGCTGGTCACCGGCTGCGGCCTGATCGCGCTGATGTTCTACAGCCGCCGCAAGGGCTACGACGAACCCGCGCGCAGCAATCGCATGCGGCGGGAGTAGCGAGGCGCCGGTGAAGCACTGACCCGGCTCCAGATCCGTTGCAAGGAGCGGACAATGAACTTTGCTGGCGTCTCGATCAGCCTGCCGGGGGCAACTCTCCTGATGATCATCGCCGGCGGATCGGCCCAAACCCAGTCGACTTCGGCCGCGCCACCCGCGGTCGGCATCGTGGAAGCGGCCAGGCGGCCGATCACCGAGAGCAGTGAATTTCTCGGGCGGATCGAGGCGATCAATCGGGTCAACCTCGTTGCTCGCGTCACTGCATTTCTGGAACGGCGCCTGTTCGAGGAAGGGGCCGAGATCAGCAAAGGCGATGAGCTCTATCGGCTGGAGCGTGGCCCCTTCGAATCGGATCTCGCATCGAAACAGGCGCAGGTGTCCCAGCTTGAGGCCACACTCGAGAATGCCAAGCTGACAACCGAACGCGCGCGGACCTTGCTCGGAGGCCCTGCCGGGCAACAGTCCACCTACGACGCAGCAATCGCGAACCAGCGCAGCCTCGAAGCCCAGGTGCGAGCCGCGCAAGCCGGGGTCCAGGCCTCTCAGATCAATCTCGATTACACAGTGATCAGCGCGCCGATCGCGGGCAAGATCGGACGAACGGCGGTGACGGTGGGCAACGTCGTCAGTCCAAGCTCGGGGGTACTGACCAGCATCGTAAGCCAAGACCCGATATATGTCATCTTTCCCGTGCCGGTGCGTCAGGGCCTGGAGCTGCGCGAACGATACGCGCCGCAAGGCGGTCTGGAAGCCGTGGTCATCAGGCTGCGACTGCCGAACGGGCGAATGTACGGAAAAGCCGGCAAGCTGAACTTCGTCGACAATACCATTGCCCAGAGCACTGATACGATCACCGTGCGTGGCGAGATCGCCAATCCGATCCTGCGGGCGCCCTCGGCGGCCGGTGTCTCCGTTCACGAGTTGACCGATGGCGAGTTCGTGACCGTAGTGCTTGAGGGCGTTCAGCCGGTCGAGGTGCTGGTGATCCCTCGCTCGGCCGTGCTCTCCGATCAGCAGGGCAACTATGTTCTCGCTGTCGGCGCCGACAACGAAGCCGAACAGCGTCGCATCCAGCTCGGGCAATCGACCCCGACTGTCGCGGCGGTGATCGCCGGACTTGCGGCCGGCGACAAGGTGATTGTCGAAGGCCTGCAGCGGGTTCGTCCCGGCCAGACCGTGTCGCCAGGACCAGCCAGCGCGCTGATCCTGTCGAGCATGAAAGCCGCCGCAGATGGCACGGCTCCGCAAACGGATCACGGCCCCTCCGGCAAGGCTCGTCCGGCGGATAACAAACCATGATGTCCGCCGTCTTCATCGATCGTCCGCGGCTTTCGATGGTGATCGCATTCATCATCACGATTGCCGGCGCACTGGCGCTGGCGCAAATCCCGGTGGCGCAATTTCCAGACATCGTGCCGCCACAGGTCACGGTCGCCGGCATCTTCCCTGGCGCGTCCGCCGAGGTTGTAGAGAGCAGTGTCGCCCAGCCGCTGGAGGCGCAGATCATTGGAAGCGACCGCGCACTCTACATGAAATCGACTAGCGCCAATGACGGCAGCTACACACTGACGGTTTCGTTCGCGCTTGGTACCAACCCCGACATCAATACCGTCAACGTCAACAACCGCGTGCAGAGTGCTCTCTCGCAATTGCCCACAGAAGTACAGCAGCAGGGCGTGACGGTGCACAAGCGCTCCTCGTCGATCCTGCAGTTCCTCGTACTCTACAGCGGAAATGGCCAACAGGACCCGCTCTTCATCACCAACTACGCAATCATCAACGTGCTTGATGCGATCGCCAGCACGCCGGGGGTCGGCCAGGCGAACCTGTTCGCGAAGATGAACTACTCGATGCGGATCTGGTTTGACACGCAGCGGCTCACCAGCCTCAACCTCACGCCGTCGGACGTCATTGCCGCGATCCGTACGCAAAGCGTCCAGGCTCCGGTCGGCCGCATCGGCGCGCGCCCGATCAGCGACGACCAGCAGTTCCAGTTCAATGTGCAGACCCTGGGCAGGCTCGCCACCGTCGATCAATTCACCCAAATCGTGCTGCGGGCCAATCCGGACGGTTCATCCCTGCTCGTGGGCGACGTCGCCCGCGTCGAGATGGGCGCCCAAAATCTCGACAGTGAAGCGCGGATCGATGGACGTGCGGCCGTGCCGATGGCGATTTATCTGTCGCCGGGTGCCAATGCGGTGACCACCGCACAGGCGGTGACAGCGACGATGCAGCGGCTGTCGCAGCATTTTCCCACCGGGCTGAGCTACCTCGTCCAATACGACTCAACGAGCTTCGTGCGTGCCACCATCGCGGAAGTGTTGCAGACGCTAGGCGAGGCCTTCCTGCTAGTCGTGATCGTGGTGTACCTGTTCCTCGGCAATCTCCGGGCCACCGTGATCCCGGCCGTTGCCGTTCCGGTGAGCCTGATCGGCACCTTCGCCGTGCTGCTGGTGCTCGGATATTCGGCCAACACGATGTCCCTGCTCGCCATGGTGCTCGCCATCGGCATCGTGGTGGACGACGCTATCGTCGTCGTCGAGAACGTCGAGCGGGTTATGGAGGACGAGCCCTCGCTTTCTCCCGCCGAGGCAAGCAAGAAGGCTATGGTACAGATCACGGCGCCGATTATCGCGATCACGCTGGTACTGCTCTCCGTCTTCGTGCCGATCGCTTTCATTCCCGGCATTTCCGGCACGCTGTTTCGCCAGTTTGCAGTGACAATCAGCGCCGCGATGATGATTTCGGCACTGAATGCACTGACGCTGTCGCCGGCGCTGTGCGCGCTGTTCCTGCGCCACACCGGGCCGCGGCGTGGCCTGATCGGCCGTGTGCTTGGCGGCATCGACTGGTTGCGGGACGGCTACAGCAGCGGCGTGCGCCGCTTGGTGCGGAAGGCGGGGCTCTCGCTCCTGCTGATTGCCCTATTCGCCGCCGGCATCTTCGGCATGTCGCTGATCACGCCGACGGGTTTCCTGCCCGAGGAAGATCAGGGAGCCTTCTTCACCTCGGTACAACTGCCGGACGGTGCGTCGGTGGCACGAACCAGCGAGGTCACCCAACAGCTCGAACATATCTTGAAGCAGATGCCCGCCGTCGATCACGTCCTTGCCATCATCGGCTTTTCCCTGCTCGACGGCGCATCCGAACCGAATAGCGCGCTGGTGGTAACGCGCCTGAAGCCGTTTGCCGATCGCAAGGCAGCAACGGATTCTGCGCGAGCGCTGATCGGCCAAACCTTCGCCGCTGGCGCGCAGATCCGCCAAGCCAATGTCCTGCCGTTCAATCTGCCGCCGATCATCGGGCTCTCCACCGGCGGTGGCTTCGAATACCAGCTCCAGGCGTTGGAAGGACAGAACCCGGCCGAAATCTCCAGTGTCACGGGTGCGCTGATCGGCGCCGCCAACGCCGACCCACGGCTCTCGCGCGTCTTTTCGACCTTCACTGCGACCAATCCGTCGATCTATCTCGATATCGACCGCCGCAAGTCCCAGGCGCTCGGAGTGACGATCAGCGACATCTTCACGGCCCTACAAGCGACGCTCGGCGGCATCTACGTCAACAACTTCAATCGGTTTGGCCGCACCTGGCAGGTCAACGTTCAGGGCGAGGCGCTCGATCGCGCCGACATTTCGGACATCTGGCAAATCTACGTGCGCAACGCCAACGGCCAAATGGTGCCGATCAGATCGCTCGCCGGGATCAAGATCGTGACCGGACCTCAAGTGATCACCCGCTACAACAATTATCGCTCAGTGACGGTAAACGGTAGCCCGGCGCCCGGTGTCTCCTCAGGTACCGCCCGCACAGCGATGGCCGACGTCTCTCATGCCGTACTGCCTGCGGGCTACGGTTTCGACTGGACCGGCACCGCCTATCAGGAGCAACAGGCCGCCGGCCAGACAGGCATCGTGCTCGCGCTTGCCGTGCTGTTCGCGTATCTGTTCCTGGTCGCGCTCTATGAGAGCACGATTGTCCCGATTCCGGTCCTGTTGTCGGTCCTGGTCGGCGTGCTCGGCTCCTATGTCGGCATCAAGGTCGCTGGCCTCAATCTCGATCTGTACGGTCAGATCGGGCTCGTGGTGCTGGTCGCACTCGCCGCCAAAAACGGCATCCTGATCGTCGAGTTTGCGAAGGAGCAGCGTGAGGCGGGCGTGGCGCTCGAGCAAGCCGCGATCCAGGGCGCACATATGCGTTTCCGCGCAGTGATGATGACTTCCGTTGCCTTCATCCTTGGTCTCCTGCCGCTTGTGATTGCGACCGGCGCCGCCGAGCTCAGCCGCAGGGCCGTCGGCACAGCCGTGTTCGCAGGCATGCTTGCGGCGAGCTCTGTTGGGATCTTCCTGGTGCCGATGCTCTACGTGACGTTTCAGCGCCTGCGCGAGCGGGCAAAGGGGAATTCCAAAGCAACCCGTGGGCCGACATCACCGATCGATGAGACGGTCTAGGCAATGGCAAGCAATCGAAAAGGCTGGCTGATCGCCCTTCTCGGCCGTGGTCCTCGTCGCGGTCGGATATTTCGCCCCAGCCGCTGTCCGCAAAGCGATCAATAGGGCTGAACTTCGAGGCCAGAGTGACCGTTAGGCCGCAAAGCAGGAGGTAACGACATGCTCTCCAAAGTTGTTGTGCGGATGCAAAAAGCCGCGCGCATGGCAGCCATTCTTGCGTCATGCGCCGCTCTCGGTCCTGGGCTGGCGCAGGAGCGCTCTGCCGTGACGGTTTTTGAGAACGTGCGCATTTTCGACGGGAAAAACCAGACCCTCTCCGCTCCGTCGAATGTCCTCATCCGAGGCAACACAATCGAGCGTATTGCGATCGCTCCCATTCCGGTCGATCGTTCCCTGGACACCCGCACTGTAGCAGGCGGCGGACGCGTGCTGATGCCCGGGCTCAGCGACATGCATTGGCATGCGACGATGGTTCGTCCAGCCCCTGCTCAAATGCTTTCAAGCGACTTGGGTTACACGATGCTGATCGCGGGCGCGGAAGCCACTGCTACGCTGATGCGCGGGTTTACCACCGTCAGGGACATGGGCGGCCCAGCTTTCGCGCTGAAGCGCGCCATCGATGAGGGGTCGTTGCAGGCCCTCGCATCTATCCGTCGGGGGCCGTCATCACAGTCACCGGCGGCCACGGCGACTTCCGTGAGCTCTGGGAGCTGCCGCAAAGTCTCGGCGGAACGAGCCGCGTCGAGCAGCTTGGTGGAAGCATGATCGCGGATAGTCCCGACGAGGTTCGCAAGCGCACGCGCGAACAGCTCATGCAGGGCGCATCGCAGATCAAGCTGACGGCAGGCGGCGGCGTTGCCTCGCCTTTCAGTCCACTCGATGTGACCACCTTCAGTGAGGCTGAGCTGAGGGCCGCCGTCGAAGCAGCTACCGATTGGGGAACCTATGTGGCGACGCACGCCTATACGCCAAACGCCATTCGACGCTCCGTTGCTGCAGGCGTCAAGGTGATCGAGCATGGTCATTTGATGGATGAGCCGACCGCACGTCTCCTTGCGGAGGAGAAGATCTGGCTGAGCACACAGCCCTTCGTGGACCTTGGCGGCGCAGCCATGCTTCCTGCCGCGCAACAAGCGCAGATGCGCCAAGTGGTTGCGGGCACCGACACCACGTACGGGTTTGTCAAAAAATACAAGATCAAGACGGCCTTCGGGACTGATATTCTCTTCTCCAAGGCGTTGGCTGAGCATCAGGGTCAGGGTATCGTGGATCTCACACGTTGGTTCACTCCGGCGGAAGCATTGGCAATGGCGACTTCGGCAAACGGAGAGTTGCTGGCGCTCTCCGGCGCGCGCAACCCCTACCCCGGCAAGCTCGGAGTGGTCGAAGAAGGCGCCTTGGCGGATCTCCTTCTCGTGGACGGCAATCCCCTGGACGACATTCGCCTTATCGCGGATCCGGAGAATAAAATCTTGGTCATCATGAAGGATGGCATCATCTATAAGGACGTTGGTCCGAAATGACCCTCTCCTGACTGGGCGGGATGTTTCGCGCGCGCTGCCGGCTTTGCTCGCACCCGCAATTCACGTCCGCAGGTTCAATTGCCGCTGTGGGCTTCCCGATCACAAGCCCGCATCGGAGAGAGGGGCCAAATGAACATCGTCAAGAGTCCCGCGCAGATTGTCTGGCGGTACGTGGCATCTCTCTCAGGTGTTGGATTGGCGTTGGGAGCATTGTTCTTCGCAGCCGCGCTTACGCCGACGCTCGTCCCAAGAAGCTATTTGATCCAGGGAGTCCTTGCCGGCACCTGCTTTGCGATCGGTTACGAGCTGGGCGTGCTCTGGCGCTGGCTATGGCGCTATCTCGAACTTCCCGAGCCATCGCCACGAATCCGATCGGCGGCCAACGTGGCAGTTGCAGTCGGCTGCTTCGTCACGGTTATCTTGTTTCTCTGGCGGGCGGTGGAATGGCAGAATTCGATCCGTAGCGCCATGAACATGGAGCTGGTTGAAACCGCCCATCCCGCCAAAGTCTCCGTGATCGCGCTCATCACGTTTTTCGCACTGTTTTGGCTGGCGAAATCGTTCAAGCTGGTAACCAGTTTTGTCTCCGGCCGGATCCGACGGTTCATTCCTAGGAAGATCGCGAACTTCGTCGGCCTTCTCGTGGCCGTCCTGCTGATCTGGTCGACCGCCAACAATCTGCTTATCCGCGCCGCCTTTAGCGCGTTGGATTCTTCGTTCCGGGAATTTGACGCCCTGCTTGAACCGGAGCGACCTCAGCCGGGCGAAGCCACCAGAACGGGGAGTGCAGCGTCGCTGGTGAAATGGAATGAGCTCGGCCGTGCCGGACGGGAGTTCGTGGCTTCCGGACCGACCGCCGCGCAGATCGCCGCATTCACCGGCCGTCCCGCCCGGGATCCGCTCCGCGTCTACGTGGGATTGCGCGGCGCAGACACCGCGCGTGGGCGCGCGGAATTGGCGCTTGGCGAGCTCAAGCGCCAGGGAGGCTTTGAGCGGTCCGTGCTCATCGTCGTTACTCCGACGGGAACCGGCTGGATCGATCCGGCTGCAATGGATACGATCGAGTATCTCGCCGATGGCGACGTTGCCAGCGTTGCCGTGCAGTATTCCTATCTCAACAGTCCCTTGTCCCTGCTGTTTCAACCGGAATACGGCGCGGAAGCCGCACGTGCCCTGTTTGCCGTGATTTATGGGCACTGGACGACGCTGCCGAAGGAACGCCGGCCAAGATTATATCTGCATGGCCTTAGCCTCGGCGCCATGAACTCGCAAGATTCCGCTGAGTTGTTCGAGACGATCGGCGATCCGATCGCTGGGGCTCTCTGGAGCGGCTCACCTTTTACGAGCCGGATCTGGCGCTCGATCACCGCGAACCGCAATGCCGCCTCTCCTGCCTGGCTGCCGGAATTTCGTGACGGCCGCTTCGTGCGGTTTATGAACCAGAACGGGCCGACGGTCGCCCCCAGTACGCCGTGGGGGCCGATGCGCGTCGTCTTCCTTCAATATGCAAGTGACCCGATCGTGTTCTTTGACTATCACTATGCCTACCAGCGCCCGACCTGGATCAATGCACCGCGGGGTCCGGACGTTTCAGCGGAACTGCGATGGTATCCGGTCGTGACTATGCTGCAGATCGCCGTTGATATGGCGGTCGCAACGGGCACGCCACTCGGTTATGGCCATGTCTACGCGCCAGAACACTATGTCGATGCATGGGTTGCCCTGGCCAATCTCCGAAATTGGTCGGGCGAGGCACTTGGAAGACTTAAGATTCATCTCGGAAGGGCTGCGAACGACTCTGCCGGCGCCAGCGGCGACAATCCCTACTTCGACAGGGGAGGATAATGGCCGCTCGCGTTGCGCTCAATGCTTCGGCACCGAGAATTGGTCACTCGGCCATCTGTACCGTTTTTCACTTCGACAAGATCAAGTTGACCTCAGCTTTGTCAACGATATCGGCGAGTACGAGGAATTCTTCGCTGATCGTTCAAGCTGTTGTGCAGGCGGGTTGGGTTTGCTGGTCCACCACACCTTCGATCTGCATCGCCTGCCAGCCGTTCTGCAGTGGCGCACACATCCGCTTCTCTTGCGCCTGCCTCCGCTGCCTTTAGTGAGATCTTGTTTGATGTCCCGGTGCACACGCCCTGCACACGACACCAATTAACAAATTGAAAACACTGAACTCTCGCTCCAATCCATCACTGGACAAGCCGCCGCGCCACTCGTGTCGTGCCATCCGCCGACAGTCAATCAGGAGTCAGCAGCTGCTGAGGCGTCCGAATGACGCCCCTCTCTATCGGGTGCTGTTGGCCGTGGGCTAAAGAAGACCGTTTGAAAAATCAGATGCTCAAACGGCCTCGCTGGCTAAGGCATTGATTTGGTGGGCGCACCAGGGCTCGAACCTGGGACCCGCTGATTAAGAGTCAGCCACCGGTCAAATACAATCAATGGCTTATCGGTCGCACTGTTGCGCTTATCCGGCCGTAGATGGACATTCGTCGCACACCACATTCCACGCCCACCTACAGAGGCCGATTGGAGGCGGTCAATATCCCTTGACGATCTTTTTAGAGCCGGTTTGGTTCGGCTGGAATCGCAATCGCCTCAGCGGATTTACCGTCGACGGCGGATCAGTCGCATTGACATGCGTCGAGGTTCGAGCCGGGAGACCGCTACATGGCTAAACACACTACCATGGAGGCGCTGTTCTCTTACCGTAGGGCAGCTTAACTCCCGACCTCGCGCCTTGATGGCCCGGCAGTAGCCGCCGTTCTTACGCGGTCCACGCAGGCCGGTGCGTCGACGTAAAATTCACGATTCCGACAGAGCCGCTGATTAAGAGTCAGCCACGAATTAGGAACGACCAATGATTAGGCGGTCGCCCCTGAGCATATCGAAATTGGCATCCATCGCATAAGTCCTTCCATGACACTTTCCTATTCCCGGGAGACGAACGAACGATAGGCTTGGCAGGGATCAGCTGAGATGTCCGCGAGCCTGCCGAACTCCAGTTAGCCGGCTGATTGTGCTTTGCAGTGCCGTCGGACAGGCACACCTCCACAATGGGAACCATATCTGGCGTAACCGGTTGGACTCCTGTTGAGTTTTGCAAACAGCTGGGCACCAGCCGGCACGAGGCCTAGCGCCGGACATCCGTGGGGGACGAATCCCATGATGGACCACGCGACCAGAGTTGGTAATCGATTGTTAGCAGCGTTGCCGCCGGCAGATTTCGCTTTGCTTGCGCCTCACCTGCGGAAAATCGTGCTCGAACGCGACGCCGTACCGATCCGATCGGGTGATCGGATCGACCACCTTCTCTTCCCCTGTGGCGGTGCTGTTACGTTTATCGTGGACTTGCCGAACGGTCAGAGTGTCGCCGTAGCGGTGATCGGTCATGAAGGTGCGATCGGCCTGACGTCGGCGCTTGGCACATCCCACTCACCCGTGACGGTGGTGGTTCGCGTACCAGGGCCCGTGCTGCAGATTCCGGCGGCGCAATTTTTGTCAGCTCTGGGTCGCAGCCCCGCGATCGCATCCATGGTGCAGATTTTCACGAGATCGCTGCTGACACAGGTTCAGCACGTCGCGGCTTGCAATGCACTACATTCCGTCGAAGCCCGGATGGCCTGCTGGCTGCTTCAAATTCACGACCGGGCGAATGGCAGCACCCCCCTCCCTTTGACGCAGGAAACTATGTCGGAGCTACTGGGCGTCCGGCGCACCACCGTCACGCATGTTGTGAGGGCGTTGCGCGCGTCAAGAGCGTTGAAATCCAACCGCCGCGGTCAGCTCGAGATTGACCGGCCGCGGCTCGAAGCCGTGGCGTGCGAGTGCTACAAGGTGATGAGCCGCAGGATCGATCGGATAATTTCGCGTGGCGGAGCAGGACTTCTTCACACCGCGCCGGCGCGAGACGCGTGCCAGCCGCCCGGCAACCGACTATCCAGGGCAGGCTCGTAGACCCAGGCCTCTCGCGCGAACCACTCGTGTGTAGCCGCGCAGACCCGGCAATAGGTGCGCGAAAAGAATACCGCGCTGCAGCGAAACCTTTCGCGATCAATTTCGATACCCGTCGAAATAGCGTCGCCCGTTTCCGGGCACTTGATCATCACCACACCCATCTTGATTTCCTGCAACTAGTTGCGGACTCTGGGCACGCTGGCCCGCCATCGACTGGACCGAGCGTCCCCTCGTCGCGGAGACGCCCGTCCAGTCGATCGCGCGGCCGGTAGCCTCGGTTCAGACGGTCTTGTGCAGCACTCTGTTGAAGCTGGTCTTGATGGGCTCGGTCGTCTCGATCGCAACTTTTTGCGCGAGATCCCAAAGTTCCCGATTCTGTGCGGAGACGACTTCGAAAGCCTCGCGGCTTCGGGCGGTCGAAAGATGCACGATATCCAGCAGCGACCTGGTCTCAGCGAGCCGGGATAAGAACTCCAGGGTGGCGCTGGTATTTTCTTTGGAAATCTCGATGACCTTGGCGCCGTAATCGACGGCCCCTCTGGCGTTCATAGAGCAGGCTTCACGGAGAATGTCGCTGATCTCCTCGGAAGTCGCTTTCATGCTCGCGATATTTTTCTTGGTCTGTGCGGCGCCCTCGGCGAAGCCACGGAGGAGTTCCTGGAAATTCAAAAACGGCAAATCGAACCTTGGTTTTGCACCATTCGTGTTCTCATTCACCGCATCGGCCTGCGTTTCGACTTTCACATCGGCATCATTCACGAGCTTTCATCCTTTCAAGCGAAACTAGTTAATGGATTGAAGACTCCCCGCTCCCGGCACGTACTGCGCCAGGAAACCAGCGCCCCTGTTCTCAGCGTGACGGGAGGCTGCTGCGGAGGAACCGCTCGCCCCCTGCCGAAGCTGAATATTATCGATTAAATTCGAACCATCCGTTCGCTTTCGGACTCTCGCTGAAATAATTAGATCGGGTGCGACCGGGTGGAGCTTTAGATCCGCGACGTTGCAGCGACGGCTCGGTTGCACTCGGAGCTTGCTCGCCGTCTGAGATAGCCGGACCGGCGCAACTCGCGCTGATGGTTCTCTTCTCGATCCACTCGGCCCCTGAGAGTCTCGAGTTCTGCGAGTTGGGAGGCAAGCGCTTCGAGACGCTGACGAAGAACAGCAGCGGGGTTGTCCACTCGAGCGCAGAGTTTCATGTGAGGTCTCCTTGCAATATGTCCGCGGAAATTCCGCCAGCTTTGACGGTGGGCAAAAGAATATGCAATCACAGGAAAACGCGACTAATGCGACAGCAGCGGGTCGAGCTGCTGTTAATGCTCGGAGCGGGTTGCGCTCGAAAGTCGAGTGGCGGCTCGCTCGCAGTCGGGCTTGTGCCTCCGCACTTCGTCTTCTTCATCTACACAATCGACCCCTCCATATGCGGTCGGATCTCCGGAGTTCCCTCCCGTCGCGAAAGGTCCTTTGCCACCGGCCGCCCCGCCGGATCCGCCGCCACCACCGGATGGCCCTCCAGCAGCAGATGCCCCACCACGGCGCCCCCCAGGTCCACCACCACTAGGTGCCCCGCTGCCAGAGGACCCCGACGCTGCAGAGGACGGGCGATCGTTGTCGAAGAACGACTGGCCCCTGTCGTCGCCATGCGTTGCTCCGTTCTGTCCGCCTGAACGCGCAATGGCCGTCGAAGTCAGCGATGTCGACAGCAGCAGCGTCATGACGGGGGGTGTCACGGCCGCGAATCTTCCGCAGGTTTTTAGGAACGCCCGCCGGTCGTCATCTTCGTTGCCGCCTTGGGTCACGATGCGCTTCCCTTGATTTAAATCTGGTTCATTGATATTATACATTAAATAGACTTTCAACCAAATTTTGTTTGAAAGATGGAGGCTGCGAAGCGTGCGCCACAGGCAGATTGCCAGCATTTCCAGGGCCTCGGGCTTGCTCGTCCCGGCGCCGGGCCCCGATCTGGAGTGTCAAACTAATACTTAATATGCATATATCTGATTAGCTTGATTAAGGGCAGCGCACGACGGATGATTGCCATGCCACTGCAATTTCACCGGCCCGTCGAAAACATGGAGATCTGGAGCGCGAGCGGCGATGGCTTCTCGTTTGTGATCAGCCTGGAGAGCCCTACCGGTCCAGGCTTTCACGGACGCTCCGGGTACCTGGCGAGTTGGCGACCACTCTACGAGAACAATGGCGCGATCAAGATCAGCGGGTCGCCCTTCCGAACATTGGCTGAGGCCGAAGGAGCCTGCCGCAACATGGCCGAGCATCTGCGCGCCGCAACCGATGCTCACCGCCCAGCATGATGCGATGTCCAGCTAACGCGTACGTTCCGGGAGGACATTGCCGCGCTTGACGTCCTCGTCGTTTCGAACCGCCGAATCCTGCTGTAGTAGGCCGGAAGGGGCGAGTTCACGTGCGGCCGCATATTGCCCGTTTTGCGAAATTGCAAATGCCGCGAGAACTGTTCGATTGCTGATATCGAGCTTCTGGAAGATGTGGTGAAGGTGGACTTTGATCGTACCATCGGTAATGTTCAGGAAACGCCCAATCTCCTTGTTCGACAGCCCCTCCGATACAAGTCTCATGATCTGCCGCTCCCGGTCGGTCAGCTGCGTCGGAGCCTTTTCCTCACCGGTGTGAGACTCCCCACGGACCTCGCCACCTGTGCACGGCGACCGCGATGCCGGTCCCTGGCGTTCCGCACCCCTCCTCAGGGTCGCGACCAGCATCTCCGGCTCAGCATCTCTCGTGAGGACGAGGCAGGCGCGGCCCGCGGCCAGCGTCTGCAACCGTTGATCGCCGGCCTTTTCAGCGAAGAAAATGACCCGGGTACCTTGGCCAGCGGTGTTTGCGATAGCCAGAATGTCCGGTCGACTGATACTGGGCATTGCAATATCGACCAGTGCAATGTCGGGCACCAGAAGTCGGATGGCCCCAATGCAGCTTGCAGTATCGCCGCAGGCGGCCACGATCGCAAAATCGCGCTGCGCCGCAAGGACGCTGCTGATCCCCTGCAAGACGATCGGGTGCCGATCCGCGATGACGACTCTGATGCGGCGCATGCTTCCCCTGCCTATTCCTGATACCCCGCGCGGCAGTTTTTATTCCTGCATTCACCTCAAGACGCGCGGGAAGCACAACCGATCCGTCTGCCAAAACGCCGCACTGTCAATTCGTCACGGCGCATCGGCAACGCATGATGGCCACACCACTGTAACTCGCTTTGAGAATGCGTGCAGCACCGTAGGATTCCGGTCCTCCATGGAAAATCCGAAGCAGCGAATTCATCTACAAAACAGCGCCTTCTCAGCTGGCTACGATCTGCAAAACTCTCCCGCAGATCTGGCGGTCCAGTATGTGGCTGCCTTGTCAGGATTGGTTAACCGCTATCAAGCTCATCGCCGACCACTTATTACGAACGATATATAGTCACATTCATGATTCAAATCTAACATTCGACAAACTTGACCGGAGCGAGGCAGCTGAAAAGCCTCGACCCATAACACGAAGAGGAGGCCAAAAGTAATACTATTCATCCAACATCAATATGAGGAGTGGAAGTTTTTTCAACCATTAATCAGACGTCTCGAACGACAACGGCTCTGCTTCGGCAGTAGCACCGATGAAAACCTGGTCAGCAAAGTTCGGGCGACATTTTCGCCAACCCGGCAAACTTCAATTTGGGGTCACGGGTCATCGCTGGTAATGAGTAGGTGGCATATGTATTCTTCGGCTGTTTTGCGGCAAACGCATGAATCTCTGATCGTTCAATTCACCGAATTGCAGAATTTACGTAGTCGCGTGTCGATGGCCGAGCAGCGCCTGCTCGGCCCGATGCGAAGGGTCCGCCGGCGGAGACCGGCTGGGAGGCGACCGGCCGGTCGAAGGCACAGGCCCGGCTGGTAGCGCCAGAAGTACCGCACTGCACACTAGAGTTCTGTGCGCGGGCCGATCAGGCTTGCCCGACGGGGCTTTGACCTGATAAGCCCCCCTCCTATTTCGAATCGGAAGTAGTGGGGACGGCTTCCATGGGGAACGACGAGTGGGCATCCACGGCCACAGCCGAGCTGTGGCGGCTTTACGATGAAGTGACGACTGTTCTTAGTCGGAGAATGATTGCGGAAAAAGCCAAGCTCGAAGAGCGGCTTCGCAGGATCGAGGGAACTTCCGGGGCCCCCAACGGGGAACGTGCGCGCCGCCCCTACCCGCCAGTGCTGCCGAAGTATCAAAATCCGAAAAACCCGTCCGAGACCTGGTCCGGTCGTGGCAAGCAACCCCGCTGGCTGAAGGCGCAGCTCCGAGCCGGCAAGAAGCTGAACGATTTGTTGATTAACCGCTCGTCCATCCACAAGCGCCGCCGGACTGGTTGAGCACGGCCCGGCCCGACGCCGTACACACCGCGACGGCGCGGCCGTCCATGGACCACGAAATCTAGCGATCGCGATCCTCTCTATTGTTAGGACTGCCGTCACCGCCGCCGTTGCCGTAGCCACTGTTGCCATGCACAATACGGCCGTCTGAACTGGCTATGGCGGCTGAAGTCAGAGAGGTAGACAGCAACAGCGTCATGGCTGGAGGGGTAACGGCAGCAAATTTTCCGCAGCTTTTCAAGAACGCACGACGGTCTTCGCCGTCGGCGTCGAGGTAGGTCATCAGTGCCCTCCTCCAATCGTCGCTGAGGTGAAAATAGGGCAGAATGGACATACTGCAAGTTAACTTTTGATTCAGAAATTTCAAATGCCGACCCGCCGTCACGGCATAATGCTCACCGGCCATTACTAGCTATGAGGCTGCATTATCGCACCGTCTCGGGCCCAACGGTCGTCGTTGACATTAAATCTGCAATAATATAATTATAAATTCATTAATTAACTCGGAAGCATCCTTCGCCAATAAAACCCTTTCGGCGCACAACGAGCTCAGGGCAGCTCGACCACACATGCAGCGCACAAAGCATTGCTCTCGCCAAGTGTAAAAACGAAAGTCAGTTCATGACCGGAACCGGGACCGGAGCAGCATTCGGGCAATTGCGGTCTGGCTTCGACACGGCTTTGCGACCAGGATTCTCGCTGCCGCGTCTGGGAGCCTTGATGAGCCGAGCGCTCACGGAAACGCTCTTAGACCTGTCGGAATTAACGGTTCTCACTGAGGCTGCGACCGGCGCATATGCCGTGACGGCCGTTCTGGCAGCGATGGCTGGAGCCAGGCACGTCTATGCCTTCACGAAACCTACGCGGCACGGCACACAGGGCGATGCCAGGCGACAGACTCTGGAGCTTGCAGATTCGGTCGGTGTGGCCGATCGCATCGACGTCTTGGAGCAGATCACCCCGGGTATTCTCAATCAAACGGATATTATAACCAACAGCGGCCATCTTCGGCCTCTTACCGGTGCGCTAATCGATAAGTTACCAAAGGAGGCCGTTATCGCCTTGATGTTTGAGGCTTGGGAATTTCGCGCCAACGACCTCGACATGCAAGCGTGCTTGCGGCGCGGAATTCCGATTGTCGGCGTGAACGAACGCCACCCGGCAGTCGATGTCTTCTCGTTTCTCGGTCCACTGAGCGTAAAGCAACTTCACGATTGCGGTTTACCCGTTTACAAGAATCGCATTGGTGTGCTGTGTGACAATGACTTTGTTGGCTCGCTCCGCGCCGGTCTCGCGAACTCTGGAGCGAGCGTGGAAACCTTTGACAGCGTCCAAGCTGTGTATCGCGACGAGTGGGACGCAATCATCGTCGCGCTGCGACCGGCGGCTCAGCCTCGTATCGGTTCGCCGGAAGCAACGCACCTCGCTGCTTGCGCGCCCGCCGGCGGGGTTATCGTGCAATTTTGGGGCGATATGGATCGAACCGTATTGTCAGCAAATGGATTGGCCGTTTGGCCAACAGCGCCTCCCGCATTGGGGCACATGGGCATTCTCCTCTCGGAGATTGGCCCTGAACCGATCGTGAGACTGCAGGCAGGCGGCCTGCGTGCTGCCGAGTGCGTTCGGCGCAGTAGACCTATTTCGACTGACGGATTCGCGCAAATCGTTACTGAGCCCCTGATCGAGCTTTCGCCGATTCACACCCCGCCCTCGCCTCGATAAAGCGTCGCCGAGGCGAGAAACACTACAGCGCATGTCAAACCCGTGCAGCAGTCAACGATACGATTTCTGTCGGGCGCCACGCAGGCGGGAAGAAGCAAAGGGTCCGTGATCCACGTGGGGCGATGGGGTGCTCCAGAAGACAGGCAACACCTAATTCCAGCGTGAAATTCATCGCCTCCAGAAGCGGGATGCCTGCGCCGACTGTGCTGGCCTAGCTGGTAGGGCAATTACTCCTCTCGCGCATCGAGGAGCAGCGCCGACCAAACCTGTTTCAATCGCGGATAATCTTCGCGCGACATTCGAAACGTGATTACGTCGTCGCCGTTCCACCAAGCCTGGGATGCAATCTTTTCGATTTGGAAACCGAGGCGAATATGCAAGCTCTTCGAGAGAACGTTCTTGCTTTGCACGTTGGCCACGACGACCGAAAGCCCTAGCTCCGCGAACGCAAACGTGAAAAGCAGATCGAAGACCTCGGCCACAAAGAGACGCGCACCAGGATCGACGATCAACCGCGCCACCTCGCCGCGTTTCGCCGCGAAATCCACGTTTGCAATGGCGATGCTGCCAGCCGGCTTTTTCGACCGCTTGAACTCGGCAATGAGATAGTAGTCGTCCGCCCGAGCCTGGTAGGTTCGGAAAAACTCTTCCTGCTGGGTCAACGTCAGCTTTTCGCGGGTCAGGAACTTACCGAGAACGGGATCATTTCGCCAGGCGACGATTTGCGCGGAGTCGTCCAGCCGGATCTCTCGCAGGGTCAGGTTATTTCCCTCGGGAAGCCGTTTGAGATTCTCAGTCTTGGTAGAAAGCGTGGCCAAGCCCAGCGGCTCCAATCCCATATGCGCCGTCATCTATTCATAGACCTTAATTCGAGTAATTTAAATATATTTAATTGACCGGAAAGCTAGCGTTATTTAAGGTGCGTGGCAATTAAATGATGATGCTTTCCTTAGTGGAGGCCCGCTATTCTCGCTGCTGCTCCCGTCTTGCCGGACCGGCACTTAAATGATGCCGAACTCAAGTCCTTGGCGCTATCCGGCGACGCCGCGTTCTGGGGACATCTTGCCGCCCGCTCGCGGCAGGCTGCGAGCTTTTCCGAAATATTCTATCTGTCGACACTTCGGAAGAAGGCGAAGCGACATACGACCGAAGGTGTCCAGCCCAGACTCCGCCTCGCATTGATCGGCGGTTACAACCTGTACCCATTGCACGAATTGGTTGAACACCTCCTGGCCATTCGTGGAGTTGAGTGCGAACGCTTCCTCGGCGACTATGATAATTTCGTCTCGGAAATGCTCGACGGTTCGAGCCCACTGTACGCTTTCAAGCCGGATCTCGCCTTCATTCTG
Organism: Bradyrhizobium sp. Ken51; assembly: GCF_055807435.1. Classification (NCBI taxonomy): domain Bacteria; kingdom Pseudomonadati; phylum Pseudomonadota; class Alphaproteobacteria; order Hyphomicrobiales; family Nitrobacteraceae; genus Bradyrhizobium; species Bradyrhizobium sp. Ken51. Next base: position 2,353 of record NZ_JBVVPB010000036.1, on the reverse strand, counting down.
CCGAACGCGAGGCGCTACCGGTTTTCCGGTTCGCTCCTCGATGCCGTGGAACATCAGCGCGCAGCTGCAGTTGGCGCTGCGGAGCACCTCCTCAACCTCGCGCAGACTTTCATCGAACGCTCAGGTGCGTCGGTGATCCTCGCCAATCTTCCGCTGCCCGGTGACCTCGATCTCGGTTCGTTCCGTTCACGCACGCTTGGCGCCGATTGGAGTTTCCGCAAGGCGGTAAACCTTGAGCTCGGGCTCCGGGCCCCGGCCGGGGTGCAAATCTGCGACGTCGAGTTCCTCTCGGCACGCCGAGGGATCGCGGCCGCGGAGGATGCGCGAGGGTGGTACGAATCGAAGCAGCCCGGTTCACCTGATTTTCTAGTGGACGTCGCGCAAGAGCTAAGCCATTTGATCGCCTCCCGTAAGCAAGGTCCCAAAAAGGTGCTGGCCGTCGATCTGGATCACACGCTATGGGGCGGCGTGATCGCGGAGGACGGTATCGAGGGAATCGAACTTGGCGACTCGTCTCCCCGCGGCGAAGCTTTCAAGGCTTTCCAGAAGTACCTCCTTGCGCTTTCCGAACGCGGCGTCCTGCTCGCGGTATGCAGCAAGAACGACCATGCGCGCGCGATCGAGGTCTTCGAGCAGCATCCAGAGATGGTTCTCCGCCTGGAGCACTTCGCAGCCTTCAAAGCCAATTGGGATCCGAAGTCCGACAACCTGCAGCGTATCGCGGATGAACTCCGCGTTGGCCTGGACAGCTTCGTCTTCGCCGACGACAACCCCGCGGAGATCGAGATCGTGCGCCAGTTTCAGCCCCAGGTCGACGGCGTGCTCCTGGGGCCAGATCCCGCCGAATTCATCGGCCGCCTCCAGGCCGGGCGCCATTTCGAGCCTCGGAACGTTACAGAGGAGGATCTCGAACGGACGACGCAGTATAGGCAGGAACGGCGACGTACGGAGCTCGCGGCGAGCGTGACCGACATGCCAGCCTATCTCGCCTCGCTGGAGATGAGAGGCACGATCAAGGAGTTCGACTCGCTCGACCTACCCCGCATTGCCCAGCTGATCGCGCGCAGCAACCAGTTCAACCTGACGACCTTGCGTCGATCCGAAACCGAGATCCAGGGGCTCTTAAGACGACCGGACTACCGGTGCTTTACGATGCGGCTTGAGGATCGATTCGGTGATACCGGGCTCATCTCTGTGGTCATTGCAAAGATCGAGGGCGGCGTCTTCGTTCTCGATACCTGGCTCATGAGCTGCCGCGTCCTTAAGCGCCAGGTCGAGGACGAGATCATGAATGAGGTTTTTCGCCTTGCAGAGGTCGCCGGCTGCGCAAGAGTGCGCGGCATTTATCTTCCGACGGCCAAAAACGGGATCGTTGCCAGCTTTTACGAGGAGTTTGGCTTCGTGCACACGGAAGACTCCGCCTCCCGAAAGGAGTTCGAGCTCAAGGTGGAGAAGTATAAGAGGCGTTCGACAAAGATCCGCGTAACCCGGAGGGCTTATGAAGCAAGCTGAAGTACTAGCGAAGTTGCAGGAGGTCTTCGACGGCATCTTCCTTGAGAAGGTCGCGGCCAAGCCCGAGCTGTCGGCGGCCGACGTCGAGGAGTGGGACTCCCTCATGCAGATCTCGCTCGTCATCGCCGTCGAGCAGAAGTTTCGCGTGCGATTTCGCGTTGGCGAAGTCGAAACGGCCCGGAACCTGGGTGAGTTCGCCGACCTGATCGCGAAACGGTTGGAACCATAAGAGCTGCGCATCGCGAGCGTCTTCGGGGCTGGCAACGAAGTGCGCAGCCGCTTCATTCAAATTGTGGCGCCTCTTCCCCCGGGATCGAGCGACGTGGATAGTGCACGGTCCGTGACGCGCGCCCGCTTCGTTCAAAATTCAAGAGAAGTTGACCAGCGTTACTTCCCAGCAGCTAAAAACAATTTCTATTTAATTGCCTTTTATGTTATTTAAAATTATTAATTCGAGTACCGCAACAACCACGCTGTCGCTGCACCTCGCACAGGTCGGCCGGCAAGTTTAGACCCTAGCCAAATTCCTTGACTAGCCCGGGGAGTACAACGTGGCTGTCACCACCACTCTGCTCACCACCCAGACACCGTCCATCCCCAATGCCACCGACGGGACAGGGGCGGATTACGAGCTGGGGATGCGCTTCACCAGCGACACATCCGGCGTGATCCAGGCGATCCGGTACTACAAGGCCTCGAACGAGACCGGCACCCATGTCGGCCACATCTGGTCGGCAACGGGCCAGGAACTGGCGACGGTCACGTTCACCAGCGAAGGCGCATCGGGCTGGCAGCAGCAGGCGCTCGCCACCCCGCTCACCATCGCGGCCGGTACGACCTA
>NZ_JBVVPB010000035.1:0-59402 GCF_055807435.1 Bradyrhizobium sp. Ken51 | reverse complement strand
GATTGCGCTTCATGCTCTGGTCCTCGTCTTGGGCCAGAGCGAACTTCAAACTGGATTAAGCCCGTGGGGCAAGGTCACCTGTAGTCGGCACCGTAGTTAGTTCAGCTTGAAAAACGTCTGCCCTAGCCGCTCCTTAAGTGTTTCCAGTAACGACAGTCTTGTATCAGGCGCCGCAACTTGCGCTCCCGTTGCGGTTACGGGGATAATATTCAACGGTTTCGCTGCTCGACGGCTAGAGACTTTTTTAGCGGATTCTCCTTTTGCAGCATGCTTCGGCTTCAAGACCTCGCCGCCTGATTTCGGAGTGACCGGCTTTGGGGCAACGTCAAGTTCGGAGAATGCGCTCTGCAGAGGCCGAGCAGATTGCACCGACGTCATCGATGTAGAAGGACTGATGTTCGACGGAGCCACAATGGTCGGCAAGCTGGCATCGATTATGACCCGTTCAGGTGCCCGCTCGGCTGAGCTGATCCTTATGGACGGTCGCTCTACGTCACTGTTATCCGGGCCCGCCCCCTGCTGCGGGAAGCACCAGCTGATTGCGATCAGCAACAGGACGAGAGCGCTACCGACAAATCCGAAATATTTCATCAAAGGCACAGGCCGCCTCCGTTTGGCGACGACCTTGCGACCGCGATTGTTAGCAAAAAGCTAAAGGTAGATTAAAACAGAAGACATGGTTAGCACGCATGCTGCGGCGCAGCGGCTATTTCGCCGGCGTTCGTGACTTCGATGCCGCATCGTAGATCTCGATCTTCAGATTCGGATACTTGGCCAACAAATCACGGGCCGCTTTAGTCGCGGCGTCCTGATCAAGAAATTCCGTCTTGAAACGACCATCGACGAGCATTGCATAACCGGTGGCCGGCGCGAGGTCAGCACGCCGAACTTGGCTTGATTGCGGACGTTCAAGGTGAAGGGTTGTTTTGTTCATTCCTTACTTATCCGGTCGGAGAACGCCCTTGCTGCTGAGGCTCTCGCAATTCGCCGAATTGGATGCTTGGGGTTTCCCAACCGGCGTAAGCACAGAACAAGAGTACAAAGATTCGAAATGCAATCGACATGCCGCCCGCCTTTTCTTATTGGTGACGACGGTACAAGCAACGTCTTACGGTCAGCTTAGGAGAAAGGGTTTGCGCAAGGTATACGCCGGAGCAAAGAGGCGAGGCTGGTTTGCCGAAGCCGCAGTCACATTTCTGTCAGTGACCGCACCGTTTCAGCATTCATGAATGAATTCGCTATCGTGACCAGGTGTACTGCGGCGGTGCCCAGCTGCTCCATTTCCTTGTCAGCAGTGTAGGCTGAAGCCGCTCGTCGATAGGCGATTGCAACTGTTGCGTATGCATCCGTGATCAGTACAGCTGAATGGTCGTGCGCATCCTTGGCTTTCCGATCACGTACTTGGACGACTTTTGTCGCCGCCTGAGCGGCTAATTCAGCAAGCTTCTCGTTACTTAAACTCGGATCATCAATACCAGGCTGACATGCAGAAGCCGCGCCGGCGATTGCCTGATAATATTGGCGCTTTTGCCACTCATTGGCCGTCAGGTAACTCTGCAGCAGGCGGCGAGCCCTCACTTCAAGCTGCTTTCGATCGCTTCGGATCTTTTGATGATCTGAGCTAAGCCAGCGGAGCATCGTTTGCCTATTCCACTTCGGCGCCTAACGCAAAGATCAAGGGGCCATAAGTTCCATCAGCACACTTGAGCTTGTGTTGACGTCGATTACAGCCTGCAGGTCTAGCGAACAAGAACGAATTCTACGATGAATCAAGTGAGAGGAAAGAGGGAGTTGAGCGTAGGTCGAAAGTATTTTGCCTCCATGTTGCTTTGTCCGCCCTGCGATGGATGCGTGCCGTAAGGGTATAAAGCTTGGTTGGGGCAGCGGAGTCAGGGCCCCAGGTCGGATCGGCAGCCCAATCGACGACAAAATCGCACTTTCCTTCACCTGGAAAACGCCGCAGAGCAGCGTCGGCGGCGGCCCGATTAACATTGAAGATAATTTCGTTACGGGGATTATGCGTGCTGATTCCGAGCTGCACGATTTTGCGTGAGGACTTAATTGCTTCCTGAAAGTTGGCTAAATAACCGACAAATGCCGCTAGCCACGCTGAAGCGTCAGTCGAACGAAGATCGTTTTGTCCCGCCTGAACGAACAGGATGTTCGGGACATCCTTGAACGCGGCGATTACTGACGATTGTCGGCCGAGCATATCTGCAAGAAGAGCACCATCCGTCGCAAAGCATTGCTGACTAGTCTCATGGATAGCGTTTGGCAGGTAGAGGGTGTGATACGATGTCGTCCTAGCCCCGCCGTTATCGACACTGGAGCTTGAACCTTCAACGATGAGGTGACGCATCAGAGGCATTCGGCTTCTCCCAGTTGCAGACCATCAGTGCAGCGCTACGGGAGCATTTGGCCCCACCACCTGCTCGGCTGGAGCGCATGCCCTGCGCTGGTCGCACGACTCTTTGCGCCCTCCCAATAATCTGCTTTAGCGCCCTGTTCTTCTTGAGTGACTTCCATTTGGAACGAGATCGAGCTGGGGCGTTTTTTCCTATGCAGCATAGGAGCCCACAATGAGATCTTCCACATTTCTCTTCGTAGCGGCGCTAGTTTTGACCAGCGCCTCGGCGCTGGCGCAAGCTGGCGGAGGTGGTTCAGGTGGAGCTTCTGGAGGAGGAACAGGCTCAGGCAGCACGGCGGCCGGCTCGATGTCGAGCAGTGGCACCGCGAGCGGTACGGGTGGTTCGCCCGGACCTAACACAAGCAACGCTCTCAACTATCAAACCACGGGAAACCGGCTGGGCAATCCCGCCAGGGGTGAGAACAACGGCTCTTCTACCCCCGCCAGCGGCTACGTCACCGATCCTACGATGAACAAGGCTGTGCAGGATTTGGGGAATACGAACACTGGTATTGTAGCGCCGAATCGCTAGGCCTCCCCTCCCACAGTGGACGTTCATCAATTCCGGCTACTTCTCACGAGGATAGACCAATCTCCTGGTGGGTGGACCGTGCCGTCTGCAAACCTCGGGAAAGAAAAAGACCGCCAGAGCAGGGGCCTAACCGCTGATGTACCGCCGCCACGACGCGCAGAACATGTCGGGGCCGAGGAGTTTTGCCAAGTGGTGTACACGATTAACACAATCATTCGCGACAAACGGGTGGCGATTCCCGCCTACGTCGCGGGCAAGTCAAGCCACGCATAGGCGCTTGAGGTTTTGATTCCAGCGATGAAGCACGTCACTGAACGCCCTTTTGCCAATCCAGAGGCTGCCGCCCGCCAGCTCGTTCAGCTGGCTTCGGGCATTGCGCCAATACAGGACGGCAGAATCTATATCGAGAAGATCAACTACACGCTCAAGGGAAGCGGCACGGAGTTCGGCGCCGGCATCAAGTCTGCATTCGAGCGCGACTGGTTCGATCTGCACGAAAGCGGCACCTATGTGCGACTCCTGACGCCGGGCAAGGATTTGCTGGCGAAGGCATGAAGTGGTCCGCTTTCGACGAGTCGATCGTGCTGCCAAACCGCGGCAAGTTAGTGACGCTGCTTGACGCTAGTGGGAAGCCGCGATGGACCGTTGATTTTGGTCGCGGAAGGTGGAAGCCGACTATGTTTGCCCGCATCGGTATCATGCGGGCGTTGAACGGGCACTAGAACCACACTGAGGCCGACGCAAGCTGAACAGGATCAATGATCACGGCTGCCCCTGAGGGTCACCAACCTATCGCATGCTGCACATCGCGAAGCACCGTAGCTGTGCTTCGTGTATAGCGGCCATCGTTCCAGCGATGATCCGCTGCATATGCCGCAATCGCAGCAAAGATGATTGCAAATCCGATCTTGCCCATTATCCAACTGCGCTCGCCCGCGCTCAAAATGAACTTCGGGATCAAATTGCTACGCAAGACTGTCGTCTAACGAAAATTTCGATGTGCGCGGAAGTGTATTTCTCACGGAAAAGCCGCAGCGTGGTTCCAGCCCCACTGCGGCATTCCCGGTCAACTTGAAATTGGTTGGTATTTAAATCGCGCCGGTGTTCTCACAGTAGAACACCCCGTTCCGAAAATGGACTCCGGACAACTACCGGATTCCGGTTTTGTACGCATTATCGATATAGGGCTAACGTGGCATCGCATGGCTTCCAGCCCCCAATGCTCCCGGCAGCCGATCCAATTGCGGATTAGAGCGCCGGGAGTGCTAGGCCGGCCAGCGTGACCGGAGCCCTTAACCCCGCAGTTGAAGGCCGAAGATTTCCGCCACACGCTTCACCGATGAAATGTATCTATCCAACGCACTCGCAATCTGTACCGCGCCGGCGCCTTCGCGCGACAGAGCGAGCAAGAGTTGCACCTCTGCATCGGTCCATTCTTTGGGTTTGTCGTTTCTCTTCATCCACGCGATGCTTGATGGATCATCAGACTGTTTCAGATAGGAAGAAAGCCCGCCAGGTGCGTTAGCTAGCGGGCTTCCGGCCGAAGGTCGCAGCGAGTTCACCATTGCGACCGACGAATATGAACGCAACTAGGTTTACAGTTTGTTAGCGGCGGCTGCGTAGCTTGTTGCTTGGGACGGGGCCGTGGGGGACATACGCGGCCTTGTGCTCGAGGTGAGAGCCCGCCAGCTAGCCCGCCTCGGCGGCGCTCTCCCTCAGCATGGATGGTTCAGATTAATCACTAATGCGGGTTTGTGATTTAGATCATATTTCCCTTGCCCGACGGCCCGGTATGATCGGGTTCACCGGGGCTGGCTTCATATTTCACTTAGATCTTTTCCACCCGGATTTTTGACCGCGCGAGGCCGCAGCAGGATCTCCCTGCTGTGGCCTTCGCTCGCCGGGGCGCCGATGGAATTCCCAAAGATCGATCGCGACACGCTTCGCCTGATCAAAGCGTTCAAAGAGATCAAGAGTCGGGGCACGCGCCGCGCAATTCTCCTGCTTCTTGAGCAGCTAGCCCACAAGGACGGCGGAGCCTCAAACGCCGACCGGAAGGGCCATTAGGCCGTTAGAGGCAGCCTGTGACTCGAAGCCGTCCATCTTCAAATGTGAACTCCGTAAAACTACAGTCTACAAACTGTCATTGCTGCGGCGCACCAATTATGCTTGCTTTTTAGGCACCCCCACCTTCATAAGACACCGTGATCAATTGGATCGGAGATCTCCTCCGGGACTGATCGACCAAAGGACCATTTAACATGCCCGATTTTTCCAACATTCAGCAGCATCTTACCGCTATTACAACCGCCCAGACCGATTTCGCGAAATCGTCGTTCGAGGCCAGCAAGGCCTATTTCGAGAAGCTTGCAGCCGTGAAGTCCCCCGACAAGTTCACCGAATTGACAACCGAATACGCCAAGTCTGCACAAGAGACGTTCTTCGCTGAAGCGACCAAGATCGGCGAGCTTTACAGGACTTTTGCGCAGGAAGCCTTCAAGCCGATCACCTCAAGCTTTCTGCCCAAGTGACCGCATAGCTCGGGCACTCCGACGCATTGAAGAAGCAGCGATAAGCTGCATCAGGCCCCGGCGGCCACGAATGTGCTTGGATTACTAACGCAAGTAAGGATTTCGCGCCGTAGCAGTTTGATTGTGACACGCTTTGTCCGCGAAATCTGTGCGCTGCAAGATGCGCGAAGGCCGTCAGCCCGAAACCATATGGCAGGTCCCACGAAGCGATCCTGAAACAGAACGGCACTAGCCTTCATCAGGTGGATAGGGGACCTCACGTCATGCGGACGATCATCAACGCACTCTATGAAGAGTACTGCCAGGCTCGTCTTGACGAGATGCTACGGATTGATGCTGTAAAATAGGCGCTGACTTCCGCGCCGTGATGGGCTGAGCGCGAGTTTGGCTCAGCCGCAATAGAACAAATTGGACGGCAACATGGCGGCATTGGCTACCCTTATTTTTCCCAAGGCGTCGGTCGAGACGATTGCTGACTTCGAGACGTTCTTGTCGGTATCGCTATTCTGTTTTGGCGGCTTGCTCGTGTCTGTGAGCATTATTATTGCCGACAAGTACATGCCGGGCGAGTGGTTCTGACCGCACGTTCTGATGAAGGCGAACTCGATGGTGCGTACGATAGTACTTGCCGCATTCTTATTGACGTCGGCCTGCTATGGTGCTGCCGCTCAGCAGGCTACCGACGATCAATATGCCGATCTGCAGAAAGATTTTGCCGCGGCATACAATCGCAAAGAAGTCGATGGGATGGCTGCAACGTTCACCGACGACGCCATTAGAGTGACGCCAAGCGGTATGTTCGTGGGCCGAGAGGCGATTCGGCGTAATCTGCAGGATGTCGTCAACTTGGACCTGCACGACTACTCGGTCGAGCGCAACGTGTCGCGGTCTTTCGGCAACTTCGTGTTCAATGCTGGCGAGTGGCAGGCCAAGCTCGGCGACCAATTCCTACACGGCTACTATACCGCAATCGTGGTCCGAGACGGTAGCGTAGCGAAGATCATGGAAGAGACTGTGACCATTGCTGCTCCTGGGCAGTGATGAAGCCTTATCATGAGGCGAAGATGGGCGTGATGCGCTGGTTGGCACTGTTCTTCTAGCTGTGCAAACTTGCGGCTCAGTTCACGCCGAACGCCGGATCGCGCTCCTGATAGGCAACTCCGCCTACAAGAGCGTTCCTCCGCTCGCGAACCCGGTGAACGGCGCCACTTTTGTCGGATGCCGCAGTCATCGCACCGCGGCGGCGGGGGTCTCACAATTGCGCCTGGTGGGGTTGGCATGAGCACGCAGATCATGCTCCGGCGCCAATGATCCTCAGCGCTTTGTCGTCATCGTCACGATGAACACTGGTCCCGTCTCACTGACGACGCAAAGTGTTCAACTTTCACCCGGCCGTAGCTCGTGCTCAACGTCACGGGCAAGCCGAAGGGCCGCTCCCAGGCAGCCTCGTCGTCTTGAGGACTTCGCCCGTATGGCCAGTATGGGGGCGACTTCCTTCAAAGTGAACTAGAACCTGCGCAATCCATGCAATGCCGAAAGGTATCGGAATGTTCTGGGACCGGCTGCTAAGCAGCACTATCGTCTCTTCGCCGCCGACATGCTCTCACGCCGCCCCACATGATCGTGGCCCCAATACCTACGCACGACAGTCATCGGCGGCGAGACTGCGTCCGACGACCGGCAGGTAATCTGGGATGGCATTTCGATCGGCAACGCGATACAGACGAGTGCTTCGATATTGTCTGCGTTCATCGACGTGATATTTTCTGGAATTCGATCCTTTTGGGGATCGTATGATGCGGTCGGGTTCGCCAGTTTTGTGGGTCCCGCTATGGGCGAAATTCGCAACTTCCGATCCGGGAACAACGGTGAACCCCCTTCCCGCGGCGTCGGGCCTCGCCGTCTGGCAGCGATCATTGTCGGTGACATCGCTTCCTACAGTCGCTTGATGCAGGCCGACGAAGAGGGCACGCACGTTCGCGTCAAGCGGATCGAGCGGGACCTCATCCAGCCCAGCATCATCGAGCATCATGGAAGTCTGGTGAAAACGACGGGCGATGGCTTCATCGCGATCTTCGACAGTCCGGTCGAGGCCGTGCGATGCAGCATCGTCATCCAGCAGAACCTAATCGGGCGCAACGCCTCGCTTCCGAGGGATACGAGGATCGAATACCGGATTGGCGTCAATCTGGGCGACGTCATCGTGGAGTCGGACGATATCTACGGGGACGGCGTCAACATCGCCTCACGCATCGAGGGCATCGCGGAGCCTGGTCAGGTCTACATCTCGGGGGCGATCTACGAGCAGATCAAGCACAAGGTGGTGTGCGGCTACGAGTCGCTCGGGGACCGCAAGGTCAAGAACATCACCGATCCCGTGCGCGTCTATCGCGTGCTGCCGGATGCAGATGCGGTCGGCAAGACCAAGGCCGGGCGCGAGAATATCTTGATCTTTCTCCTGAGCCTCACGCTGCTGGTCATTGCCACCGGCGTGCTGTGGTACCTGCTGACGCAGGCGCCGGGCAAGGTGAGCGAGCAGGCCGCCCTGCCCACCGCTTCTCCTAAGACTTCTTCTGCCGCATCGCCAAGCCCGCAGCCTCCGCCGCGCGAAGCGGCGCCGCAGACGCCGCAGCCTTCTCCCTCGTTGGCTTCGTCGCCTCCCTCGCCCGCTCCGGTGCCAAGTCAATCGGCCATTCCCGTCCGCGAACCCGAGATGGTCTCCATTCGCGGCGGCAGCTTTGCGATGGGAAGCAACGACGACCCGACCGAGCGTCCTGTCCATCAGGTGACGGTCAAGCCGTTCTCGATCGGCAAATACCCGGTGACGGTGCAGGAATGGAACGTGTGCGCCGCTGCAAAGGCGTGCGGCTTTACGGCCATCGGCAAGGACGATGCGCCGGTCAGCAATGTGAGCTGGACCGACGCGCGGCAATATGCGGCCTATCTCGCTCAGGCGACGAAGAAGACTTATCGGCTTCCGAGCGAAGCCGAATGGGAATATGCCGCGCGGGGCGGAACGCAGACCAAATATTGGTGGGGCGACAAGCTGCAGCCGGGCATGGCCGGCTGCAAGGATTGCGGTGATCTCGCGGCCGAGCAACCGGCGAAGGTCGGCAGCTTCAAGCCAAATCCGTTCGGGCTCCACGACATGGGCGGCGGTGTGGATCAGTGGGTCGAGGACTGCGAGATATGTGCGGCCGTCCAACCGGGATGGCTACGACACCAATGTTCGTTACCCGACGCACGGATTCCGCGTGGCGCTTAGTCCTTAAGTGGTGGAGTTGCTTTGATGCAGATCCTTCGTTGCGTCGCACTGGCGGCGGCGCTCGCATTGCTCCCCGGGGTGGCCTTTTCGCAAGGCAGGGCAGCGCCAAAGGACGCAAAGCTCTATTTCATCACCCCGCATGACGGGCAGAAGGTCCGAGGTGGATTCTGGGTCCGGTTCGGCTTGCGCAACATGGGAGTGACCCATGCCGGCGACGAGTACCAGAACGCCGGTCACCATCATTTGCTGATCGACGTCAACGACCCCATCGATCCCAAGGAGCCGATCCTGCAGGACAAGTCGCATCTGCATTTCGGGGCAGGGCAGACCGAAACGCTGCTCGAGCTTCCGCCCGGGACGCACACGCTTCAACTCGTGCTGGGCGATGCCAAGCACTATCCGTTCGAGCCGCCCATTGTGTCGGAGAAGATCACCATCCGGGTCAGGCAGCCCGCGACGGCGAAGTAAATCGCAAGCGGCCAGCCCCGATATGCCGCCATATGGGAACAGGGGGCATCCTCTGATTGGCAAGCGCGGCACGGGATGTCGCGCAGCCAATACCAGCAGGCTTTTGACCAGATGGCCGCCGACGGTTTCGCGCCCGTGCCAGGTTTGCGGTTTCCGGGTCAATGTCGACGTGCGTTTCGCGGCGATCTGGGAACGGCGCCCTGGCCTCGAATGGGTGGGTCGGCACGGCCTAACGGCGAGCGAGTATCAGAAGGCCTTTGATGAGCAGAACGCCGCAGGTTTCCACTGGTTTCCGTGAGCGGGTACAGTGACACAGGGATCGCTCGCTACGCTGCAATTTGGCAAGAGGACCAGGTGGGCGAATGGCAAGCACGGCACGGCCTAGTTAGTGCGGGATACCAGCAGGCCTTCGACGATCTGTCGCGGCGAGGATTCCGTCCTGTGCAGGTCTGTGGAGTCGCGGCGAGGATTCCGTCCTGTGCAGGTCTGTGGATACGGTGATGGATTTTATTCGGCCTAGATCGCGAGGTGCCTCCGCTCAGCGGTGGACAAGCTCTCGAACTGCGCGGCTAATTGTACCGATCACACGGGCTAGGTGTAACCCGTCGCCCGACCTTGATGATCATGTTACCTTGCCGTCTGCAAGTGCTCCGGTCTTGACGGCTTGGCAGAAGTGTCGGCTGGAGAATTGGTGACGCAAGCTTTTCCGTATCCGTCTTCGACGTCGATAACTCTGTTCTGACTGAGTAAGTGTGCTCAGCGCACGGGTTGCAGCGAGACTCGCGGTGGTTGCAGAATTTCAGAAATGGGTGCCGACTTACTGCAGCTTCGCCGCGCAAGGGCCAGTAGACTAAAAACAAGCGGCCCGGCTCCGGAAGGGTGATGAGCTCCGTGGGAGCCGGAATCTCCGCCAAACTTCATCATAATTTCAGTACAGTGCCCCCCGGCCATGGTCTACTGGGAGCGGCTTAGTCGCGAACGCGGTGCCATCCAAGTCGTGGCAGCATCGTGTTTGAAGACACTTTTCGAAATTCTCCTTCACGGCTCAGTCAGGAGAAGCCAATGGGGTTGCGAAACCTTCGAAATGTCGTCCGCGTCGCGATGCTTCTTGCCGGGGCCACCTGGGCGACTGTATCCACCTGTCATGGAGACGACGCCTGGCCAGTGCGCAATGTGAAGATCATTGTCCCGTTTGCCGCAGGCTCCGCCAACGATGCAAGCGCGCGTCTCTATGCCGACGGTTTCACCAGGCGTTGGGGCAAGCCGGTCATCGTCGAGAACCGGCCCGGCGCCGATGCCGTCGTCGGAGGCGGCGCGTTTGCAAACGCCAGGGACGATCACACCCTTCTCTATGGGACCGCCTCGATCGTCACCGTGAGCCCGCTATTGAAGGACTCGCTTCCCTACGATCCGTCCCAAGACATGGTACCGATCGCCTCGACAGCTAGTTCGATCCTGGTCATCGCGGTTCACGACCGCCTCCCAGTGCGCTCGCTGCAGGAGCTGGCAGAACTGGCCCGAGCGAAGCCCGGTGAATTGTCGTGGAGTTCGGGTCCGAGCCTGCCACACTTCGTGTTCGCGGCAATGCTGGCGCGGCACGGGCTCAAGCAGATCTACATCCCCTATCGGGATGCCTCGGCCCAGCAGGCGGATTTTGCCGAGGGACGCGTGCAAATTCTTTCCCACGCCCTGCTGTCGGTGAGAGCTCCTGTCCTTGCGGGCAAGGCGCGGATACTGGCCGTCACAAGTCCCGAACGCCAACCAAGCTTGCCCGACGTGCCGACTGTCACTGAATCCGGGTTTCCTGAAATGGAAATCGAGGGTCTGGCAGGCCTGTTCGGCTGGCGCGACATGCCGCCGGCGTTGCGCGACCGGATTTCTGCGGACGTAAAGGCGGTGGCCGCCGATCCCTTGCTCCGCTCTCGAATTGAGGCAAGTGGCGCGCAAGTCCTCGGCGGCACGTCCGGTGAGTTTTCCGCGGCCATCGAACGGCAGCGAGCGCGCATCGAGCAGATCAGCCGCATCGTCGATTTGAAAAATGTCGCAAGGTAGTGCGGCCTCGGGAACGCGGAGGTTCAAATGAAGCTTCGGGCTGCCATCGTTGGTGGAGGAATAGGCGGTCTTTCCGCGGCATGCGCCCTGCGTCGAAGGGGCATCGACGTCATGGTTTTCGAGCAATCCGATGCGCTGGGCGAGATCGGTGCTGGCCTGTCGATCTTTCCGAACGCGCTGCGGCAACTCGAGCGAATGGGGCTGGGACCTGCTCTGGGCAAGGTCGGTGCCAAGATCGGCGATGCATCACAATACTGCCGCTCCGATGGCACCAGGGTCGGCGCTGTCGTCACGACCGACTCCAGCGGCTGGAATGGCATGTATGGCATGCACAGAGCCGATTTGCTGAATGTGCTCGCGGCAAGCTTCCCGGGAGAAGCCGTCCGCACCGGCTATCGTTGCATCGGCTTCGAGCAGAGCGCGACCGCAGCGCGACTGAAATTCGCAAATGGGGAAACCGTCGAAGCCGACCTCGTGATCGCTGCAGACGGCATACATTCTGCCTTACAGAAGTATGTGGTCGAGCCGACACTACCGGAATATTCCGGCGTCCGCTCCTATCGCGGTTTGATTGCCAGCGACAAACTTCCGGGATGGCGAGAGGCAGCCCATCAGGTTTGGATGGGGGGCGGAAAGCACTTTATTGTATTTCCGGTCCGCGCTGGCCGGCTGCTGAACTATGTCGGCTTCATCCCCAGCGCCGACGCCAAGGCCGAATCCTGGTCCGCGATTGGAGACCGCGACGAGTTCGCGTCGTCCTTCATCGGATGGGACGCGCCGGTCGTGAGACTGCTGGAAGCGGTGGAGAGCTGCTTTTGGTGGGGTTTGTATGACCGCAAGCCGCTGCAATCGTGGACCAATGGGCGGCTCGCGCTATTGGGTGACGCTGCCCACGCCATGCTTCCGCATCTAGGGCAGGGCGGCAATCAGGCGATTGAAGACGGCATCGCTCTGGCTGTCCTTCTTGAGGGACGAGATCCGGTCGAGGTGCCGGCCATCTTGCCGCAGTACGAAAAAATGCGCCGTGTCCGGACTGACGTCATTCAGGCGGAGGCACGAAAAAACGGACTGCGTTTCGATTCGAAATATGAAGACCTCGAACAACGCGATCGCGAAGTTGCAAACTCCGCCGCATTCCGCGGATGGCTGTTCGATTATGATGTCGAGAACGCCGCCATTGACCAGCGCGCGCGCAGTCAAGATTTGCCGGCTCGTCGCTGATTGCTGCGATACGACCAGTCGCTTGGCGACTTTGAGTGTCGTTTCCCCGCCATGCCGCTGCCCGACCAGCGCCAAACCCAAATCTGTTCCCGCAGTCACACCCGCCGCGGTGATCAGCCACCCATCGCGCACATAAATCAAATCAGCTCGACTTTTGCTCTTCAGAACCTGGCGCCAGCGCCTGCCAAGCGAATGGCAATCACGGGCGCCCGGAATATCGTCAAAGTGCGATTATTTCCTCAATTATATGTTTCAGCGGCGTTCCCTCAGCGGACAAGGTCATTCGTAGTTTGAGCTCGCCACCTTCCACTGCCCCGCTACGCACGAGGTTCTCAATTTCACGCTGCGATGTAACCCCGACATGCTTCAGAAATTTACGGATAGCCATATTGAAGCGGTCTTCATCGAACTCGGCGGTCATGGCTGTTCTCCTGGTCTGACGGGCCAAGTCTACCACGACGCGCGCCAAGACCAAAGATTAGAGACCCAACTCGCGTCACCGCCGACTTCCCCTCAATTTGATTGCCTGAATGCGAGAAGGTTGCGAACAAGAAGCCGGTCACGACGCGGTACAGCACAACGAAGCGCGAGATCGAACGCTGGCACGACACCGAAAGGGCGTTACGCGATAGGCTTGCACGTGTTAAGTGTAGGGCGAACCGTCGCCCGGGTTTTCATAGTGGTTAGCTTCGGAGATTGAAATGTTCACAGGTTAGTCGCACGTCAGGAACTGAACTGACGATACCAGTTCCCACCAGGTTACTTGCGGCATCCGCCAATCAATTCCGGAGAGGGAGATAGGATAGCTGTGCAAGGCTGATCGTCACAGCGCCGTCCGCCCGCGATGGTCACAAAAAGCGGCCGCGCTCCAGCCGTTTCGTGAACAGACATGCGCCTTGGCCATCATGCCAGATGATCTTGATCAGGTCGCCGCGGCGGCCCCTAAAACCGTAGAGATCACCGGCATGCGGATCACGCTTCAAACTCTCTTGGACCAGCCGCGCAAGGCTCGGGAAGCCGCGGCGCATATCGGTGTGGCCGGTCGCAAGCCACACCCGCACATTACCCGGTATGGTAATCATCGGCGCTCAAGCACCTCGAGGACACGCGCCAGCGCTTCTGGAACGACGTGCGCGTCCACTCGGATGCGTCGCCAGTTGCCAAGCTCGATCTCGATCAATCCAATACGCGCAGCCACCACAGACCGCCCTCGGCTATCACCCGCAGGTAAAAGCTTCGGAGTCTCCTCCGCTTCCGTGGCGGCAATCTGCACCGGCGCAAAAGATGGTACGACCTGCTCGGATGTCCGCGCTTGTCGACGCCAGGTAAACACCAGGCTGGCCGCTACTCGGTTGCGACGCGCAACCGCAACCACCTTTGCACCCGGCGCCAATGTCTCCTCGACAATCCGCGCCTTGTCATCCTGCGACCAGCGCCGCCGACGCTCCAGCCCACCCAAAAGCTCAACCCGCATCACCTGATGACCTTAAAGCTAGACTTAAGGTCACACGCTTGGCGAATTACGGCGTGTCAAACAAGACGGCGCCCGCCCGATGCGTACCGCAGGACCGCCGCTTTGCCCCCCCAACAGCGCCCGACAATGTTCATCGCGGGTATTGGGGCGGGAGCGTGCAGGACTCTCGGTCACCGATAAAAGCCACGGAACGGGCAGCGATCCGAAGGCCCTACACTGAATAGTCAATTCCAGATGAGGGAAGAGAATAGGCTACTTCTAAATCAACCAATCCACTGGGGCCCCGCCATTCGTTAACTGTATGCTCTTATTGTACGGCAGACATCATCACGACTTGTCGTTCATGAACGGATTGGCGGACCACGTGCAGCAGATCGAAACCAATGACCCTATCGAGGCCCGACGTAGCCGCTACGCCCAGTATCGAGGACTAGTTGCCACCCTCACCTTCGGCCGCGCAACGGTGAGAGGCATGGTCAGATCGGTCAAGGAAGACAGCTCTTGTACCCCAGTTCGATGGTTGATCACTATCGCTCCGACATAGCAGCTGGCAATTCGTAAGGGTAACCGGCCTTCGACGGACACGGATATTCCGCGCCCTGACCGCTACACCATTATTCCCGCGATGTCCGCCCAAAGGGTTCTTGCTGGGCATCCTAAGGGCCGAGCCAAATCTCCCGGTTCCTGTCCCCTCGGTAAGTTGTGCCGTCGCCTCGACATCATGGAAATCCAGACGCTGACCCGAAGGCTTCGGGGCGCCGCCGTGACAAGATGGTCGTTCAGATGCGGAATTGGGCATGGGCCACTCTCGATGCGCCCCCCCGGGTATCGCGCGTCGGCCGCAGCATTCGACGACGCTCGTTTTCGTCATCTCACCTTTGCAAGATACGATGAACGAGACAATTCGACCACCAACTGCCATGACGCAGACCTCGCTTGGCGACTATCGATTGCTGATCAAGCAAGTACAATGCCACCAGCAACGCGGTGGAAGGTTTAGCCGATCAATTAGGAGCCGAGGGGGCGACAATGGTCTTGGATGAGCCGCCAGGTGCGGGCTGCATATCCGGCGGTGTCCCTCCCTGCGGACTTGAAGCCGGCGCCCCGCCTGAACCTGTCGAGTTTGGCCCGGTCCATCCCTGCGGCTGCAGCTGCCCCTTGTTGTCCGGCAACACAGTCCGTCCAGTACTGTACGTGGAGTCGCTCGGGCTTCTGTCTTGAGTTTTCACCTGTGCCACAGCAATGTTGGCAACAAGAGCGATACAGAGCGGCAGGAGCAAGACTGGCATAGTCGATCCACAGGTCGGTTGATGACATACTTCATTTGGCCACCTGCTACGGCACTCCGGGCGCGCTCGAGGCGCCGGTGGACCTGCACCAGGTGAAAGCAACACCGGCTCGCCGGCTTCAGTGAGCACACTAGCAGGTCGGCCCGCTGCCGCGAGGGCGAGCGCCAGTGCACCAACTCGTACGCTCGACCTCTCAAACTAGGCATGCAGCTTCATCGTGATCTCCGCTATCGCACGTCCTTGATAACGTGCGCCGGAGACCTCGTTTTGAGACGGCTTTCGGCTGCCGTCCCCACCAGCGATTGTACTAGCGCCGTAAGGTGAACCACCAGTGACTTCGTCGAGCTTATTCTGACCCACAAACCCATAATTCAGGCCGACAACCGTCATTCCGAAGTGCAACAGGTTGGTGATGATGGAGAACAAAGTGGTCTCCTGCCCCCCATGCTGGGTTGCGGTCGAGGTGAAAGCGCCGCCAACCTTTCCGTGGAGCGCACCTCGAGCCCAGAGACCACCCGCTTGGTCGAGAAAATTCGCCATCTGCGACGTCATGCGGCCAAAGCGGGTGCCAGTGCCGACGACGATCGCGTCATAGTCCGCCAGATCCTCGATCTTCGCTACAGGCGCAGCTTGATCGAGCTTGTAATTCGACGCCTTTGCAAGGTTGGGCGACACCAATTCTGGGACGCGCTTGATGTCTACCGTGACCCCCGCCTCGCGTGCCCCCTCGGCGACAGCATTCGCCAGAGTTTCGATGTGTCCATAAGCCGAATAGTAGAGAACCAGGACCTTCGTCATGTTCGCTTCCTGAAGTTTTGCAGATGGGTAGATGGTGCGCCCGTGAAGCAGGTTCGAAGAGAAGTTGATCGTATCGCATGTAGAGTGTTACGAGTCTTCGTTGGCTCGAGTTAGCCGCCGACCATCAGAGCAAGCATCGAAACTTCCAGCGCCGTCTGCCAAAGGAGCTGGAGAGTTTATTCACAACGGCGGTTCGTTTTACTGCCTGCTGAGTACGGCTGGAACTGAAACGATTTCAACAGCCAGATGCAGCCCGTTCATTGAAGTGCTTGGAAGCTGACCACAATTGTGGAATACGGCATCAGTTCAGCTTGCGCCGCAGCTTTGAGCCGCTTCGGCGCAGACGGGCGACCTCAAGGATATCACTGATGATACGCCGCAGCACACTCGTTTTGAAAATCACGGCCTCGCCCGAATGACACGCTCGATCTTCCCCCGAGTGTCTTCAAGTCAATTATGTACCAACGGGCATCCTCCCTCGTCCATTGGGCGGAATGCCTCTTCCTTCGGAATGGTGGCCAGGAGCTTGTAATAGTCGAACGAGTATTTGGATTGTTCGGGCGATTTTACCTGAAACAAATACATGTCTCGCACGAGCCGACCGTCTCGCCGGATCGTCCCGCCTTTTGTCATTAGGTCATTAACTGGCATCTCACGCATCTTCGCCGCAACCGCGGGACCGTCCAGAATCCCTGCAGCGCCAGCGGCCTTTAGGTAGTGCATGACGGCACCGTAAGTGCCAGCATGGATCATCGTGGGTACCTTGTGTGTGCGGGCGATGAAACGCTTGGACCAAGCCCGCGCCTCTTCGGTCATGTCCCAATAGAAGGCCGAACTCAACAAAAGGCCTTGAGCGCTCTGCAGACCGAGGTTGTGGACGTCTGCAATGAAGACGATCAGCCCGGCAAGTCTTTGCGAACCCAATATGCCGAACTCATGGGCTTGCTTTACAGCGTTTATGAAGTCGCCACCTGCATCTGCGAGCGCAATGACGTCTGCGTTAGACGCCTTCGCTTGCAGCAGAAAGGACGAAAGGTCCGTTGTACCGAGAGGATGCTTGACGGCACCGAGAATCCTTCCGCCAGTCGATTCAATCACCTTGCGGCTCTCCAACTCGAGCTGAGATCCGAGAGAATAGTCCGCAGATAGAAAGAACCAGGTTTTAGTACCGAGCTGTGAGATCGCTTTTGTCGCTCCATGAGCCAAGGCGTACGTGTCGTAGGTCCAGTGAATTCCCGTATTTGAGCATTCATCGCCAGTCAGGCGGGATGTCGCGGCTCCCGTCGCCAGAAAGATCTTCTTTCTCTCGCGCGTGATCCCCTGCACCGCCAACGCAACCGCAGAATTTGGCACATCGACGATCACTTCAACGTTTTCGTTCTCCAGCCACCTCCGCGTGATCGCGGAACCCACGTCAACCTTGTTCTGGTGATCCGCGGCGACGATTTGAATGCTACGGCCGAGCACCGTGTTCCCGGAGTCCTCAACAGCCATCTCGGCGGCTATGATCGAGCCTTCCCCACCATTGTCGGCATATAGCGAGGACATGTCTGTCAAAATCCCCAGCTTGACTGGCGCCTCTGCTGTCGCCGGGCCAGAAATAAAGGCCATAATTGCGGCTGCCAAAACGGCTTCTTGCAAGGTGCTGCCAGTTGTTCGCTTCCGACCTCCCATAGCCGCCTTCTCCCAGAGCCTAGCTTAAAGCGCCATTAATGATTGGCATGCACCCAAGGAGAAGTGAAATTGTTACAGCACGATCCTGAATAGAGCTCACGGGGCGTGTGCAAGGCAGCGCGGCTACAGCGTCGTTTTTTTAGAGGAAGGTTGTAGCTAACTAGCGCATCGTAGGCCTGAAAAAATTAGTTCCGAGTCAGGAGCGGCGATCGTGGCCGCTTCCTTCACGCAAAACCTGAATCTACTTTCGATGATCAACACTTACGGCGGGGCGCCACCCAGAGCCACACAGGGTGATGCACCAGCAGATCAAGCCATTCCATCTGCTCACGCTGGCACGATCCCCACATCGAAGCGCTCGTTGGAAATACGCGGCCGCACATACGGCGACGCAGCGGAAGTCCAGCGGCACGACCACTACTTGATCCGCTCCAACCAGCGGCAGATCGGTGAGACTTCGTTGATATCGGCGATGAATGCGCCCTAGCTCCGCAGCCGGGGAAGGCTCTTGTTGCTTCTGCGGCGGGTGGCTTGAATCGTGGCTCGGCTGGCAGGCTCAACTGGTCGCTATGAGTGGATTTACTATGCTCTCCTGTCGTTCATGACCCAAAGCGGAGTTTGCGGTTCGAACACACTCGAGCGAGCCGCCTCGCTCACGGTATGATTCGCTTCTCTCGCAGAGTCATGAACAGGTCGAAGAAACTCTCGTCCGTCGACTGATAGTCAAGGAACCCCAGCCGACGACTCTTGCCCATGTCGGTGACAACCTCGATCGGCCGACCGAGGTCTCCATCGGTGTGCCACGCAGACGCAAGCCGGTTGAGATCCGGTTCTGCCAAATGATGCTTCCGGGCGATGTCGGACCAGATCGGGCGGGCGTCGCTCATCTGTCGCTCAAGCGGATTGCGCTCGTTCGGAAATGCTGCTGGCTGTAGTCCGAACCAACCCGCCAAGCGTCCCCACATCCACTTCCAACGGAATACGTCCCCGTTGACAACATTGAAAGCCTGATTGCGGGCAGCATCTGTCATGGCCGCCCATTCCAGATGTCTGGCCAGCAGTCTGGCGTCCGTCATATCGGTTAGTGCGTTCCACTGAATTGCAGAGCCAGGAAACAGAAAAGGCCGTCGGATTTCGCGGCAGATCGTAGCATACGCAGCGAGCGTTGTGCCCATGTTCATGGCATTCCCGACAGCATAGCCTATGATCGTATGTGGCCGGTGAATGCTCCAGGCGAAGCCGTCTCGTTTGGCCGCCGCGAACACCTCATCTTCCTGGGCATAGTAGAAATTCTCGGCATCGAGCCGCGGCTGGTCCTCTCGAAGCGGCGTGGCGATCAAGCTGCTTTGACCATAGGATTCGAACGGCCCGAGATAGTGCTTGAGGCCAGTTACGAGTGCGACGTGCCTGACCGACGCGGCGGATGACAATGCATCCAGCAAGTTGCGCACCATCGCAGAGTTGATCAGGATATTCTCCCTCTCAGTTTTCTGTCCAAGCCGCGTGGTGAAGAAAACATGCGTGGGACGCAGATCGCGCAGCGCCGATCCAAGGGACACCGGATCCAATAGATCAGCGGCGATCGGCAACATACCGGGGATATCAATTCCTGGCCTGCGTGCGAGCCCGTACACTGACCACCCGCGCTCCAGGAGATGTCGGGCAAGATTGTTGCCCACTATGCCGGTTGCTCCTGCGACAAGTGCTGCACGTTCCATCTTCGGACCCTTCGCGATCCATCGGAGATGGGGCGCCGATTAGACGCAAGCAATCCGAATCTCTGTTTCGTGATGTTGCGAGTTTGTCCTGTTTTGGCCTTTCTCGGAAGTCCGACAACGTTCGCTTTCGCGCCGCTGTTGGAGAACAAGCGGACATCACGCGCGTCTACTCTTAGCAGCAGATTTTATGAAGTACGCGCCCCTAGGTGCAGTTAGCTCATCATCAGGCTGAGATTGTTGCACTTGCACAGACTAGTCGCACAACTCATGCTCCGTGGCGTGAGGAAAACACTAGCTGACGACGTCTTCAGCCCTAAGCGCGAGTCGACGAATCGTGACGGCTCCGTTGCGTCGCGCCCTTCTTCGAATGCCTGAAGCGCGCTCTCTCCTTTTCAATGCCAAAGGAAAAACACCTTCTGTACCACTGAGGAGCCGGTAAGCCGTTGAGTTTGCTGAATAGCTTTGGATATCAGGCTCTTAGAAGAGCGATGGTGCCCAGGGGCGGAATCGAACCACCCCCGCCAGGATTATGGCTCCTGCGCGAGCTTATCTGGTCCGCTCGTTGCCTTGTGTTTCGCCGTGCCGCTCTGCATCAAAATCCTGCTTCGCGTCTCGACGCCGACTAGTGGCCAGCTCCGAAAGTTCGTGCTTCAACGTATGCCGGCGGGTTACGACAGCGGGCATATCGTCGACGAATTGCCGAACTTGGCAAGCCAACTCGTGATCTGCTGCCGCTCCAGAGCGGTGCAGCTCCGCGGCATAGTCGAGATATCGCCGCCGGATCGCGTCCTGACGTGACTTAATCTGTTCGTCCCAAGGATGGTTTGGCAGTCCTGCCGCCCCTCAACTCCGAAAGCACCTCCTTTCGGGCGAGCCGATCGACATCGGGTGTGATCTTTCGCTTGCGCAAAGCGAGGACCACCCCGCGATCGGCCTTTCGAACCCGTCCGCGGGTTCGCCGCGGCGTTGCCTCCGCCGCGATCCCGCGAAGCCGGAGCTCGCCGGCAAACCGTTCGCGCCAGGCCTGAAGATCCTCCTTGCGAGGGTTGAGGCGCTTGCCGTCATGGCCCAGGGACCGAACGGTCAAGTGTACGTGGGGATGCTTGTTGTCGAGGTGCTGAACGAAGACGTAGTCATGATTATTGCCGAACGTCTCGATGGCAAATGCCCGAGCTGAATCCTTGACGGCGACGGCATCATTGCCAGCCGGCATCGACAGAATGATGTTGATCGAAAGCGATCCATCACGGCGGCGCTTGTCGTCGAGACCTGCATCATCCTCCCAGCGTTGCTGCAGGTCCTTCAATCCGGTACGACCCGTCAGCGTCGCGCCCTGCTCTGTTTCCGCATCGAGCTCGCCGTTTCGCGTGATATATGCAAGGTGTGACTTGAGATGCACCGCGTCTTTAGTGCGGCCGGTGATCTTGACCATCACCTCTGGTGCGCGGCGCACGATGCGTTCGAGCTTTGCACGCATCGCCGGCGTAAGGCGGCTGGGAGCGGCCGGATCGGGGATATCCCACTCGGCCCGCCGTGGGCGCCGATTGGGAGTTTCCCAGACATACGAGATCGGCGGAAGTTCGGAAGCTAGGTCGGTCGGCCGCGGCGAATGGCGCCGAGTCATCGCCGTCCATCCCAATAGTCGGCGTTGCCGTGCAGCGCATTACGAAGTTTCGCGAGCTCTGCTTCAATGACCAATTTGGCCTCCTGAATTGCGGACAGATCGGGCTCAACCGCCCTGCCTTGCAATACACTCGTGTTTGCGGCACGCGCGATCTGGTTGATGTTGCCGCCGATCCGGTTGAGCTCGCGAACGATCGCGCGGAGCGCAGCATGCTCATCGGGGGAATGCTGCACTGGTGACCCCAATCGCGAGCGCACCAGCGCAACAATCCAGCCGGTGCGGGTCATGCCGCGCTGATGTGAGACTTCCGCGAGCTGCCGCATCTCGCTCTCGCGAAACCGCACCGTCACCTTCTCCGGCCGTCCAACCGGCAACGCCAAGATGCGGGGCGCTGGCGCGGCAAGTGCGTCAGCAATGAGACGCCGCAGCAGCGCGGACTTGCCGCCCTGGGTGGCTGCAAAAGCGGCGAACTGCGCCGCGACTTCGTCGGAAACGCGAAGCGAGATCAGAGCCATGCAGTCCAATCCCGATCGCGATGTAATACATCGCCGGCGCGAAGCCTATCCTGCACTAGAAAGTGCGAATCTCTCCACCCCCTCCACGTTGGTTCAAACCAACAGGCTCGGCAGTCAAGGCTCGGGAGTTGCAGCAGGTGAGGTCCACTCCAACCGACGATTGACGCGGAGAATTCCTCCAGCAATGGCCCAGCCGTCGCCCCTAATCCTTTTCCACGAACGCCGCGCGTGCCGATCGGCAATATTGGGACCGAATATGTGGACCGCGGCTTTCCAGCAGCCTCCGGCCTCTCTACAGCGCTGTGGGGGGCGCGTTCGGCCTCCGGCTGCTGCGCTAACGCGCCATCCTTCGGATGGGAAATCCGCTCCGCCGGCGCACCAACCGCAGCAGTGTTTCTGAGGAGGCTGTCAAAGACAAGCTTCATGCGAAAAGGATCTCTTCGAGAGTGACCGTTGATGCTGGAACCTCTTCCGCCTCTTCTGCGCCATCAATCAGCAGTACGGCATAGCGAGAGCCTTGAGATGCGAGTCGATCGACCAGAAGACAGCCAGTGCGATCTTGGTGACGCACTCTGATCGTCAATGATGGGCTCATTCGCGCGTTCCGATCGACCGCAGAGCTGGGAGACTTTTCCGCGATCGCCGGCAAACGGTCTCTCTCTTTAGGTCGCGATTCCACTTGCGGTGCGGTCTGGCTTCGTGCGGGTTGAGCTCCGGGCGGCCCTTCGCCATCAGCAGGGGAGCCCCGGACTTCCGTCCGAACTTTGCGAGCCAATTGTCGGGCGTTGGCGTCGGTGAAGCTTTCCTGTGCTGCGCATAGAGTCTCGATGGCGCTGGGCTGCTCACGCCAAGCCTGGTAGAGTTCATACACAGCACGGATTGATGAGCCGGTAAGCTTCGACCGGAGGAATTCCGGCATGCACTGGACCGACGCGTAGCGAGATACCCAGTCCCTGGGCTTGCCGAGCTTGCGCGAAATGTCGGCCTGGTTATCACCATGCTCCAAGCGACCCGCGATGAACGCCGCGATTTCGGGGGCATTGAGGTCGTCGCGCTGGATATTCTCGATCATCTGAGCATAACGATCCGCAGAACCAACGGCATGAATGAAAGCCGGGATGTCACGGAGACCGGCGCGCTTAGCAGCGCGATACCGCCTCGCACCCATGACGATCACGTATCGGCCTTGCTCCGTCGCTTGCCTCAGCACGATCGGCTGCAGCACACCATGCTGACGGACCGATTCCGCAAGCTCTTCCAGCTTCTGTTCGTCGAAACTGCGACGAGGCTGGTCCGGATCTTCGTCAATACGGTCGATGGCGATGCAAGTCGGCCGTCCGATGGTGGCGGCACCACCTTCCGCTGCGTCGATGAGCTGCTTAAAGCTGAGATCAAGCGCCATGGGCCAGCTCGTCCATCTGCGCGACGATCTTGGCGAGAACATCGCGGATTTCCCGACCAGCCTCCTGCGCAGAGCGGCGCTTCAGCTTCCAGACCGGCAGGCGTTCCGCAACGGCCTCGGCGTAGCCGTCCCTTGCAACGATCTGGCCCGGGAACACATATTTTCCCGCCTCGCGCAAGAGTTGCTCAAGATGGGTCCTTTGACGGGGCGATTTCGTGTTGAAGTTCGAAGGCAGCAACCCGAGGAACTTGGTATCCTGGCGGCCATAGCGCCTCTGCACGCCGATCACGGTCTGCATCAGACCTTTGACGCCTTTGATCGAATAGTCCTCCAGATAAATAGGGGCCAGCACATGCGAGGCCGCAACCAAGCAGCCGACACTGCGAAGTCCAAGTGATGGCGGCGTGTCGATGACGCAGGCATCGAACTGATCCGACGCGAGAGCGAGGTTCTCTTGCAGGGTCGTTATGGCGACCGCACTGCTGCGATCGAGATCGGTCAACGAACTATCGGCCGGCGCGAGCGTTAGGCCTTCGTCTTCCCGAGGTACGACCTGTGTCCCCGGCTTGAACAGATCCGCGGCTAACGTTGAACCTGCGTAGTGTCTCAACGTATCCGATGCATTGCTCTGCGCATCAACGTCGATCACGAGAACGCGGAGATCCGCTTCCGCCATGAACCAGGCCAAATGCACCGCAAGCGTCGTCTTGCCGACCCCGCCCTTTTGATTGTTGATGACGATGGTCTTCATCTTAAGGTCCGAAATGGGTCCAACGGCGCAGGCGGCATTTCCTCGTCCAATCATGTCGTAGCGGATGTTGGTTTGAACCAACAGCGAATCCGGTCACCAGAACGATCCCGGAATTCGTCCGGGGAATCCCCTGCCAGAAGAGTCAGGTCAGCCCATAGTCATCGAGGGAAATTCTGGGCGCGAACTGGGATTGGGCTCGCTGCTGGTCGCTCCGCAACAGGTCGCGAGAGGATCGTCACGCGAAGGCGCGGAGACCTCGTGGGCTCCGGGAGCGTCGCCGCGGCGGCGCGAGTAGAGCCGTCCCCGAAGGGGCTCCCCAGGTATGCAGGGCTGTAAGAGCCGCAGGAACTTTTGAATCAGGAGCCGACCTCTTGTGGGCCGCTGTTGTGTTCAGGGCTGGTGCAATTGCAAGTTAGGCATTACGACGCGCGCCCCGATGGCGAAGTCTTCATCGAGGAGAGATTCAATCAGGCAAATAAGACGGGGGTTGTGGCATCTTCCGGCCCGATGGACCTATTGATAAAATGAATCGATCTGCCCGGTCGATTCATAAAACTCATTGGACGCCACTTCCGTCGGAAGCGAGAATCTGTTTGTGCCAAAACCCGAACCATAGCCGCTTCATCTGCGCCGCATCGATGCCGCGCGCAACATGCGACGGTTTATGCGCTATCCACGCGGCCCACCTTGTTCAGCGAAATGTCGCTGATCCGCAATTGGGGCCGGATCGGCACGAGTGGCAAGACCATGGTGCAGACCTTCGATGGTAGTGCGGATGCGAACAAAGCATTCGTCCGCCTGGAGCGTGCCAAGCGGAGACGCGGTTACGCTGTCGCGGACGAAAAACCGTCTTAGTCTGACAATTTTCGAGGATTGCGGCTCTGCCTGTGAAGCGGCTCTATCTGTTCCACGGCCTTGGTCTCAGACGAGCAAAATCCAAACAAGACGGAGCTCGTCCGATGACAACTGCCAATGAGATCGCAGCCGAGAACGACCTGACAAAAGGCTCAAGCGAAAACCATCGTCGCTGGCGTTTTCAAGGCGATCGCTGATGCGGCCGTGAGCGGAGCCGAGACGAGCCTACCTGGGGTTCGGCAAGTTCAAGGTCAAGGATAGCCCCGCTTGTGAGCGCCGCAATCCATGACCGGTGCAACGATTGCGATCGCAGCTTCCAGGAAGCTGACTTTTACGCCTGCCAAAGCCATCAAGGACGGTCTCAACGGAGGAGCGGACCGTTACGACGCGTGCACCGTAAGATGCAAGAGTAGCGGGCTTATGCCCGCTCCTCGGCAGCGAGTGTTTCGTTACGTCGGCGGATGAGTTCGGCCAGTTCGAGTTCGAGCGCCTTGCGCTCCGCCGGCGTGAACACGCATTCGCGCAGTTCGGCGCGCAGTTCTTCAATGGTGTCGACGGTCATGATCGCATCTCCGGTAGAAGGGAAGCGGGCCCCGCCTTGCGGCGGAGCCGGCTTCCTGAAGCTTCAGTCCCGGTTCGGCCGGGACCAGATCAGCTGGAGGCCATCCGCACCTTCGACCTCGATCAGGGTGGCGTAGATCGGAGCCGGGAAGCTCGGATCGTCCAGCTTGACGGAGAGGTAGTCGCGCTCGGTGTCCTTGGCGGTCTTCTGCCAGGCGGCGCCCAACTCGACGTTGCCGGAGTAGATGCGGAAGTGCGGTCCCTTGTCGGAAGGGGTGTCGACGCGGATCAGCTTGGCCTTGACGTTGAGGTTGAGCGTCTTGATCGCGCCGGAGAAGCCATTGCCCGTGGAGGTGAAGGTGCCGATGGTAGCCATTGTCTCATTCCCTTGGTTTTTTCGGGCCGCGCCTATCGCGACCTCGATGGCGGTCGTGAGATCGGAGGCGATCGACCTGCACCCAAAGGGCCGAAATGAAATGGAGGGCGGCCGGCAGCGACTTTCTTGGACCGCGAGGAATGGTGCGCAGCGCCAGGGGAAGAAAGTCGAGGACGGACGTTGCAGGGACAAGATCGAGAGCCCGCGAAGCGGGATCGGCCTTCGGTCAGACCAGCCTCTATCGAGGATGCTGATGGGTGCGCCGTCGCTAAACCACATGGAATGAAGACAGGCGGCCCCGATCCGTTCGGCCATTCGGATCTCAGGCAATGGGCGCGGCAAGCGGCGCGCATCACCCGCAATGGAGATCGTCACCGTCAGCATTTCGGCGTAGCCGTCGAAGTTGCCAGCGCAAGATCGATAACGAGGCTGGCAACGTACTCGCCATGTGGATGCAACCCGCCCACCGCATCCATGCGACCGAGCGCCCCGCGAGGCGTAAAACAGATGCTACCGTCGCTGGGCATGCCGGCCTCCGAGTCCGGGACGATTCCGCCGGCACGCGCGATGGAACGAAGCTGGTCGTTCGGGTTGCCACGCCACATCGTCGGAGAGGGTTGTGAGCAAAAGCGGCCTCTGCAGCAATCCGACCCGGACTCGATTCAACTCGAACGTTATTTGGCCGGTGGTCGCAGCGGGCTTTCCGCCCACTTCCGGGCGGCGGGATCGCGCAGCGGATCGTCCTCGCAGACCACGCAGACGTAGCGCGGCCGGCCGGGCGCGACGTCGTCGGGCACGGCCGTCATCGGCTTACCGCACTTCGGGCACAGCTTCCGGCTGAGGTAGAGCGGAGTCATGATTTTTGCCTGCCGGGACCAGCTTAGTTCCCCCTGCGCCGCGAGCACAAGTAAATCGCCGAAAATGGTCCGCATGCACCAGGCCGCTTGACGCGGAGCGCGTCTCACGTTGAAATCCGATTTTCAGTGATGTTGCGGGGGTTGGCGTCGTGGAAGAATTTTATAGGAGCTTCGCGCAGCGGGCGCGCGATCTGGCGGAGAACGCGGACCCGTTCACCAAGCGGCGGCTACTCGACCTAGCCCAGCGATACGATCTCAAGAGCAGACCGGGAGCCCCGGGCGGTCGGACTCTCCCGCCGCCGCGCGCGACGCCACCGACGGTGCTGTTTTCCGGCTCCGGCGAAGCTTAAGCGTAGTCGGAGCGCGGCCCGGTCATCGGTTTTCTATGTTTTCATCAACCGGTCCGGGTATCGGCCGCCCGCCGTCGCGGTGCTCGCGTTAGCACGAGCTCACCCCGGAGCATGAAACCGCGCACGCACCGCGAAGAGTCATCGCCGGCGCCGCGCGATCTCGTCAGCGACCATGCCCTGCGCCTGCACCAGCCGCTCATGCAGGGTCTCGAACATATCGAGGATGTCATCATTGGGTTCATTCTTGCCCTGCTCGATGGCTTCGGCGACGAGCTCATGGGGGGCGTTTCCTTCAATTGACCTTTCTCCAGAAGATCTTCAAAAAGACTGTCGCTGCTCGGCTGCGGCTAGATGCGTCCGTCGGAGTTGCACCAGACGGTCAATGTCTGTTGTCCCAGAACGGCGTGCTCGACCATCTCCGCATTCAACGGAATCAGCGTCCCCCAGGCCTCGCCCGCCTCGTCCGCGAACCCCGCCACGTACATCCGTTGCTCCGCGGCGCCTTCATCACGAGGCTGGAAAAACGGCGTGAGGACGATTGCAGCGTGTTTTGCCATGACGATCTCTCCGAACGGCTTTGTGTCGACACAGCACAGTAGCCGGGTCAGCACGCGCATCTTCGATTAAACGAAAACGGCAAGGTTCTGGGAACGCCGCCTCATCGCCTCACGCCCGCTGCTTGCCTCGCCGGCGAGAATTGATCTGTGCCATCAGGATCGGGCCAAGCGAAAATTCGCCGACCTCGGCTTTTCGCGTCAGACCGCGCAGATAACCGCCGGCGGAATTGATCGCCGACCCCCGCTGCAGGATACACGCGACGACGATGGCTGCGGGCACCTCGCCCATAATCTTTTGCGCCTCCTCCCAGGCGCTCGGACTGATCCCCAGCATCGATCGTACAACGGCCGCTGTGGCCAGGAAATCGCGCCAGTTCGAAACTCCGCACTTCGCATAATCGACGATGTCCGGGCAGGCACTCAGGACCATTCCTAACGGATACGCCCCCTCCCCGACTCGCGAGGGTTGAGGTTTGGGCTCAGCTCCCGCCGCCCTGCCTTCTCGGAAGACAGGTTCAAGATCAATGAGGGTATCTGTATTTGAATTCTGTATGTGGCGCTCAGAATGGGACTCATTGGCGCCCGGATTCCTGGATTTAATATGTGTTTCCAGAAGATTGAGTACGTCGTCGGCGAGCTGAGACAATTCGTCGGCGATCGGCTCGAGCTGCTGGCGCGTCGCCGTGCGCGGAATCTGATCGACGATCGCGCGGAAGGCAGCGTGCACGACCTGCCAATCGGCAGGCCCCTGCCCTCCCCTTCGCGTCGGGACGGCTTCCTCGATGCCAGTTGCAATCATCTTCGCGATGTCGCGCCTGCACAGTGTAATCCGCTCACGCACGAGCTTGAGTGCGCGGGCCTCGGCTTCAATATCGGCCGCCAGGCTCTCGAACTCTTCCGATCGCACAACGAGCGGTGACAGATCGAAGCCGAACGCGAGCTCGATTTCGCCAGCATCGTCCTTCCGCGCATATCGCTTGCCATTTGGACTGTCGCGCCGAACGATTAGCCCCGCGTCGACCAGCACAGCGAGGTGACGGCGCAGCGTCGATGCCGGCATGCCGTGCGCTCGCCGCGCGAGCTGATGGTTCGAGGGGAAGACGATCAGGTCATCCTCTCCTGTCAGCGCGGTCTCGGGATGGAAAGTTAGGAGCGCGTTCAACACCGAGAGCGCGCGCTCCGACACCCCAAGGCGCGGCCGTGCCGTGCAGATGGCGTGGAAGATCTTCCATTTGTGCACGAGCTTTTCGGGTGGACGTTCCGTTGCGACCATCTGGCTTGCCACATGGGCAAGCGTCAACGATCGCCGCCCAAAGGGCGTCGTTGGAGAGTGTGACTGCATGTCTTTGCCTCAGTTGGGCAAAGAAAATCCGCTCGCCGAAACAACGATAAAATCGCGTAGAAACTCTTGACTGCGATTCGCGAAAGTGATTCTCTGTCAGTCGCCAAACTTGAAGAGAAGGGCTTCCGGAACTCCGTTTCGGGGGCCTTTTTCTTTTGCCTTGTCTGCTCCTGGTTCGTGTTTACGGGACGAGACCGTCAGGTCTCGGTACTTTCCTGACCACTGCGCGTCTTGGAAAAGGCGTCGAACAGGGCCGGGAGTTGGTCCACAAGAAATGCCGCGAATGTCGTCGAGACATTCTTGTCGATGGTAAGCTTCAATTCGCGCTCGGCCTGACGCACGTGCGCAATCTTATCCCCGGACACGGAAAAGACCGGCTTCTCGTCCGGCTCTTTCCGGGGCTCCCCGCGAGATGGACGGGTTGCTGCGGAGAATGCTGCAAGAAATCGTGCGTCGGTTTCGCGCTCTGCAAATTTAGATTCGGCGATCGCCGCTCTGACACGTTTGAGTGCCGCGGAATCCTTGATCAATTCAGCGAATGACTGCCAGCGGCCGCGGCCAACTTTCGGAGCTTTCCCGATTGCTTGAATGACCTCGGCGGGAACCGATCGAGCCACGGCGAGAAGTTTCGAGGCCTCCGCCCGATCGACCGACAACGCATCTTGCACGACTGAGCGGCTATGCCCGGCATCCTCGATATGCATCGCGAAGCTGGCGCGCTCGATGAAACTCAAATCTTCGCGCGGTGCGTTCTCGAGTCCTTGCGCCACGACAAGCGCTTCATCTGACAACGATCGCAGAATCGCTTTGACGGAAATACCTAGTTCGCGCGTGGCGCGGACGCGGCGATGACCATAGGCGCTCTGATAGCGCCCTTTCGCTTCAGGATGCTCCCGAACGAGAATGGGCACCTCTTGGCCACGCTGTGCGATCGACTGTTTGAGCGCTTCGAACGAGCTATCATCCTGATCGCGAAAACGGTCGGCCAGCGGCGACGGATCGACGAGCGAGGGGTCGATTTCAAGTATCACAGCCCCGGATGCAATTCTTTCGCGAAGCTCCTCGTTCTCTTTCTCGACCTCAGAGAAAGAGTCTTTCAACGAGCGAACCGAGCCCGACGAGACCCGCGGCAAGGCAGCGGGCATGTTGTCAGCTGACAACGCACTTGATTGCGGGGCCGTGAAAAGGCTCTTGATAGTGTCAGTACGTTTGCTCATCGACCCCACACCTTCTTAAGAAGTTGCGCGATTTCGGCATTGACCGCGTCGACCGACTCCAACGCTCGATCGTAGGCGCCCCGCCCCACGGCGCCGCGCTCCAGCTCATAAAGTGATTGCTTGGTGAGACCAGCATTGGCGATGGCGGTCGATTTCCACACCGTCGCCTGCAGCACATCCGAACCAAAGAGGGTACGGAGCAGGGCCACAATTTGAGCTTCAGGCACGTCATTGGGATCGTGACGCGTGATGACGTACCGGATGAAATCGTGATCGAGTCGCCCGCCAGCTTCTTCGATGACGGACATGAGGTCCGACGTCATGAGGAGAAATTGGCTCATGGATGCGACATCGACCATCTGCGGATGGATGGTCACGAGCATAGCGGTCGCCGCGTTTAGCGCGCCCATGGTCAGATAACCAAGTTGGGGTGGGCAGTCGATGACAACGACGTCGTATTCGTCTGCAACCTGGTCGATGGCACTGGCGACGCGGCGAAAGAACAGGTCGTGTCCGCGTTCTCGCCGCTCGACCATTGCTCGAGGCGTAGTGTGCTCAAACTCCATAAGCTCGAGATTGCCTGGAACGAGCCCTATCCCGTCAAAATAGGTCGGCCGGACAATCTCGCGCAGGGGCCGGCGGTGTTCGTCATATCGGATGGCCCCGTACAGGGTTTCGTTCGCCCCAATGTCAAACTCGGGTTGGTACCCGAACATTGCAGAAAGCGAAGCTTGCGGATCGAGGTCAATCGCGAGGACCCGAAAGCCGGCAAGGGCGAGGTATTGCGACAGATACAATGCCGTCGTCGTCTTGGCGGAGCCGCCTTTGAAGTTTGCGACGGTGATGATTTGGAGCTTGTCGCCTGGGCGCCGGCGCGGAAGGAATTCCATTGCTTCGCGCGGCCGCGCAGTGGCTAAATACTCGCGCAGCTCATGAACCTGCCCCAGAGTGTAAGACCGTCGCCCCCCGGTTCCTGTCGCTGGGGTCGGTCCAAGTCCGTCGAGAGAGAGCTGCCGAAGATACCCATCGGACACGCCCGCAATTCGCGCAACCTCTCCAGAGGTGAACGACCGGAGCGACTTGCTCGCTGAGGGCGGGAAAAGAGTTGTCGCGAGCGAGCGAAGCTGGCCGGAAAGAATGCCCGCGTGCCGAGTGATCCGCGCAGACGCAGTCTCGCTCATGGTAACCGAATCTTCCGCTAAGATCGCCATTTGCCTTCTCAAGACGGTTTCTTCTCGTCAGACGCCTACTCTCCGTCTTGAGAGATGGCCACGATTCTGTGATTTGAGCAAGAATTAAAGGGTTAACGACTTATTAACGTGCCGAACGGCACGCAGGCCCCTTTTTTGGTGCACGGCCCTGCTGTTGTCAGCTGACAACAACGGCTTCAGAGCGAACGGGATGACCCTCGACTATGGCGTGAGTCGGCTCGCCTTCACGAGTCCCCAGAGCGTCATTTTGTAGCTCGCCAACCGCTGCGTTGAACGGTGCTGCCACGACTGGAGCCCGGGCGACGGGACACACCCCGGTGCGTAGCCTCCGTTGAGTGCTCTGATGTCAGGCCATGTACTGCAAATTCTAGAGCGTCGCCTCCCGCCTGCCAGTCGCCCGACGCTTGGCGCCACGGTCGTGCGAGAAGCCCCCTCCCCGCCTCGTTCACGACAATGGCCTCAGACGCCCGAGCTGGAATGGCGAGACAGCGTAAAGCGACGATGTCGTCTCGCTTGGATCGGCGGCGCGCCGCACCTTCCCGGTCTCGATCGGGGGGCCGGCGTGTCACTTCGCTGCGCCGCCGCTCGCCCCAAAAGAGGCCAATCAGAAGAGCCGCACTGTCGCGGGGGATCCACCGGCCGGCCGGACGAACAGGTCGCGACCGACCAGACACATCCCAAGTCATCCACGCTGGCTCCTTCTCTTGTACTGCCGTGTGGCCACACCGACGGATCTCTAGCCGCGACAATCGACCTCAGGGCGTGGCGCTGCAACGGACCTCCTCCCCTTTCCAGCGATGCTGGAGTGCCGCAACTCATCAATCATCGCTTCATCCGGGCGCGTGCGATCCGGCAACGGGCCGTCACCTCGGCCGGCATGCCGTGGTGCGGATCAACGTTGAGCCGGGAGGCTCGACGCCGGGCCTTCAGATCCATTCGCGGCAATGCTCGCGGAGATCGCCCGGGCTCCCAGATATCGACGGGTTTCGTCCAAAGCCCGTCGCGTATCGCCACGCGGGAACCTCCTGTTGCCTCGAATCGACCAGCGCAACAATGGACCGGCGTGAGGGGCCAAGCAGGCGAACGCATTCAGGACCTTGGGCGAAGTTCAGGCCGAGCTCGCGGTTGAATGCCCGGTCTAATGGGAGGCTGATCGGAAGGCCTCCGGCGTGGGGGCGCTCCTTTTGGCGAGCGGCAAGGCCGTCGAACGTATACGATCTCCCGATGGGTGCTGGCGTGGATATCGAGCTGCGTGTCTCTCGAACGAAGCCGATCTGACCGCGGACGCCTGGATAATGGTTGGCAGACAGCAGCGACCCGCCGGGCGAGTCAGCTGACAACAGGGGCCTACCAAGGATGGATGTTGTCAGCTGACAACAATTTGTGCCCTGCGGTCATCCCTCGCTTCAATTCGCCAAGGCGCGTCGCACCAGTCGAGTCACGATCGGTATGGCATCTGTAGTCGACGTCGATCCGCGCCGCGCAGAATTCAAAGCAAGGAAGGAGCGGGCGAGGGCGGAATGGTCGTTATTAGCCCCAGGCCAAAGGATCTGCG
Organism: Bradyrhizobium sp. Ken51; assembly: GCF_055807435.1. Taxonomy (NCBI): domain Bacteria; kingdom Pseudomonadati; phylum Pseudomonadota; class Alphaproteobacteria; order Hyphomicrobiales; family Nitrobacteraceae; genus Bradyrhizobium; species Bradyrhizobium sp. Ken51. The sequence continues at coordinate 26,800 of NZ_JBVVPB010000035.1, read as the reverse complement.
AGGACAGACCTGAGGGTAGCAGCATCCGGGAGACGGAGAGGGCAGGTGTTCATAGACAACTAACCATAAAAGTTGCCTTCACACGCCACGAAGGCCGCGGCGTCTCAGGGGCGCAAACGACGAGGCCGGCCCTTCCGTCAGTGTATCCGCGATGATATATCGGTATACACTACGTGGTCTAGAGGAGCGCGCCATGGCCTTCCACATCAAGAACCCTGAGACCGACGCGCTCGCTCGCAAGGTGGCCTCGCTAAAAAAACTCGGCCTCACCGAAGCAGTGCACGTGGCGCTCGCCCATGAGCTCGAGCGCGAGCAGGGCAAGCCGTCTTTGGTCGACCTTGGCGTCCAGTTCTGCCGGGATCTACGTGCGAGAGGCGACGTCGCCAAGGGACAGCCCGCCCACAAGGCGTTCCGCGACAGTTTGTATGAGGACACCTGATGTTCATCGACGCGTCGGCTTTGACCGCGCTCCTGACCGACGAGGAGGAGGCACGCGAGCTTTTGGCTCGCCTGCAGCAGACCGGAGCGCGTCTGACGTCCCCGTTGGCGGTATGGGAGGCGGCGGTCGCGGTCGCGGGCGTGCTAGATCTTTCGGTCAGCGCCGCCGCCGAAGCGGTCGAACAGTATCTGGCTCTGATGGAGATCGCCGTAGTCGCGGTGCCGTTTGAAACGGCAAGGCTCGCGCTCGACGCCTTCGACCGATTCGGCAAGGGCCGGCATCCGGCGAACCTCAATTTCGGGGACTGTTTTGCCTACGCTTGCGCCCGGCATCTGGGGCAGCCCTTGATGTCCAAGGGCGGTGACTTTCCGCAAACCGATATCGAAGCCGCCTAAGCGAGCCGGCTGGGGCGGCCGCGGCGCGCGGAAAGGAAGGGGCTTGTCCGGGCCAGGGCAGGGGAGTTTACGTGGCTGCGGCTCTCGGATCGCTGATACGCTTTAACGGCCTGCAGTGGTTATTGACGGCGAGCCCCAGGGGGAACCAGCCTGTCGCTATGACGGAAGCTATTCGCGTGATAGCTTCTGTTTGACCGATTCGTGTTAAGGTTATCAAGACCTTGCAAGACAGTTACCGAATCCCCGATCCACTGCCTTGGGCTCAGCTCGCCGAGCCGCTCGCCATCGCGGAGGACGCGCTTGCCCGGCTCGACGAACGCTTGGCCAAGAGCCCGATCCGCGACGGCTGGATTGCGCGCACACATTATACTGACGCGTGCGCCAGTCTGTGGCTGGAAGGCGAGCTGGTCCACCTCGAAGATCTGGTTCTCCACGACGCTGGCATGGACATCCGCGCACCGACCCACGAACTCACGCGCGCCCACGCCGTGCTACGGACCCGGCGCCGCATCGCGAACGCGAAGTCCGATTGGGCGCCGTCGCCAGCGGGGCTCGACAGCCTGCGCGGCCGCAGCGGGCAGGGCGAGTGGGAGGCGAGAGGCATCCGAAAGGAAGGGGAGCGAAACTTCGTCGGCGGCGATGATAGCGGAGACCAGGACGACGCTGATCTCGACACGCGGCTTGGCGGCACCGAGTCCGACCCGCACCTCGCCGCCGCCTTCGCCGCGGTCGACGCCGCGAATGCCAAGGCGGAGCGGACACTCGCCGGCGGGAGCCGCACCGAGTCCGAGCGGGACCCGCTGGTCTACGACCCCGACTGGGATGAGGACGCGCGTCTCGACGACTGGCGCGCCGTGGTCGAGCAGACCCGCATATTGCCGCCGACGCTCGCGGCCGCGCTTGCGACCGAGGCTTGGGACGCCATCTCCCCGCTGCAGCACACGCCCTGGCTCGGCCGGCTGCTGGCAGCCAGCGTGTTGCGCGCGCGGGCCAAGACCCGCTGGCATCTGCCCTGCCTGCATGACGGGCTGAAGGCCATCCCCCGCGAACGCCGGCGGCCGCGCGACGCGGCGGCGCGACTCGCCGTGCAGCTCGAGGCCATCACTGCTGCCGCGGCGGCCGGTCTCAAGGACCACGACCGCTGGCTTAACCAGCGAACCCTGCTCGCCCGAAAACTCGCCGGTCGCCGCGCCACGTCAAAACTGCCGGCGCTGCTCGACTATATGCTGACCCGGCCGATCGCCTCGGCCGGTACGATCGCGAAGGAGCTGAAGATCACGCCGCGCGCCGCTCAGGACCTGGTCGGCGAGCTTGGCCTGCGAGAGGTGACCGGCAGGGGACGATATCGGGCTTGGGGGATTCTGTAGGCGCCCTCAGTGCAGTGCCCCGCCCCGCAGCAAATGCCGGTAGCCATGCTCGGTCATCCAGCGGGCACGGGCGAGATGGGTTTCCCAAGGCCGGCTCGCGCGCGACGTCAATATGCAGCACGGTCCGCGCGACCTCTTTCCAGTCGGCGCCATCGGCTGCGGCGTCGAGCAGACAGAGATAGGTGACGAGGTGCTGCTCGTCATAGCCGGTCAGAATTGGCGCGGTCGGCGCGGCATCGGCGACATTGAGGATCGGGCGGTGACTTCTGCATGGGGTGTATTCGCCGGCAAGGTTTCTTGTCAGCGGAGAGTAGGCGTTCGTGCTCCGGTCAGTAGACCCGAATTGCGCACCACATGGTACCTGGCGGGTATCGCGGAGCATAGCGCAACCGCAGCTGACGAGTTCCTGGCCGGTCTTGGGGTTCTCTTAGCTTAATCCGGGTTATCGTAGCCTGACTACGACTTTGGCTTCCAATTCAAGCTTGCGGAACTTTGACATTATTCTTATTATCGTAGCATGGCTACGACTCACCGAGACAAATTAAAAAGGCTCTATACCCGCTTGGCGCCGGGAGCGCCGCTGACTTCCGATGACCTCGCCGCCCTCGGGATATCGGCCGACCTTGCCGTCCACTATGTCCGTGCCGGCTGGTTGCAACGGTTGGCACGCGGCGTTTATTGCCGGCCAAACGATCCGCCCACTTTGCACCCGAGCCTCGTCCTGCTGCAGCGGAGCTTCGAAGGATTGCATGTCGGCGGCAAGTCGGCCTTCGACTGGCACGGCATCCGCCAGTACGTCCCCCAGCGGCCCGTCCTCCATCTGTACGGCTGGAAAGCGGGACGCCTTCCGGAGTGGTTCACCCAGCGCTTCCCGGCCGAGTACCACCGCAAGCGACTCTTCAAGGAAGAACCCGGAGCGCTGCTTCATGTCCGGCCCTTCGAGAGCCGCAAGGGCTGCCCGCTCGTCTCGGCGCCGGAACGCGCATTGCTGGAGGTGCTGAGCGAAGTCGGCGTCCGGCAGCCGCTGCAAGAAGCGCGCGAGCTGGTCGAAAGCACTTACGGCCTGCGTGCCGATCTGCTGCGAGACCTGCTCAAGCGCTGCACCAGCGTCAAGACCGTGCGTCTGTGCCTGCAGCTTGGCCGCGAACTCTCTCAGCCCTGGGCCAGCAAGCTCGATCCGTCTCAACTGCCCAAAGGCAGCGACAGGGCCTGGGTGTCCCGCTCCGGTGACGGGCTCCTGGTGCTGAAGCCATGAACCAGGTCTACCTCGACAGCGCGCGGTTGCTGACGCGCGTGGCGCCGCTGGTGCTCGTCGACGATACGTTCGCACTCAAGGGCGGCACGGCGATCAACCTGTTCGTGCGCGACATGCCGCGGCTCTCGGTCGATCTCGATCTGGTGTTTCCCGACCACACACTGCCGCGCGAGCAGGCGCTGCGGCGCATCAACGAGGCCATCCGTCAGTCGGCAGCGCGCCTGCAGAAGCAGGGCTTTCTGACCCATGCGCCGGCCGCGACGGAATCCGGCGAGACCAAGCTGATGGTGCGGCGAGGCGGCATTGAGGTCAAGATCGAGGTCAACTTCGTCATGCGCGGCACCGTCCATCCGGTGCACACGGCGTCGCTGACAGCGGCTGCGCGCGACACGCTGCAGGCGGATCTCGAAATCCCGGTGGCGTCGTTCGAAGACGTGTATGGCGGCAAACTGGTTGCGGCGATGGACCGGCAGCATCCCCGCGATTTGTTCGACGTCATGCAGCTTTTCCTGCACGAGGGAATCACGGCCGGCATTCGCCGCGCTTTCGTCGTCTATCTCGCGAGCCATAACCGGCCGGTGCACGAGGTCCTGTTTCCATCGCTGCGGGATCTCCGCCAGGAGTTCGAACACAATTTCGCGGGCATGACCACCGAGCCCGTTGAACTCGACGCGCTCTTGGCAGCGCGCGAGCGAATGATGCGCGAACTGCAGCAAGGTCTGAACGCCGATGAGCGCCGCTTCCTGCTGTCGCTGGTCGCCGCAGAGCCTGAATGGTCGCTACTGGGCGTGCCGCACTTGGAGCAGCTTCCCGGCGTGCGATGGAAGCTGCAAAACCTGGAAAGGCTTCGGAAGACCAACGCCCGAAAATTCGCCGAGCAATCGAATGCGCTGGCCCGGCTATTTGGATGAGCGTAGGCGGGCCGTCGCCACGCGCCGCAGGTGATGCGGTGTGACTGCCGACGAGGCCCTTCCGGCCTCCCCATCAGCTATCCATGAAGGGATAGGCGGCACGATGAGGCAGCGCTTGTCGACTTTACGCGCGCGTTCAAAATCGTTTCTCCTTTCCGCCTACGGGTGAAGGCCCCGCCTCGCGGCGGGGCCACCTGCGCGGCGTCTCAGTCGCGACTCGGGCGAGACCAGATGAGCGAGTGGCCTTCCTCGCCGTCGACCTCGACCAGCGTCGCGTAGATCGGAGCCGGGAAGCTCGGGTCGTCCAGCTTGACCGAGTGGTACTCGCGGCCCGTGTCCTGGGACTTCTTCTTCCACATGGCGCCGAACTCGATGTTCGCGCCCGCGAAGATGCGGTAGTCTGGGGCCTTGTCTGAAGTGCGTTCGGCCGGAACGATCTTGGTCTTGACGGTGCCTAGAGCGAGGGTCTTGACGGTGCCGACGAAGCCGTTGCCGTTGACGGTGAAGTTGCCGATGGTAGCCATGTTCGTGTCCTCTTTCGTTCTCGGGCCGCGACCATCGCGACCTCGATGGCTGTCGTTGACCGGAGGCGATCGGACCGCACCCGAAGGGCCGCCACGCAGTAGAGGGCGGCCAGGGGGAGGCTTTCTTGTCTCGCGAGGAATGGGCGCGCAGCGACCAGGGGAAGAAAGCCGAGAACGGCCGTTGCGGTCTTTTGATCGAGGCGGAGCGCAGCGACGACGGCCTTCGGTTAGACATGCCAAATCGAGGACGCATTGGCCGCGACAGGCCGAACGATGAGGATACGGCTGAGCGACAGGCAAGCCACACCGCACGACGACGGCGCATCGGTGAAAGGCACTCGCGCGCGTCGCGTAAGCTTTCCGCCAGTCCAGCGGACGCAATAACAACCCCGGACTATCGTATCGTGATGACACCAGCCTTCTGCGGCTTCGGAAAGACGCTCGCCCAGAAACAGACGGGCATCTCGGAAGCCAGAAGAACCCGCCCGGCGCATCTCGCCTATGCCGTCGGGATGGGAAGCGCCGCCTCTCCAGTCGCCGGCACAGGCATGACGCCGCACAAAAGAGCGGCCCCGCCGTGAGATGAGGCCTTCGTCATTGTCTAGAAAGGTGAACGATGAGCGCAAGCGGCCGAGACACGGATCGTTGCGCCTCATGCCGCTTGGTCGATCTCGGCCGGCTCGGGCTGAAGACCGTGCAGGTAAGTCACCGCGCGTTGCGCGTGGGCGGCCGCGCTGTAGATAAAACGCCTGTCGTTGGCCAGCACCTCCAACCACGATGCAAGGTAACTCGCATGATCGGCACGCGGGTCGAGTTCGGGCACGATACCAAGGTCCGCGCTGAGGAAGCACGCGCCAAGTTCCGCAACCAGCTCTTCACGGGCGCGCTCGCTGCGATCCTTTGCGTAGCGGCTGAGATCGCGATTGACGCGATGCGCTGGCGCAGTCCAATGCACGCATTCATGCGCGAGCGTGGCGGCGTAGCTCTCGGCGTCACGAAAACTTTCGAACAGCGGCACCTGGATGATGTCGAGCGATGGTGCGAAGAAAGCCTTGTCACCGCCATGCCGGATGGTCGCGCCGGTGTTGGCGAAGAAGGCGTCCACATGCGCGATGCGCTGCGCCGGCGCGATGGTCGGCGCCGGGCGCCCGTAATAGTGATCCGGCAGGTCGTCGATCTGATCGACGCAAAACACGGTATAGGCGCGCAGGAACGGAACGGTCCGTTCGACCTCGTCGCCATGCTCGTCGGTCTCGGTCTTGGTGATCTTGTTGGCGTAGACCACCATCGTTCCGCTCTCGCCCTTGCGGATATGGCCGCCGAGCTCGAGTGATTGCTTGAACGTCATCCAGATCGATGACGTGAAGCCGCGCGCGACCGCTTCCGACCACAGCAGCACGACGTTAATGCCCTGGTAGGGCATGCCGTTGTGACGCAGCGGGCGCGTGATGCGCCCAGCCGCGTTGGCCGCATTCCACGGCTTGACCCACGGATGCACACCGCGCTGCAGGTCTGCGACGATGCGATCGGTGATCCGCGCATAGATGTCGGCGCAGGGTTTGGTTTCCTTCCCAGTCATGATTCTAACCTCCGTTGGAGGCCGCGCCTGTCGCGGCCCGTCACGGCGGTCCGCTGCGAAGGCCTGCGCGGTCGCGCATCCGGTGACGCTGGTGGTCGGGGTGAGGGGAGAGACGCCGGACCGGAACGCAGTGGAGGACGGCAAAGCCGTTGCGCTGCCGCGCCGGCCGGAGCATCGACCGAAAGCCGGTACGGGCCGCGACGTGCGCTCGATCCCGGGTCATTTCTCTTTGCTCGTTTGCGCCGTCGCGATGTGCGACATGAAAAAGGCCGGCCCGCAGGGACCGGCCGATATCCGATCGTGAAAGAGAATGGCGGGGCCGAAGCCCCGCCGGCGGCGTCACCCGAACGCCGCCATCTGAACCTCGGCCGCCTTGCGGCTGACGGTTTCGGCCGGCTGGTCGGGCTGGCGCTCGAACGGCTTCCAGCTCTCGCCGACGACGTGCTCGTAGGCTGCGGCGGCGCCTTCGGCCGCCATGCGCAGTGCGTGTGCCTGAACGGCGACCTCGGCGGCGAATTCGCGCTTGCGCTGGGCCGCGGATTCGAACCCGACAGGTCCGTCGAGGTCCTCGTCGCGCGTGTCGTTGGCGAGCTTTGCCGTCGCCTCGCGCGCTTCGGTGACGGCGCGGCTGTAGAACTGCCCGGCGCCGTGGGCTGAGCCGACATAGGAGCCGACGATTCGCTGCAGGTGGATCTGCATGGCGCGTTCGTTGAGGCCTTCGCCGAGCGCGTCGGCGGTCTCGCTGATGAGCCGCTGATGCAGGTCGCAGATGGCGTCACCGTCGAGGACGGGGAGGCCGAAGCTCTCGGCGATGCGGGTGGCCTGGGCTGCGTCCGGGCAAACGAGCCGGATCATTTCGATGGTGGTGCCGCGGCGAAGCGGGATGACGCGGGCGTTGGTGCGGGGTGCGCGAGCGGTCTTGGTCATGGTGAAGTCCTTTTCTGGTTTCGCCGTCGGGTTCGGTCCGGCCCCTGCCGGCTCTCCCCTCGGGTGCGGTCGCCCGGCGCCGCCGGGATGAGGGCCGCTTCAAGGTCCGGGCACCGCCAGGCGAGCGAGGTTCGGTTGCGGACAAGCGGGGCCACGCTACTGGGCCCTGCGCCGGACGCGGCCGGGCCTTGCCGAGATCGGCGGTCTCCGGTTGCTTGCGACTTGGCCTTGAAGCGGACCGCCGGGGGCGTAGACCGCAGCAAACCCGAGGGGAGAGGCGACAGAGTACGGGCCGGGCGGCGATACCCGAAAGGTTCGCCCTGGCAGACCGCCGCCGCAGCGCCATGATCGAGACGTTCGCCTGAGCGAGCCGCAAGGTCGGTTGGTCCTGCTATGCCGCGGTGCCATGCTGCTTCCCCAGACGACCGGAGTGCGACATTCGTCCGCGCGATGTGCATTCCGGGTCGTCACGAGCGGGGCCAGACTTAGACGCGCATCGAGCCTGCAGCGTATCGATTGCGGCATCCTGCCGGGCGAGCTTACGCGAGAGCGCATCGATCTCCGGCTGGCGCTCTGCGGTGATCGCCGCAAGCTTCGAACGGTGACGTTCGAGGAACGCACTCGGGTCGGGCGGCATGCCGCGGCGGTATCCCGAGCGCTTGCGACCGAGCTGCGGGATCAGCGTCGTCATGCGTCGGATGATCTGCCGGTCGATCATGTCGAGCTGGCGCTGCGTCTGGCGGCGCGCCTCCTCCACGCGCGGCCGTCCGCCGCCGCGAGCCGCGACGGACGGCATGGCGTTGCTGGATTGACGGGAGGGCCGGCGCGACAGCCGGATGTGGAAACGCGAAGCCCGGCGCGTGGCCGGGCTGCTCGGGGTCGGGAAGGGAAGGGTCAGGCTAGGCCGCGACCGTCTCCGGCAGATGGCGGAGCTGCACCGGCAGCTTGGCCGCGATCTCCGCCTCGCAGAGGTCGTCGAGAAGCTTCAGGACCGTGCCCCGCGGAGGGGCGCAGACAAGCACGGTGCGGCGACCGCGCATCGGCGCGGGCCAGCGCTCGCCGGCATAGCCGCGATAATCGTCATGCGTGCTCGACCAGATGTGCTCAAGCCGCTCGTCGCGCGTCATGGCGCGGACCGGCCGCGATTCGCGCTTAATGATCTCTGCCTTCATCGGCTCGGGCGAACCGGGGCCGACAAGTCGCAATAGCCGTGGAACCAACGTCGCCTGCCGTCTATGATGAGCGCGAAGAAGATGCTGGTGACGCTGCCGTTCATGAATTCGCGCATCGCGAACATGTCGGCGCGCATGAACAGCGGCGGCAGGATCTCGAGGATGTAGTCGTGCTCCCGCTCGTTGATCTCAAACCACTCACCGGCGAAGAGATGCTGGCCTTCTTCGGCCGTCGCGGGGTCGCCACGATGGCGGTTGAAAGCGGTGCATCTCGTGGCGCGTCACGCCCTCGAAGACTTTGCGGATGCTGGGGGAGGTGTGCATGGGCGGCTCCTCTTGGCCTGATCGGACTGACAGCGCGAGCCATCCGCCTGATCCCTTCGTCACTTCAGTCCTTCATCACACCTCCTCGCCGGCCGCATCGCAGGTCCGGCGGGTCAAGGGCCGCGGAACGCGGGCGAAGCTTCACCCTTGACGCGGCGGCCGGGCGTGCGGCAGCGCCTCATTTCATCTTCTCTCCCTCATCGTTCGATCTGCTTTTTCCTTTGCTCAACACCGAGGCTTCAGAGACCCACTCATGCGGAGACCTTCGCGGTGCAGCCACGCAGCCTGCGCGCCGCCCTCGCGAGCCGCATCAGGTGGCCGTCAGGCCCTTAAATCCTCATTCCAGTCGCCGGCACACGGCCGCAATCTGGCGTACAGCGCACTTGCTTCGGCGGCGATGGCACGAATACGGTCGGCATAGACCTCACCCTGCCGATTGTTGTCGGTTGCTGCCACGAGCCAAGCGTTGGTGCGCTTGGCCAAGCCGCGGATGGCCCCATCGGTCGCGGGCGACCAACCGCCGCCGGTGCTGACATAAAGGGTGTCAGAGCGCAGGACCTCGATCGCGGCGAGACTCATGGCATCGATCGCCGCCTCGGTGATGCAGATCCGCTCAGCCTCCTTCGACCCGAAACGAAAAAGCTCCTTGCTGCCGTCCGTGGCGAAGCCCCGCCATGTCGGTCCACGTTCCTCCCAGCCTGTGAGTGCTCCAGCAGAATCACTATGCGCCGCCCAAATGCTGCCTTGAGGGCCCTCTCGCAACCGGCCGCTCGCGACTGCGTGCTTCACGATGCCCGCCGGCAGTCGCCGCTCACAGGTCAGATAGCGCCAGGCTGGGGAGCCGGGGCGCGGTCTGAAACGACGTTTCCACCGTTCTGCAACGGACGCGAGGGCCTTGGTCCTTGCCGGCCGCTGCCACGCTGGTGCGCAGGGGACGAATCCAACCACATCCGCAACACGGTTATACGCCTCGACGAAACCGTCGGCGCCGAGGTGTTCGGCAAGCGAAAACACGTCCCCTTTAGCCGGCGACAAGGGATCGAACCAGCCACGGCCCTGGTGGATAACGATGATGATGTTGGCGTCGCGGCGGTACTTGATCGCACGCCGGGTACTTTCTTTGAGGTCGACCTTCCAGCCGTCTTTCTCCAGCAGAGCTGCGCAGCCAACTTTTTCGCGCAGCTCCTCGATTGCTCTCTTGTTCATTGCTTGCACCGTCGCTGCGCAGGCAACGACCGGGCCCCTTCTTCTATTGGTCTCACTTGTTCCTGGCCTTGCGGCACACTTCCGACCGGCCGCGAAGCCTGCCGGGCGCAAGGGCGCGCGGACAAGCTGTCGAATTTGTCAGATAGCTGGCGCGGCGAAGCTTCCCTTGCAGCCGGCATGGCGCCAGCGGCAACCGGTCACCCGGCTCAATGAGCCGGGCACCAGGGGTCGTATTCATGGACGATGGGGTCCTGGTCGCCGTCGTATTCGCTGGAGACCATCACGCCGAACTCGCTCTCAGCCTGGAAAAGGATGACCGGCACCATCAGCGTGCGGTCAAGATCGAAGGCGTGGTTCTGAGCGAGGGTGAGATTGTGCGACATTGAAAGGCATCCGTCTTGCGGCGGGGACCATCCCCGCTCGACAGGCGCCGACGTGTTCGGGGGCGGCTGCGGTCACCTCGTAGGCGAAGCCGGAGAGGTCGCACGCTTGCGTAGCGAACCCCTTGTGGGTCGATCGTGGAAGGCCGTGCCAGAACCAAGGAAAGCCCATTAGCGAGCGGGGTTGGTCCATCACCGAAAAGCATGGCGAGCCAGGGCGCACATCTTTCGTCCAGCGGACGCAGTGTTAGTCTGATTGAGAGCGAGAACTGCCGCCGTCCTTTTGTCGGGAGCGAAAGTGGATTTGCCCACCTGGAGGTTGCTCTGCGAAAGGTCCGACGCGAATATGCCGTAGCTTTCGATGACTCAGCAGCTGTCTTGTTCGGGGACTCGGGCCGTTTCGCGTCAGGGATGGCAGCCCGTAAGGGGGGAAGACCCGCTCGCGGGGCTTCAGCGCAGCCTCCAGCCCGACCCGCAGGGCGACGGCCCACTTTCTTCGCAGTCAGAGGCGCACAACACCCTATAGTTTTGGAGACCGGTCGCTGAACACCTCAATGGCTTTCATCACCCCTATTAAACTTCTGAATCGAGAGGCCTGATCGATTCGATAAATTAATTGGACGCTGGTTTCGACAGTTGCGATTCTTACGCATGTCAGAACTCACAGTGCCATACCTCGTGCTCCAACGGTCCGATCCGGCCTGCAATATGGCCAGGTTCTATGTACTCACGATCGAACCGACTCTGTTCGGTGATACGGCGTTGGTGCGCGAATGGGGGCGTCTCGGCCACCGCGGCCGCCGGCGGATGGATCTGTTTGCCGGGAGGGTCCAGGCCGTCGAAGCGCTGGAGGCGTGGCTCGTCCGCAAAAGGCGCCGTGGTTATGTGCCAAAGGATCCCGCGCCCTGAGTGCAACCGCCCAGTCTCCCATCCCGATTGATCGGTCGATTTTGGGCACATCTTACAAGTTGGACGGCTGTTTTGCGCATTACGGGAGCAATCCTTGCCGAAGAGCGAGAGCCACAGCGTGCGGGAGGGTTAATGCAGCAAGATTCCGCCGGGCATTGTCCAGATGAAATTTTACACCCCGCGGGCGAACACCGAGGAGCTGGGCAATATCCTGCATCGTCTTGCCCTCGGAGATCCACCCCAAGCATTGCCTTTCACGCTGGGTCAAGGTGTAGACCTGCTGAGCATACCGAGGCGTCCGTCCAATTCCGGCAGCGCTCACATGGGCATGGTAGGTGAGCCCCACCATTTGCAACATATCTTGCGAGCTCTCGACGAAGCGATCGAGTCCAAGGCTGCGCTCATCCACCGCCAGCGTGAACGCCGCGAACCGATTTTGGCTTGAGGGAATGCGAATGGTCAGGCCGGTCCTTATTTTGAAGCTGAGCGCATCATCGAACAGGCGGCGCTCTTTCGCCGACTTTGCGCTTCGCGCCTCACGTCCATCCCACAGGAACACACGGCTCGTGTTTCGCGGCTCCTGAAGAACGGGATCGATGTTGTGATAGCCTTCGCGAAAATAGTGGCTGGTCCAGCTCTTCGGATAGGATGAGATCAGAATGGGGCCATTGGCGCGCTGACCAAAATAGGCAAACCACCGGAATCCCAGGGCATGCGCAGCTCGTTCCGCAACACGCCGAAAATCATCTTCCGTATGAGCAGCGTGCAGACAATCGACGAATTCATCGCATGCTCTTTTGACGTCTTTCATTGCGCCACTTCAGTCTTTTCTTAGTTCCCACAACGCGCATATCCTGATGATTCGCGCTCCACGTGCAGGCATTTATTGCGACGTTGCGGCAGCTTTGCGGCACGAACAATTGGATATCGCCTATCAAACCTACAGCAGCAACGCGAACATACGACGGAGGAGAACAACCTCTGACTGCAGCCACCCAACAAAATATTTTCTCCACGTGGTGGAGGCTAAGGAATTTCATTCCCTGCGCTGTCAGACCTGCGCATCACGGAACTTATACAGCTTCCAAAGTGCGCGCGGATGACCGCGCCTTGCGAATGCGGTTCGGGACCAACAGAACCCATAGCGCCCTGTCAGAACTGACAGCGCAACGCCGTGACCGCGACTGCTTTCTTGATCTCGAAGCTGTGATTCGTAAGTTTGAGGTTAAGAATGAAGGTCATTGTTCGCACGCGTGCGGCGCTGCTGCAGGATTCTGAACTGGCAATGGGAATGCACCGCCTGCGAGGGCGTGTGTTCAAGGAACGGCTCGACTGGGACGTCTCTGTCTGCAACGGAATGGAGATCGATCAGTACGACACCTTCAAGCCAACTTATCTCATGGCGCTCGAGCAGAACGACGTTGTGGGCTGTGTTCGCCTGCTGCCCACCACCGGACGCAACATGCTGGCCGATACGTTCCCGGTGTTGCTCGATGGTAACGCGGCGCCGAGGGCGGCCAGAATTTGGGAGAGCTCGCGCTTCTGCGTTGACACCAAAAGTGCGGCGGCGACAGTAGAGAATGGTCTGCGCAAAGCGACGTTCCTGCTGTTTGCAGCCATGATCGAATGGGGGCAGCAGCACAATCTTCAGGCCATCGCAACGGTTACTGACGTGCGCATGGAACGCATCCTGCGCCGAGCAGGATGGCATCTCGATCGCCTTGGCATGCCTCGCCAAATCGGCTCGACCAATGCCGTCGCTGGATTGTTGCCGATCACCGAAGAGGCTCTCGGCACGATCCGAGCGGCCGGGCAGATTTCGGGGTGTGCAATTGACGCGCCATCAAGCCTGGCGATCGCAGCCTAGATCTAACGTCTCAGCTCCTGACAAGAAGGCTCTCAACCATGGATCCAGCTGCATTCGCAGCTCTGGCCGAGCGATGTGCCCCGACGGCAATGGTCCGGCCGCTGACGGCAATCGTGCGGCAGGCGAGCTCGTTCGAACCGCTGCTCATCACCATTCAGGGGCGCAAACCGATTCCGATTCAGGCCACTGATCGTGACGAAGCCATCCAGCTCGCGACCGAGGCCATCGCCTCCGGTCAGAAGGTCCGAACGGGGCTCGCTCAACTTGATGCTGAGGAAACAAGGAAGGCCGGACTGACGGCTAGTACCACCTTCGATGCGTGCCAGCACATTGCCGGCCTTGGCAGATTGTTCGACACACGACTGCAAGCGGCGAGCCTAAAACGCGCAGACCGCGACCAGGCGGTCGCCGAGGTCGTCGCGAGCTTCGCACCGAAGGCTTCCGGTCAAGTCTCGGAGCCTCGTATCGAGCCGATTGCTTCTACCGGCCGCGCTCGCCCCACCGGCGATACGACAAGCAATCCACCCGCAGCCTCTACCAGCGAGCGCCGGCCCTGGGACGTCTATCGCTCGGGAATAGGCACGTCAGCCTTTGTTTACGAACGATGAGGATCGCCGTTTTTGATCTCAACTCAACCGCGGTCCGGGCTGGGGTCCGGCTGCAGTGCCACTCGGAGCCGTGCCATGACTTTTCTTAAACACTCCGCTGCCCTGCTTTGCATGGGCGCCGTTCTCAGCATCGCGTTGGTCGAGCCCGCGTTTGCGCAGACCGCGAACATCGAAGGCGTGCTGCAGAACATCGTCAACATGCTGACCGGCAACGTCGCCCGCCTGCTAGCGACGCTGGCCGTCATCATCGTCGGCATCGCCTGGATGTTCGGTTACCTCGATCTGCGCAAGGCCGCCTATGTCGTGCTCGGTGTGGCCATCACGTTCGGCGCCTCCGAGGTGGTTTCGACCTTGACTGGGGGTCATTAATGACCGAGGCCGCGCGTCTCACGGAGGACACCTTGTTTTTGGCCTGCACGCGTCCGGCCATGATTGCCGGCGTCACCATGGAAGCCATGGCGCTCAATGTGATGTTCTCCTGCATCCTGTTTCTGGTGGCTGGCAGCATTCTCTACGGCCTGATCGCGATTCCGATCCATGGTCTTTGCCGCATCATCTGCCGCCACGACCCGAACATGTTCCGGATTCTGCTTGCCTGGATCGAGACGCGAGGGCGCACGCGCAACGCGTCATTTTGGGGCGGATCGTCCTGCACGCCGCTCAAGCTCGTTCGGCGATATCGAACAAGAGACCTTGGCTATGCGTAACGCAGCGCTGAAGACCCGAGAGATCGGGCCTGACGTGTACCTGCCGTTCGGCCGGCATGTCACGGATACGGTGATCAGTCTCACGACACGAGCGCTGCTCACGGTGATCAGGCTTGACGGCACTTCGTTCGAAACCGCCGAGACTGCGGATATGAACGACCTTCACGCCAAGCTGAACCTGACCCTCCGTAACGTGGCGGATCCACGGCTGGCGCTATGGACCCATCTGGTGCGCCGCCGGACGTCGGACTACCCGGCCGGTGCGTTCCGCTCGACATTTGCAGCCACGCTCGACGCGCAATATCGCAACCGGCTCCGCAACGAGGCGCTCTTTCGCAACGATCTCTATCTGACCCTGGTCTGGCATCCCGGTCGTGCCACCACGGACGTGGCCGCGGCGTTCTTCAAGCAGCTTGGCCGAAACGCTGGGCATTCCCTCGAGGTCGACAGCGATGCCTTGAAGCGGCTCGAGGATGCCAGGCGGGACATGGTCGCGGCACTGGAGCGTTACGGTGCCCAGACCATGGGATTAGTCGAGCGCAACGGGATCGTGTTTTCAGAACCTATGGAACTGCTCCACGCCATCACAAGCGGGGAGTGGATGCCGGTCGCTTTGCCGCAAGGACCGATCGGCCCCGCGCTCTATTCAAACCGTGTCATCTTCGGCCGCGAAGCCATCGAAATCCGGGGTGCCGGCGGATCGCGCTTCGCTGGCATGTTCGGGATCAAGGAATATCCGGCGTCCACCAGACCTGGCCTGTTGAACGCGCTGCTTTCCGCGCCATTCGAGATCATCCTCACGCAATCCTTCGCGTTTTTGTCCAAGGCTGACGCCAAGACGGTCCTGACGCGCAAGCAGAACCAGCTGGTGTCGGCTCAGGATCCGGCGGCCTCGCAAATCGACGAACTCGCTGACGCGCTCGACGATCTCGAATCCAATAGGTTCGCGCTCGGCGATCATCACCTCTCGCTGCTGATTTACGCGGAGACGCCTTCCCAGCTACAGGAACAGATGAGCGTAGCGCGGCGAGCACTGGCGGATGCCGGTAGCGTGGTCGCGCGCGAAGATCTTGGACTTGAAGCGGCTTATTGGGCGCAGCTGCCTGGCCTGTTCAAATATCGGGCACGGACTGGGGCGATCAGCTCCCGCAACTTTGCGGCGTTTTCCCCGTTTCACACCTATCCCACCGGGAGGGCTGCCGGTAACCATTGGGGACCGGCGGTTGCGATGCTCAAGACTGCGTCCGGCTCGCCGTTCTACTTCTCGTTCCATCACGGCGACCTCGGCAACACCTTCATCTGCGGCCCGTCCGGGTCCGGCAAGACCGTCGTACAGAACTTCCTGCTTTCGCAGGCCGAGCGGCTTGGCGCCACTTACGTCTTCTTCGACAAGGACCGTGGCGCGGAACTTTTCGTCCGCGCCGCCGGCGGCACCTATCTGACGCTCCACAACGGCGTAGCGACCGGCTGCGCGCCGCTCAAGGCGCTGGAGCTGACGCCAGCGAATCTGTCCTTTCTCGGCGCACTTATCCGGAAACTCGTCACGCCGGAAAACCGGCCGCTGACGGTGACCGAGGAGGAGCAGATCGATTCCGGATTGCGCGCTCTTGGTCATCTCCGCCAAGCGGAACGCTCGTTCGGGGCGCTGCGAGCCTTTCTCGGCCAGCAGGACCGCGAGGGCATTGGTGCCCGGTTGGAGAGATGGTGCCGTGGCGCGCCTTTCGGCTGGGTGCTGGATGGCGAGCAGGATGCCATCGCCTTAGAGGCCCGGTTCATCGGCTTCGACATGACTGATCTCCTGGATCATCCGGCCGTTCGCACGCCCCTGATGATGTATCTATTCCATCGGGTCGAGCGGTTGATCGATGGCCGGCGCCTGATCATCGACATCGACGAGTTCTGGAGGGCACTCGGCGACGAGGCATTTCGGGATCTCGCCAACAACAAACTGAAAACCATCCGCAAGCAGAATGGCGTCATGGTGTTCGGCACGCAGTCGCCCCGGGATGCACTCGCCTCGCCGATCGCACACACCATTGTCGAGCAATGCCCGACGCAAATCTTCCTCCCGAACGCGCGGGGGACACGATCGGACTATGTCGACGGCTTCCATCTGACGGACACTGAATTCCGCCTGATCAAGGAGGAGCTCGCGCCCGAAAGCCGGCGGTTCCTGGTCAAGCAGGGCCACAACTCAGTGGTGGCCGAACTTGATCTCGGCGGCTTCGACGACGCAGTCGCCGTTCTGTCGGGGCGGACGGAAACGGTCGAACTGCTCGACCGCATTCGCACCGAAGTCGGCGACGATCCGGCCCAGTGGCTGCCGGTATTTCACGCGGAGCGGAGGAACGTACGATGATAGTTCAGGGCATACCGAGGATGCTCGCCTCCGCATCGATGGCGATCCTTCTGATGGGATCACCTGCAGGAGCGGAGATTGTGTTCGATCCCAATGTCTTCGCGCGGCAATTTGAGCAACTGACGGAGCTGAAGAAACAGGTCGATACCCTGACGTCGCAGCTCAAGGTGGCTCAGGACCAATTAAACCAGGCTAAGCAGCTCTATGACAGCTTCAACAAGCGGACCAACGCCAACGAGATCGGCGCGCTCTTGAACGCACCGCAGTTCCGGAAAACGCTGCCCCAACATTTCTCAGAGATCGAACGTCTCGTCGCGGGGCAGGGTGGCGGCAACTTTGCCGACGCGATCGACCACTACCTGTCGCAGAACCGCGCCTATGCTGGCAACAGCGGCAATTCGTATTACCAGAGCGAGCTCGACCGGATCGCGCGGCAGACCGGCGCCAAGCACTCCATGGGTCAGGCGGTGTACGACACTGCCTCGCAGCGTATCGACGCCCTTGAAGAACTCAGAACCCGCATCAGCACTGCGACCGACGTCAAGGAGACTCTTGATTTGTCAGCCCGGCTGCAGGCCGAACAGGCGCTGCTGCAAAACGATGTGCTCCGGATGCAGGGCCTCGCGATGATCCAGCAGGCCCGCACGGACATGGACGCGCAGCGGGAGCGTGAGAAGCAAGAACAACTGATTGATGAGATGAAGGCGGCGCTGCAATGAAATTGAAGACATCCATCATCCTGATCGGAACAGCCGCAGCTCTTGTGGGCTGCAACGAGGCCGACAAGAGTCAGCAGACAAAATCGGTCGGCTGGTATCTCGACCATCGGGACGAGCTTGCGATCGCGCTCAATGTGTGCGGCGACAATCCGGGAGAGTTCGCGAGCACCCCGAACTGCATCAATGCCAATGAGGCTCGAAACAAAATTACCATCCAAGAGATGGAAGACGCCCTGAAGTAAGGACCGCCGCGATGGCCATAAACGTCTTTGACAGTTTCCTGAAGGAATTCGAGCAACCGATTACGGCATTCGTATCTACGTCGGTTTCGAATCTCGCGTCGTATATCGATGGCCCGTTGCGCGTGGCCGTGATGCTCTATGTGGTCCTCTATGGTTTTGCTGTGATGCGCGGCGCCATTTCCGAACCGATCATGGAATTCGCCTGGCGGGCGATGCGGATCGTGGTTGTGGTTCTGCTCGCGACCAACTCAAGCGCGTTCCAGCAATACGTCACCGGGCTGTTCTTCGACTCCTTGCCCAAGGAAATCGGCAACGCCTTGGCGGGATCAGGACTGAACACCAGTTCCGGAGTTCCATTCGACCAGCTTTTGTCCAAAGGAATCGATATCGCCAATAGAATCTACAAACAGGCCGGCCTGACCAACATCGCGCCGGCGCTGATTGCCGCCATTCTCCTGGTCTTCGTCGCGGTCGGCTCCTTCTTGCAGTTTGCCATCCTGCTTTACGCGAAAGTTGGTCTTGGCGTCGTCATCGCGCTCGGACCGATCTTCATTGCGCTGGGGCTATTTGAGGCGACGCGGCCGTTTACGGAAGCCTGGCTTCGGCAGGTCGCGAATTTCGTAATCCTGCTGGTGCTGGTGGTCGCGCTGGTCGGACTGATGTTAAGCACCGTCAGCGGCTTCATCGACAGGTTCGCAGCCAATGCGGGCACAGCCGGCGAGATGGTGGTGGCCGCAGTTGCGATCAGCGCGGTGCTCGGCCTGTCCGGATACATCGCGCTGCAACTGCCGATCATCGCAGGCGGTCTTGCCGGGGGAGGGGCATCGCTCGCGAGCCGGCTGGTCACAAGCCCCTTGATTACCAATGCCACGGCGGCAGCGGGCGGCGCCTACGCCGGCGCCCGCTGGTCGGCGAGCCGCGGTCTCGCCGCAGTCAGAGGCAGCCGGCAGGGCGGCAGTATGCGGCGGGTCCGATCCCAGGGCTCTACAGCGTAAGCAAAGATCACCGCATCAGGCGACAAGAAGGACAGGGGCATCAGAACGATGTGGCGTCGACTATTCATCATTTGCGTTATCGCATGGCAGCTTGGGGGGTGCGCGAACTGGTCAAAGGGGCCGCCGTCCTGTGATGGTCTGACGCGTCGACCGCTCAATCGTTCACTTTGGGATTGGGAGAACGGCACGCCATTGGCCGCGCCCGAGCCACCAAATCCACCGTCGCCGCCAGCACCCATCATCCGCAAGGGCGAGATTGGGCCGTCAGCGCCATCCAGCCATACCGCCAATTCGAGCTCTCGGTTGGACATTGCAACCTCTTACCGCGCCTGCGGCAAGGAGGCGTGAGATGGTCCGGCAGGATGATCTGAAGACCTATTTCGACAACGCGCGCCGGTGGGAACAGGATCTGTTGCTGTCGGCTTATCGTTCGCGCCGAACGGCATGGGTGATCGCCACGGGTGCCTGTGTATTGGCGGCCGCCTCGGTCGGTGCGGTGGCAGCACTTGCGCCACTCAAAACAGTCGAGCCGTTCGTCATCCGGGTAGATAATGCCACCGGCATCGTTGACACGGTCTCCGCGCTCAAATCGACGCCGGCGCGCTACGATGAAGCCGTCACCAAGTATTTTATCGGCCGCTACGTGCGTGCGCGCGAAGGGTACAGCTATCCGGAGGCTGAAGCTAACTTCCGAACCATTTCCTTGCTGTCCGGGGCGGGCGAGCAAGCCCGTTTCGCGGCGTGGTACCGCGGCTCCAATCCCGAAAGCCCGCAGGTCGTTCAAGGCCGCTTCGGGGTCGCCACCGTACGCATCAAGGCGATCTCGCTCCTGGCCGACAATGTCGCCTCCGTACGGTTCATGAAGGAGAGCCGCAAGGGCGAGGAAACCCGCATCACCCATTGGGTCTCGACCCTGACGTTCTCCTATGCCAGTGCGCCCATGTCCTCCGCCGACCGTCTCATCAATCCCCTCGGCTTCCTGGTTTCGGAATATCGCGCCGATCCGGAGGTTGTGCCATGAAACGTTCCGTCCTTTTGATGATCTTTTCGCTGGGATTCGCGGGGCCGGTGCTGGCGCTGCAGCAGCCGGCACCTGGTCAACACGACGCTCGCGTGCGCACGGTCACTTACGATCCGGCCAACGTGGTGCGGGTCAACGGCGTCATCCGGGCTTCAACCCAGATTTTGTTTGCTGATGACGAGGAGGTCGCGCATGTCGCGATCGGCGACTCGGTGGCATGGGAAGTCGCACCGGCAGGTTCGATCCTATTCCTCAAGCCGCGGGAAAAGCATCCGCCGACCAATCTGCAGGTTGTGACCACCCGTCCTGACGGCCGCAAGCGTTCCTATCAGTTCGAATTGTCGATCGCCGAGACCACGCTGGCGGACAGCTATTTTGTTGTCCGCTTCGCCTATCCAGGTGACGAGATGGAGCGCCGTCGCATGGAAGCCGCCGCGCACGGCGCCGAGCGGGAAGGGGCGCTGATCGAGCAGACCTTCGACTTGCACCATGCCTATGGGGCGCGCAACTGGCGCTTTTCGGCGCAGGGCTCGATCGATCTCGAACCGGAAGCCGTGTTCGACGACGGCAAAGAGACCACCTTCCGCTTCGCGGGCAACCGCGAAATCCCGGCAATCTACCTGATCAACTCCGACGGTTCGGAAAGCCTGGTCCCGAAGGACGTCCGCGGCGAACTCGTCGTCGTTCATGCCACGGCGCGGGAGTTTCGTCTGCGCAAAGGAGGCAACGTGCTCTGCATTTTCAACGAGGCGTTCGACGCGGTCGGGATCAATCCGGGCACCAAAACCACCAGCCCCTCGATTGAGCGGCGGGCGAAGAAATCACCTCCAACCCTGAAGTCACGATAGGCGGGCGCGACATGACCGAGCATGATGACGAGACGATTGCCGGCGACCGCGGCATTACCCCCGTGGGAGGAGGGGACAATGGTCGAACGGCGATGCTCAAGCGCGGCTTCGGCGCGCTGGCGCTGACCGCTTTTGCCTTTCTGATCATCTGGAGCACCTGGAAGAGCGATAAGCCGGTGAGCGAATCCGCTCGCAAGCTGATGATCCGGCCGGCGGCGGCGTTCGAGCCCGCACCGGAACCGCCGTCTGCGCCAATCATCACGGCTTCGATTGCAGCCACGCCGGTCGCAGCTGCGCCAGCGGCGCCGGCGCCCGCCTCCGACCAGCTGCTGGAGAGCGCCCGGCGCGCCCCAGTGCTGGCGTATAACAGGCCGATTTCTTCCGGGCGTCCCGCCCGCGATAGCGTGACCGGAAGTGTCATCGCCGATCCCTATGGGTTTGGACGGGGCGAGCCGCGCAACGACCTTGCCGACAAGCTGAAACCTACGCCGATCGA
This sequence comes from Bradyrhizobium sp. Ken51, assembly GCF_055807435.1. Taxonomy (NCBI): domain Bacteria; kingdom Pseudomonadati; phylum Pseudomonadota; class Alphaproteobacteria; order Hyphomicrobiales; family Nitrobacteraceae; genus Bradyrhizobium; species Bradyrhizobium sp. Ken51. Next base: position 5,550 of record NZ_JBVVPB010000035.1, on the reverse strand, counting down.
GGGCGTGCGCGCCGCGCGGCTTCCCAACCGCAATCTGCTGGTCACCCAGGGCACCTCGATCCCGTGCGTGCTGGAGACCGCAATGTCCTCGGACGTGGCCGGCTTCGTCTCCTGCGTCGTCATACGCGACGTGATGTCTGATTCCGGCAACGTGGTCTTGATGGAAAAAGGCACGCAAGTGGTTGGCGAGTATCGCGGCAATGTGCGCCGCGGTTCAAAGCGCCTGTTCGTTCTGTGGACCCGCGCCAAGACGCCGACCGGCGTGCTTGCAGCCCTGTCCTCGCCTGCCACCGATGCGCTGGGCCGCGCCGGCTTCGACGGTGACATTGACACCCACTTCTTTGAGCGGTTTGGCTCGGCGCTCCTGCTCTCGATCGTCAGCGATGCCTCATCGATCGGCCGTCAGCAGATGCAGGACGGCTCCATCCAAATCAACAACACCGCGGGGGCCACGAATACGGCCGCCGCTATCGCTGTCGAGCAGTCGATCAACATCCCGCCGACGCTGAACAAGAATCAGGGAGAACTCGTCAATATCTTTGTCGCACGCGACGTGGATTTCTCGTCGGTCTACCAACTTCGGCGAATCGAGACCCGGACCGAGATTCTCGACCGCACCATCCGTGGTGGCATCGTGGCCCCGGCTATGGTGACGAAATGAGCCAGGGGGCATTGATTGAACGCGATGGTGGCCGCCTTGTCCTGGAGCGCTATCTCGAACCGCTGGCGCCATACCTGGTGGACAAGAGCCTGACCGAAATCGTCGTCAACCGCCCTGGCGAGATCCTCGTGGAAGGGCCCGGCGGTTGGACCCGGCATGACGCGCCGGCGTTGACGCACGCTTATCTGTCGCATCTGGCGACTGCCGCCGCCGGTCACACCCGCCAGGACATCGGTCCGGAGCATCCAGTGGTGTCGACGACCCTGATCGGCGAGGAGCGCTGTCAGATCGTGGTCCCGCCGGCTGTGCCGGCCGGGACGATAAGTCTGACGATCCGCAAGCCCTCGACCCTGACCATGACGCTTGACGCCTTCGAGCAGGCAAAACTGTTCGACGAGATTCGTGTGCCCGGTCATGAGCTCAGCCCTGACGAGCATCGCCTACTTGCCCTAAAGGAAGCCGGCGCATGGCGCGAGTTCCTCGAGCTGGCCGTGAGAGCTCGCCGCAACATTCTCATTTCTGGCGCAACCGGTTCCGGCAAGACCACCCTGTCCAAGGCGCTGATCGCGGCGATCCCGCCGCACGAGCGGCTCATCACGATTGAGGATACCGCCGAGCTTGTCATCCCTCATCAGAATTGCGTGCGGCTGCTCTATGCCAAGGACGGGCAGGGCGTCGCCAAGATTGGACCGCGCGAACTGCTCGAGTCGTGCTTGCGGATGCGGCCAGATCGGATCCTGCTGCAGGAGCTTCGGGATGGGACGGCGTTCTTCTATTTGAGGAACGTGAACTCCGGACATCCAGGGTCCATCACAACGGTCCACGCCGACAGCGCCCGGCTGGCCTTCGAGCAACTGACCCTGTTGGTGAAGGAAAGCGCAGAGGGCCGCGACCTTCATCGCGACGATATCCGCTCGCTGCTGCTGCTTCTCGTCGACGTCGTCGTCCAGATGCAGAAGCGCGATGGCCGCTACCGCATCTCGGAAATCTATTATGACCCCGTTCGCAAACGCGACCACGCCCACTAGGTTAGCGCTCGGTGCTGCGCTTGCGCTCGGCGCCATCGGGCTGTTTCTGTTGGTCGCCTCGAACGTGCTGCTGCTCGGGCTCAGGCATCACGACGGAGGCGTCCATTGGTCCGAGATCGCCACGGGCTGGCTCCGATACGGCACTGACCCACGCTTTGACCGCTGGCTGACACTCTCAACCCTAGCGGGGGTGATCGTCGTCTTTGGCCTGCTCGGCGCTATCCTCCGGCAGCGTCCTCTGCCGCTTCACGGCAGCGCCCGTTTCGCCTCGGAGCGCGAGATCAAGGCAGCCGGCCTGCGATCGAAGGAGGGCGTGCTGCTCGGCCGCAAGGACGGCAAACTGCTCTGCTTTGGCGGATCGGAGCATGTCCTGGTCTACGCCCCAACTCGCGCTGGCAAAGGTGTCGGCTATGTCATTCCCAACTTGCTCAATTGGCCGGATTCACTTGTCGTGCTGGATGTGAAAAAGGAGAACTGGGACCGCTCAGCGGGATTTCGTGCAGCGCATGGGCAGGAAGTTCATCTGTTCGATCCTCTCGAGGAGAGTGGCCGCACGGCACGCTATAATCCGCTAGGTTATGTGCGCAGCGATCCCGCCGATCTCTATGACGATCTGCAGCGCATCGCCGTGATGCTGTTTCCGGCGGAAAGCCGTGGCGACCCGTTCTGGTTTGAGGCGGCACGGTCGGCTTTTGTGGCGATTGGCGGCTATGTCGCGGAAACGCCTGGCCTGCCCTTCACGATTGGCGAGATCCTGCACCAATTGTCCGCGGCCCCTGACCTCAAGGCGCATTTCGAGAAACTCATCGCCGCGCGCAAGTCAGGTTCTTCACCACTGTCGCGGCTTTGCATAACGGCGTTAAATGACTTTCTAGCCGCTTCCGAAAACACCATGAACTCGGTGCGCAAGACCGTTACCGCAAGGCTGGGTCTCTGGCTCAACCCGCGCATCGATGCAGCGACATCGACCAACGATTTCGATTTGCGTCTGCTGCGGCAACGGCCGATGTCGATCTATCTCGGGGTCACGCCAGACAATCTCGACCGTATGGGGCCGCTTCTCAACCTGTTTTTCCAGCAGGTGGTCGATCTCAATACCCGCGAACTGCCGGAGCAGAATTCCACACTCAATCGCAAGGTGCTGCTCCTGCTCGATGAGTTTCCGGCGCTCGGCAATGTCAATGTGCTTGCGAAATCGGTCGCCTTCATCGCGGGATACGGCATCCGCCTTCTCACGGTGGTCCAAAGTCCGGCTCAGCTTCGCGCAATTTACGGCGTGGACGCCGCCCGTAACTTCATGACCAACCACGCCATCGAGGTCGTTTTTGCGCCGAAGGAACAGGATGTCGCCAATGAGCTGTCAGAGCGCATTGGCTACGACACGGTGAAGGCGCGCAGCCGGAGCGGACCAAAAGGGCTGGCGAGGCGCGCGACCAGCGAGACCGTCTCCGAGCATCGCCGCGCCCTGATGCTGCCGCAGGAACTGAAACTCTTGCCTAGGTCCAAAGCCTTCATCCTAGCCTCGGGGCTGCCGCCCGTCATCGCCGACAAGATCGTGTATTACGAAGACAAGGCTTTCCTGCGACGTCTGCTCCCGCCGCCTGTTTCGGAGATGGCCAAAGGCCGTTCGAATGCGCTGATTGAGGCAGAGATCAAAGAGCTTCGGTCCGAAGTCGCTGAGCTCCGCATGGTATTTCGGTCGCGACCGACGACCGACGAGGAGGTGGCCGACCCCTCCACCATTCCTGCCGGTGCCAGTTTCGATTTCGGGGACGTGGACGTGGACCTCGAAGGGCTCTCCGAAGACGAGTTAAAGGCCTGGACCCTGAACTACATCGACGCTCAGGTCATTCCGCCGCCGCGGCGGGTCGGCCGCAGGCAGAAGGGTGAGCAGCATGAACGACAAGCATGACGCTGGCGAGGAATTCAGCCTGGAGCGGCAACGTCGCGCCGGGCGCGATCCGGGGAGAAACGAACCGGGCGACCAGGCGCAAGCGAAGTCAAAGTCGGCTGCGAGGTCGTCCGCCGCGATAGTTGATGACAATGCGCTCCCCGAGCGTATCAGTCGCAAATATTACGTCATTTCAAATGAGACCGGAGGAGACCGGCATAGCGGGGAAACGCGCTTCTATGCCGACGAACGTGGCGAGTATCTGGCCTTCAAAATCACGGAAGATCGACTGGTCACCCGGCTGGCCGCAGCGGAAGTAATCCGGGACATGGTCAGCGTGGCACAACATCGCAAATGGGAGGCACTTCACGTCCGCGGCTCCGCGGAATTCCGACGCGAGGCCTGGCTTGAGGCTGGTGCGCGCGGAATCGAAGTTCAGGGGTATCAGCCGACCGATCTCGATCGGCAGGCGCTGGCCGACCGAAGAGAAGTCCGGAATCGAACATACCCTCGCACGCGTGAGGTCGAGACTCGTTCAAATGTTGACAAGGACGCGCCCACGGCAAGGCTCGACTACGACAAAGGCATTTCGGGGCGTTTGATCGACTTCGGCCAGGCACCCTACGGCAATCGGAGCAACGCCGAGACAACGGCCTACGTGGCCATCGAGCTCGACAACGGCCAGCGGCATAAAGTGTGGGGCGTGGGTCTGGAAAAGGCGATCGCCGACAGCAAGGCAGGGCCCGGCGACCAAATCCAACTGCGCCGGGAGGGCGTCGAGCGCGTCCTCAAAACTATCAAGGTCATCGATGCAGCCGGAGGTGCGCGAACGGAAAGGCGGCAGGTGCCGCGAAACCGCTGGCGTGTGACCGCGGAGAAATTTCGCGTAACCGACCGACCTACGGCCGCCCGGGATCCCGATCTGGTCGCGGCACGGTCGCAAGTCGCCATCATCGAGAAGCTGCTAGCACGCGCGTTCCCAAAGGACGAGCGCGCACGTGAGAGCATCATTGCAGCCGCAAAGGAGCGCATCGCCCAACACCTCGAGAAGGGGCATTCATTCAGGCGCGCGACAGTAAAGGAACCCGTTCGCGGTGAAAAACTGGGCCGTGACAAGCACGGGGATTATCAAACCCACAAGAGTGAACATGTCAGACTGCAAGAGCGAGAGCGCTGAACGGAGGGTTCAAGCCTCTTCGAACTGCTCTGCATCCTTCGTTATAGTGGGTCGGCAATCGCGCCGGTAGCCGCTTTAATCATGACGACAGATACTTGATGTGACAGAGAATTCCTGCGAAGGTCGCATCGATCAGCACGGGGGCGCACGACAGGATCGGCATCGCGTCTAGCGCTCTTGGCCACAAGGTCTAGTTTATAGTCAAGTAGTGCGACAATTCTTCGACGGCATTGAGCTCACTCGGCGCAACGTTATTGCAGGTGTGTGCGTCGGAGGAATTGACGACGGCTCCGAGCGACCGACGTAGTTTATGTGATCCTGGCGCTCGGGCTGTTGAATGAGGGTGGACGTCTCATGGAAAGCAGGGGATGTGAAATGCTCAGGAAAGCATTTGCAACGGCACTGGGCATCGCCGGTGCCCTCATGATATCGCAAGCTCATGCCGAGTCGGCAGGCAACAACGAGCAGGAGATCGCGCTCCTGAAGCAGCAATTGAAGATGCTGGAGCAGAAGCTCGATAAGCTCCAGAGCCAGACTGCCGCGAACACGGCCGCCACGGCGAAGGCCAAAGTCGAAGCAAGGGCAGAGGCAAAGGCCGAAGCGCGGTCGGAGGCCAAGGCTGTCGTCGCCAACGCTAGTGCTGCGATCCCGCTCAAGGGCCCTGCACCGGCATCCGGCGTTGTCGTAACGATGCCGAACAACCGGCCAACCATCTGCACCGCCGATGGAGCGAACTGCGTCGCCATCACTGGCCGCGTGCATTGGGATGTCGGCGGCTACGACTATCGTCCCA
>NZ_JBVVPB010000034.1:0-59954 GCF_055807435.1 Bradyrhizobium sp. Ken51 | reverse complement strand
GTGGGCCCTAGCACTCCGGCCAGGAACTCGGTTCAACTCTCGGCGTTAGCCGACATGCCCAAAGAGATCAGAATAACATTGGCCGCCACCTGTGTGGTGGCCTTCAGCGTGGCGGCTCTCGTGTCTCCTCACTAGAGGCCAACAAACCAAAAGAGACGACCCGGGCTGCATTGCCTGGGGGGTCAAGGCTGGGGCCGCTCCGCCAGCTCGAAGGAGGGAGCTAGCAAGACAGCAAGCCGGGCAGTGATGCTAGGTTCCTACAGATGTCCTGCCCGAGTGTCAGTAGCCGCATTGAACTTTTCCCTAGTCTCCAAGGCGCGCTCACCTAGTCGTGGGAGGCGTGGGATATCTTTCGCGGACGACCTAGTTTGGGACGAGGAGCCCTGGCCTTGGGCTGCATGCCCTCGATCACGAACCTCACCTGTAAGGCGGTGAAGAGGCTAAAAACCCGGCTTAGCTGCGGGTCGACTTTCCCGCCAAATGTCTTGTAAACCGTCGTTCGCAATATCCCGAGTTCGAGCGCAAGCGCGGTCACGTTCTGCGCCTTTACGACGGTGCTGAGCCCTCGAATGGCATCCGCCGGATTCACGCAAGCGAAAGCCTCATTCAGGCGAGCCGCGGCTCCGTCTGGGCTGTCAGTGCCGGACACAGGCACAACGCAGGCCCTTACGTTTATTGCCCTAAACAGCCTGAGGATTCGGCTTAGCTGCGGGTCGATTCGCCCTCCAAACGTCCTATAGAGAGCGTCTCGCCGCAAACCAGCGTCCCGCGCTAATATCTGGACGTTTTGGGCTTTCATGACCAGGCCAAGCGCGTTCCGCGCCTTTCCTGGGTCATTTTCCGCAAATTTTTCAGTCAGATAGGCGGATATTGCCGCCGGATTATCGCGGAGCAAATCTAGTATGTTTGCTTCATCGCCTGTCAGCATTGCGGGAGCGTTTGTCCGTTACTGTGGCCGCGGAGCTACAGCATTTTCGGCCCGTGAGTCTAGATTGCCGCCATCAGACATTGACCGCTTCCACTTGGGGACATGAAGATGAAAAAGACTTTGCTCGCGCTGGCCGCCATTGCGGCGATGACCGGTTCGGCCTCAGCCGCTGACCTTGGCGCCCGTCCCTACGTGAAGGCGCCGATGGCGGCTCCGGTTGCCAACTGGACCGGCTTTTACATCTTCGGCGGCGGCGGCGGCGGCCTCTCGAATGCTGACCAGAGCGTTGTGGATACGGCCACCGGCACGCCGTTGACCATCACCCAGCGCCAGGGTGGTTCGGGCTGGTTCGGCACCGTTGGCCTTGGCTACGACTGGCAGTTCAGCGGCACCTGGGTCGCCGGTGTATTCGCGGACGGTCAGTTCGGCAGCATCCGCGCCACCATCCAGGATCCGATCTTCGGCATCACCGGCAGCCAGAAGCTGGAAGACTCTTGGGCCGCTGGTATCCGCCTCGGCTGGCTGGCCGCTCCGAACGTTCTCACCTACGTCAACGGCGGTTACTCGGGCGCCCACTTCGGCCAGACCAACTTCACTGACCTCGCTGGCGTCCCGGTCGGTGCCCACCTCAACAGCTACAACCGCAACGGCTGGTTCATCGGCGGCGGCGTCGAGAATAGCTTGAACTTCTTCGGCATCTCTTCGCCCGGCTGGTTCATGAAGACCGAGTATCGTTCGGCCTTCTACAACGCCAAGACGCAGGACGAATTGATCGACGGCAGCAACCTCCCGACCGGCAACAGCATCCGCGCCAACAGCTGGAACCAGACGGTCTCCACCTCGCTGGTCTACCGCTTCAACTGGACTGGTGCGGGCGTCAGGTACTGATCCGGTCTGACGATCAAACATCAAAGCCCCGGCATCGTCCGGGGCTTTTTTATTATGGCTGTTGCTTTCCCTTGAGAAACGGAGTGCCGTCCATTGCCTAAATCGCTTGTTGGGGTGGGGGCGGGCTCATTCTTCGGTGGAGTAAGTAACGAAGTGTTACAAATCAGCTCCAAAGCAGGTTTGCGCCCCATTTGCCGCGAAGCGGCGGGTTATAAAACCGGTACGTGCGTCGGCATTGGCCGGCGAGGTTTGCAGAGCAATATTTCTGAGGGGCGCGCTCTTGCCCAATCCCGCAAACGACAACAACCGTTTGCTCACACCCGAGCAGGCGGCCTCCTGGCTTAACATCACTGAAGATCATCTTCGCGACCTCGTTAGCGAAGGCGCCATCGGATACATCAACGTCGGGCTCGGCAAAAAGCGGCCACGCCGCCGATTCACCGAGACGGATCTGAACGAATTCATTGAAGGCCGCCGCAGGAGGGAAGTGCCGTGTCCGTCTACCGTGACAAGCGTTCGCCGTATTACCAATTCGACTTCCAGCACGAAGGTCATCGGTTTCATGGCAGCACGAAATGCACGAATAGACGAGATGCAGAAAAGTTCGAGGCTGCAGAGCTAGAGAAAGCCAAGACGCTGGTGCGGGCGACGCGGCGCTCGAAGGCGTCGCTCGCCATTGATGATGTTGCCGACCGCCTCTGGAACGATAGCGCGCAGTACGACTCGGAGCCGAAGGCAACCGAGACCAACGTTGCACGGCTGATCGAGTACTTCGGCAAGGAGAAGCCGCTAACAGAGATCGACCACAAGGCGGCTAAGGAGCTTGTGGCGTGGCGGCGTGGGCATCGGGTCTCGCGACGCGGCAAGCGTACTAAGGAAGCGGAGCAGGCCCTGCCGCTGGTTTCAAACGCTACGGTCAACCGGTCGGCGACCAAGGTGCTGCAGCGACTATTCACCTTCGCCAAGGCCGAGAAGGTGGTGTTCGAGAATGAACCTGACTGGGGCAAGCTTTTGCTGGCAGAGCCGGAGGAGCGAGTCCGCGAACTCAAGGGTGAGGAGGCCGATGCGCTCGACGAAGCGATGCGGCTCGACTACGCACCGTTCTTTGATTTCGTTCGCGCCAGCGGCATGCGTCTCAAAGAATGTGTGACGCTGCGGTGGGCGGAGGTGGACTTCGGGACCCGGCAGATCGTGAGGTTCGGGAAGGGCAAGAGGAGGGTGGTGTTCCCGATCACGGAAGCGGTTCGCGAGATCCTGTTTCCGCTGCGGGGGCAGCACCCGGAGTTTTGCTTCACCTATGTGGCCGTATACGGCAATAAGCGGCTTGGCCGGGTGAGGGGCCAGCGCTACCCGCTAACCTACACCGGAGCCAAAACGGCCTGGCAGCGGCTGCGGGCCGGCTCTGGCCTGAAGGACTTCCGTTTCCACGACTTCAGGCACGACTTCGGAACCAAGCTTCTTCGCGACAGCGGTAACCTCAAGCTGGTGCAAAAGGCGCTCAATCACCGGGACATTAAGAGCACCCTGAGATACGCGCATGTGCTGGATGAGGACGTTGCCGTAGCGGTCGAGCGGCTCGCAGAGTCCCGGAAAAAGTCCCGGACTAAGCTTCGGGAGGCAGGGTAAGCGTTTGAATTAACAAGCGAACCGGGAATCCGCATTCCACATTTCAGATGTCGTTTGCGGCAACGCTCGGGCTGGTGGCGCTGGTGCAGATCGGCATGCCGAATTTGTTTGCCTCGCCGGACCATTCGGCGACCGCGCGCATCGCGATGTGGGGTGGCCGCGAGATTGCGATGCTGTTCATGGCTTCGCTGATTGCGGGACTTGCGACCACACCCTACGCCGCTTTCCATTTCCACCGTGTCACGCCGTTCGGTGTGCTCGCCAATCTCGGCGCGATGCCGGTGGTCTCGGCGCTGGTGATGCCGGCGGGACTGTTGGGGCTGCTTGCGGCGCCGTTCGGGCTGGACAACGTGTTCTGGTGGCTGATGGGGATCGGCATCGAGTGGATGGTCGCGGTCTCGCGCTGGGTCGCGGCTTTGCCGGGCGCGGTCGGCCGCATCCCGGCGTTCGGGATCGCGCCGCTGATCGCGGCGAGCCTGGGAATCATCGCGCTGGGCTTGTTGCGCACGCCGCTACGCTGGTCCGGCGCCCTGGTGCTGCTGGCAGCGATCCTCTGGGGACTGTCGTCCCGGCAGCCCGACATCCTGATTGCCGGGGATGGCGCGAGCGTCGCCGTGCGGGGCAGGGACGGACATCTGCACCTGATCAGGACGAGCAAGGACAGCTTTCTGCTCAAGGAATGGCTCGCTGCCGACGCGGATCCGCGCGATGCCGGCCGAGCCTCGCTGGCCGATGGCGTGTCCTGTGACGAATCCGGCTGCGTGACGCCACTGGCCGACGGGAGGCTGGTCGCGCTGGCACTGCGCGTCGACGCTCTCGCGGACGATTGCAGTCGGGCCGCGCTGGTGGTGACGACACGTCCCGCGCCGCCCGATTGCGCGGCGATGGTGGTCGATCGGCAGCGGCTCGCCAGCCAGAGCGCGCTGGCGCTGACGCAGCGTGGTGAGGGTTTTGTGGTTCAGGCGGTGAGGGCGAGAGGCACGAGCCGCCCCTGGTTACCGACCGGCGCCGGCGAGGGTGATTTCGACGGCAGCCTTGCGCCTAAGACGACCGCGCCCCGCACCAAGGACGCAACGCCGGCGGAGACCGACTTGCAGGCCGACGATTGATCGGATCGGTTACAAGTACCAGGCCAGCACGGCGTCGAGCCTGGAATTGCCGATGACCGGCAGGGCCACCATCCGGCTCAGTCCGGCTGTGCAGGCTTCGAAACCGGCGACCGAGCCGTCATGCGCGAGCTCATTGTTGAGCGCGGGCATGCCGGTCGCCCAGGCCCCGCCGATGCTGCCTTCGCCTCTGGCAATGGATTTTTCCGCATAGAGCGCGGCAAGGTCGGTCTGCGCGCTGCAATCGCCGGCGCGGAACACCAGTGCCGAGTGGGTCTCGTTCGGGATCCAGATCTCGAAGCGTCGCGCAATCGGCGTGGCCTGCGCGGAGAGGAATGTCAGGACCCAGGTCTGGTCCGTGCCGGTCCGATAGGGCACGCCGACGCCGCAATTGATCCCGACCTTGGCTGCGTCCTCCCAGCGCAGAAAACTCCTGGCGTCGTGCAGGTCCTTGATGATCAGCGGCAGCCCCGCCTTCCAGGTGCGGCCAGGCAGGCCAAAGCCGCGAGGAAATTTAGTGTGGCGGGAGTTGAATTCGAACATGTCGGCGGTGCCACAATAGCCATCGACGAGCCCCATCTCGTGGGAGGCATCTGGGTCGTTGTGCCAAAGCTCGATCGCCCCGACATGCGCTTCGTCGTCGCCGCAGAATAGCACCATGACGGCTTGCAGGAATTCACCCGCAAACACCGGCACCGCGACGCCGCAGGTGAGGCCGGCCGCGAGCGCCTGATCGGTCCGTTTGAAATAGGAGTTGGCGAATTTGGTGAGGATCACGGGGTGGCCCGCGGCCCAAGCCTTGCCCGGAAGTCCCTCGTCATACCCGAAGTGCAGCTCTTCGCTGACGGCCTTGAACGCGGACAGCCCTTCGTCGTAGAGGCCGCCACCAAACTCCAGCCGCATGCGCGTCCGATCGGGCACCCAGAGTTCAACGACGCGAAGGAAGGTTTTCATCGAGCGTGTCCGCCGTCTCAAGCCCTGACAGCATCGGTCATTTGGCTGCGAAGCGGACGTTCAAACTTCAGGCAGGGCGGCTCAAACTTCGTGCGGCGGAGAGGTGCAACGGCTTGGTCCATCCGATTGGATTTCGCGGACGCAAGCCACACCATCTCGCCGGCCGCGGCCGGCGATGGCAATTCAATCCTGACCCCCGACCTCGTAGCCGGAGGCGGCTGTGTCAGCCGATCGGCAGGTGCGTGACGGTCGGCTGCCGGTCGGCGATAATCTGCACCTTGTGCTCGCGCTCGGCGACCGACTGAGTTACCGGCAGCTGCAGCACGGTCGCGCGCTGGCCTTCGACGAGCTGCGTCACCAGCACATATTTACCGTCGGGGAATTCGATCGCGTCATGATGGCGGTCGGGAATGTGCGGATCCATCTTGCCGAACTTACCCACGCGGGAATTGATCGTGCGTGTCCAGATCCAGCGATTGTCGTAGCGGACGTCGTCGGCGAAGGCGAGCTCCGTTCCTGGCAGCAGGCAGACGGCAACAGACGGATCGGCTGCGGAGGCGAAGCCGCGCGTCGAGGTGCCGCGGAAGCTTGTCGTGACGATCGTCTCGCCGACTTCGGCGGGGCGCGACGCGACGGCATGCAGGCTGTAGTCACACATCGGGTGCTCCTCATGCTGGGATAGCTACCCGCGTCTCTTATCGAGGCGCAGGCCTCTATCAGAGTGGAAGCACGAACGCTCTGCTTGGTTATGGGCAAATCTGCGGCTGGCTTCTGCAAGCCGCGATCACATTATCTTTCCCGAATTCAATAGGAACAAAGCCCGTTGCGATGCATTCGGGAGGCGCATGCGCGAATATTGCCGGCTTGGCTGCAGCGGTCGAACTTGATCGCTGGCCGGTGTTTCCTCGAACACTTGAGCCGCGAAGCGGTGCTGTTTGAAGCCGTGCTGTTTCGTTGGCGTCGTGAGGAGCCAGCCCCGGAGGAGGGGCCGGATAGTCTGTGCAGAACCAGAACGACTATCCAGCCGGAGCGGACGATGATCCGCTCCAATCTCTGACCGGCGATGCCGGTGGAAGCGCGCGAGGCGCCAAGCACTTCCGGTATGAAGCACTTCCGGTATCAGTACTTCCGGTAAAGCCCGATCAGCTTGCCCTGAATCTTCACCCGGTTGGGCGGCAGGATGCGGACCTCATAGGCCGCGTTGGCGGGCTCGAGCGCGATCGATGCACCGCGACGGCGGAAGCGCTTCAGCGTCGCTTCCTCGTCGTCGATCAGCGCCACCACGATGTCGCCGGTATCGGCGCTCTCGTTGCGCTGGATCAGTGCCATGTCGCCGTCAAGAATGCCGGCCTCGACCATGGAATCGCCGCGCACTTCGAGCGCGTAATGCTCGCCCGAGCCGAGCATGTCAGGCGGTACGCTGATGGTATGGCTGCGGGTCTGCAACGCCTCGATCGGCGTGCCGGCCGCGATGCGGCCCATCACCGGCACCGCAACGGGACGCTCGCCCTCGTCAGCCGGCAGGCTGGAGCTCGCACGCACCTTGCCGAGATTGCCCTCGATGACGCTCGGCGTGAAGCCGCGCCGGCTGCCTGCGGCTGCCTGGAGCTCCGGCAGCTTAATGACTTCAATCGCACGGGCGCGGTTGGGCAGGCGTCGGATGAAGCCACGCTCCTCGAGCGCCGTGATCAGGCGATGGATGCCCGACTTCGAGCGCAGGTCGAGCGCATCCTTCATCTCGTCGAAGGAAGGCGGCACGCCACTTTCCTTCAGACGTTCACTGATGAACCGCAGAAGCTCGTATTGTTTGCGCGTTAACATCTCGACCAAAGTCCCCCGGTTGATGTCGTCCGATTCCGAGACGCTGAATTCGGCTATATGCCGCTACATGCTCGAAACAAATCATGAACGGACACTATATGTTCGATACATGTTCCGCAACTGCTTAATTTACCGTGAACAGAGCAAAGTTCGCGGAACGCGCGTTGCCGAGGCGCTCAGACGGGGAGCCGCAATACTTCGCAAGCCGTGCCGGCTTCGGCCTTCGGCGCAAACGGAGCGCGCACGAGAAGTACCTGTGCTGCAGCGAGATTCGCAAGCAGCGAAGAATCCTGATGGTTGACGGGAAGAACGACGCGTGTGCCGTCGTCACGCTCCTCCAGATGCGCGCGCAGATAGTCCTCGCGCTGGTCGTTGGCGCCGACGTCGCGGCCGAGCACGGCGCTTTCACGGCGATGGTGAATCACAGAACGGCCAGACAGGGCGCGAATCAGAGGCACCAGGAACAGGAAAGCGCACACGTAGGACGACACGGGATTGCCCGGCAGGCCGATCACACCCATTGTGCCGAGCCGACCGTGCATCATCGGCTTGCCTGGCCGCATCGCGATTTTCCAGAACGCCATCGCGATGCCTTCGTCCCTCAGTGCCTGCTGGACCAGATCGTGGTCGCCGACCGATGCGCCGCCGGTCGTGATCAGGATGTCGGCGCCGCTCTCGCGGGCGCGGCGGATGCCGGCGGTGGTGGCCTCCAGCGTGTCGGCGGCAATACCGAGGTCGATGGTCTCGGCGCCCTCCCTGCGGGCGAGTGCGTGCAGGGCGTAGCCGTTGGAATAGACGATCTGGCCGTGACCGGGCGTGGTGCCCGGCATCACCAGCTCGTCGCCGGTGGCGAGAATCGCGACCTTCGGACGCCTGAAAACGGCAAGGTGCGGATGGTTCATCCCGGCGGCGAGCGCGAGGTCGCGCTCGGTGAGACGGCTTCCCTTGCGCAGGAGCACGTCGCCCTCGCGGAAATCGACGCCGGCGGGACGGATGTGCCGTCCGGCGATCGCGGCTTCCTTGATCGTGATACGCTTGCCGGCGGCGACCGTGTCCTCCTGGATCACGACGGCGTCCGCGCCACCGGGAACGACGCCGCCGGTGAAGATCCGCACGGCCTCGCCGGCGCCGACCGTCCCCGCGAACGGTCGGCCTGCCGCGACTTCGCCGATGACGGTGAGCTCCGAATCGATCGTCGCGGCATCGGCCGCGCGCACCGCGTAGCCGTCCATCGCGGACATCGCCTGCGGCGGCTGCGTACGTCGCGCCGCGACGTCACGCGCGAGCACGCGATGGTAGGCCTCGTCGAGGGAAATCATGTCTTCCGGCAGCGGCTCTGCACCCGCCAGCACTGCGGCAAGCGCGTCAGAAACCGGCATCAAGGCCACGGCGAAAACTCCTGCTCGGCACGTTCGGGCGAATGTTCCGCAAGTCTTCTAGCCGAGCGCGGGCGCGGAGGCAAAAACGGCTGAACGGGCGCAGTCATTCCCGCCGCTTCATGTTGTTCCGGAAGCCGGGATCAAGCGCGTCGCGCCATGATCCGAAGGAGGTTACAGATCGGCAGGATAGTGGTCATGGTAAGACGAGAACGACGTGCGCCCCCCGGCCTGTATCGATCAGCTCCCTGCCTGCCCGGGAGTTACGTCGGGCGCCTTGGGTCCTTGATCCTTGTCGGGTAGCGGATCGGCTTGGGATTTCAGGTCGGCGGCCTTGCTCACAAGCTTGGCGGAAAGGTCCGAATCTGAAGTTGTCCTGGCGAATTCAAGAAGAAGAGAGGCTTGCTTGGTGAGGTAGGTTTTGCCCAGCACGATGATGCATCCGTCCGTAGAAGTCCCAACGGACTCTAAGAGTCCGGAAGGCGGTATTCCGTTCCCGGAACTCTGTACAAAAATGCACAAAGTGATCGGGTTCCTCAATTCCTTCAAAATTGGTCCCGTCGGGCCGTGCCGCCGTGGGTTTCGCGACAAGGGCTCCTCGTCAAATGCCCAATGCCTTCAATGCGTTCCCGACGTCACGCGGCGAAGTCACATGCACGGCCGTCAAGCCGCGCGCCCGCGCTCCCTCGATGTTTTCGGCAAGATCGTCGAAGAACACGATGCGCCCGGCGGGTACGCCGATCGCTGCAACGACGTGGTCGAAGGCCTCCGCATCCGGTTTGCGCAAGCCGATGCTGGACGACAAATAGAGCTCGCGGAAATGGCCGAGGAGGTCGGCATATTCCCTTGAGAAATGGTCCACGTGCGGCCGGTTGGTATTGGAGAAAGCGTAGAGCGGCATCTGCTTCGCTGCCCGCGGCAGCAGCTCGGCGATGTCAGGCATTTCGCCGGCGAAAATCGCGTTCCAGCCTTCCAGGAACTGCGCGTCCGAAATGCCGATTCCGAGCGAGGCTCGCAATGAGGCGAAATAGTCCTCATCGCTGATCTTCCCCATCTCGTGCAACCGATAGGCTTCGCTGTCCCGCACATAGCGCGCGACGAGGGATTCGGGCTTGCAGCCGGCATGTCCCGACCAGCAGGCGATGGCCTTGGAGAAATCGATATCGAGCACCACGCGGCCGAGATCGAACAGAAGCGCATCCGCGCTGCCGGGAGAGAGCGATGTCACCTGCACCCTTTCATTCAGTATCGATATGGCTCGTGGTCGAACAGCGGAAACGCGCTGAACACGCTGGGCGCGTTGGTTGCGGTCGCCTGATGAAGGCAGGATTTGTTGACCTCGGCGAACGAGGTTGCACCCAAGAGGCCGAGGCAGCGCAGCACTTCGTCCTCGAGCAGCTCCAGCATGCGCGCCACGCCGGCTTCGCCGGCCGCCGCCAGCGCCCAGCATTGCAGCCGGCCGATGCCGACGAGGTCGGCGCCCGCCGCGATCGCCTTGACGATGTCGGTGCCGCGACAGACACCGCCATCGACCATGATCTTGGCGCGGCCGTTCACGGCGTCGACAATCTCGGGCAGAACATGCATGGCGCCGCGACCGTGATCGAGCTGACGGCCGCCATGGTTGGAGACGTAAATCCATTCGACGCCGTGATCGATCGCGATCAGCGCGTCCTCCGGCGTCGCGATGCCTTTGAGGATCAGCGGGATCTTGAACTTGTCCTTGATCATCTTCACCGTCCGCCACTCCAGACCCTTCTGGTAATCGCCGCCGGTGGCGCGCAGGCGGCTCTCGCGAACGTAGCGCTTGGCGATGTCACGTTCGCGACGGCTGTAATGAGCGGTGTCGACGGTCAGGCAGAAGGCGGCATAGGCATTCTTCTCGGCCCGGCTGACGACGTCGGCGACGAACGCGTCGTCGCCGCGCACATAGAGCTGGTAGAGGCGCAGGGCGTCGGGCGCAGCTTCGGCGGTCTTTTCGAGGCCGGGCTCGGACACCGAACTGAGCATGTGCGCTGCACCGAAAGTGCCGCAGGCGCGCGCTACGCTCGCCGCACCATCCGGGTCGAAGATCTCGAGCGCGCCGACGGGGGCGAGCACCACCGGCAGGCGCATCTTGCGGCCGAACTGCTCGACCGAACCTGTGACCTTGCGGACATCGCGCAGCACGCGCGGGCGGAAGGCGATCTCGTCCAGCGCCATGCGGTTGCGACGCATCGTGGTCTCGGTCTCGGCTGCGCCGACGATATAATCCCAGGCATTCTGGTTGAGGTTGGAACGCGCTTTCCGGATGAATTCATGCAGATTCTGGAACGGCTCGGTGCTGGCGCCGAGCTCGACGTTCCTTTCCGCTTGGATGCGGGGTGCTTCGTTCATTGTTATCCTCCCGAGAATTTGAAGCCTTACCTCATCGCCTAACCCGTCCGCGTCGCCAAAACCATCCTAAAATGGCATGGCTGCAAGGCGTGGGCCGGCCGGCCGTCCCGCTGCGCTCATACCGGGTCCTGCAACGTTGCCGAAAGTTTAGGTCCGGACGAAGGGATTTTTACGGGGTACCCGCCGGCGTGGCATCCCGGCCTTGAAGAAACCGGAATGGTATTGTGAGAAGCAGGCTGGATCGCCATTTGGATGGCGGCTCCCCAGCCCCACCGAACCGCGAAGCAAAAAGGCCAGCCTATCCATGCGGAAAACCCTGCTGTTTCCACTGGGCGCGCTCACTGGAGCGTGTCTGACCCTTTTGGTAGCCAGTCCGCATGGCGGCGTATGGGCGGCACGGGCGGCAGCGAGGGCGGATGACGCCTATTCCAAACTCAATTTGTTCGGCGAAGTGTTCGAGCGGGTGAAGGCGAGCTATGTCGAGAAGCCCGACAATGCCAAGCTGATCGAAGGCGCGATCACCGGCATGGTGACCTCGCTCGATCCGCACTCGCGCTACATGAACGACAAGGCCTGGACCGAGATGCAGGAGACCACCTCCGGCGAGTTCGGCGGGCTCGGTATCGAGGTCACGATGGAGGAGGGGCTGGTCAAGGTCGTCTCGCCGATCGACGACACGCCGGCGTCCAAGGCCGGCATCATGTCGGGCGACCTCATCAGCAAGATCGATGGCGATGCCGTGCAGGGCATGACGCTCGAGCAGGCCGTCAACAAGATGAAGGGGCCGGTCGAGACCCAGACCAAGCTCACGATCGTGCGCAAGGGGGCCGACGCCCCGCTCGACGTCGCGATCAAGCGCGAGATCATCCATGTGCGCCCAGTGCGCTTCCACGTCGAGAATGGCGATATCGGCTATATCCGCGTCACCTCGTTCAACGAGCAGACCACCGATGGCCTGAAGAAGGCGATCGCATCGATCTCCAAGGACGTTCCGCCGGAGAAGCTGGTGGGCTACGTGATGGACCTGCGCAACAATCCGGGCGGATTGCTCGACCAGGCCGTGTCGGTGTCGAGCGCGTTCCTGCAGCGTGGCGAGGTCGTCTCGACCCGCGGCCGCAATCCGGAAGAGACCCAGCGCTTCACCGCGCATGGTGGCGACCTCACCAAGGGCAAGCCGCTGGTGGTTCTGGTCAATGGCGGCTCGGCCTCGGCCTCGGAGATCGTGGCCGGCGCGCTGCATGACCACAAGCGCGCCACGCTGATCGGTACGCGCTCGTTCGGCAAGGGCTCGGTGCAGACCATCATTCCGCTCGGCACCGGCAACGGCGCGCTGGCGCTGACCACGGCGCGCTACTACACACCCTCGGGCCGCTCGATCCAGGCCCAGGGCATCGCGCCCGACATCGAGATCCTCCAGGACGTGCCGCCCGAGCTGAAGGGCCGGATGGACACCATGGCGGAGTCCCAGATGCGCGGCCATCTCCAGGCGGCCGATGGCACCGAGCAGACCGGATCGCAGTCCTATGTCCCGCCGGAAGCGAAAGACGACAAGGCCCTGCATACGGCCTACGACTTCCTGCACGGCCAAACCGCAAATGCCGTCGCCGCCAAGCCGGCGCTGAAGGCTGCGGTGCCGAACTAGCCTAGGCCCTCGCGACGGTAAGGTATTGATCGCCCGGGAATGGATAGCCGTTCCCGGGCGAACTTGTTTCGGGACGCTGTGTCAGCTCGGGTTCATAGCCGCGAAGGTGGCCTCGTAGCGGCCGTCGCGCTCGACCAGTGCCGGGCGCGATCGCGCGCGACCAGCACCTCGCCGCCGGGATGGACCCGCGACTCCAGCAATTGCATGACCTCAGCGATATAGGCGGGAAGCGGCATCGCGCGCGTATCGCTCGCCTGTTGCGAGCCGGTGAGTTCGGTCCGCACATAGGGCGGTGCGAGCTCCAGCACTTCGACGGGGATCTTGCGAAGCTGACGCCGCAGCGACTGAAGCCAGGAGTGCAGGAACGTCTTGCTGGCACAGTAGGCCGGGAAGTCAGCGCGGGCACGAAGGCGAGGTTCGAGCTGGTCGCCATGATCGTCGCGTTCGGTTGCCCTTTCAGGAGCGGCAGGATCGCCGCGGTGACGCGCAGCACGCCCAGAATGTTGGTCGCGACGATGGCTTCCGCGTCCGCGGCGTCCCAGCCGTCTGCCGTCATGTCCTCCGGCCGCGAGATGCCAGCGTTGGCGATCAGCACGTTGAGCCTGGGAAAGCTTGCTCGGATTTCGGCCGAGAAGCGCGGCAGGCTTGAGGGATCGGCGAGGTCAAGCGTCAGGCCGATCAGGCCCGGGCGTTCAGCGGTGATCTGATCGAGCAAGGACTGCCGTCGCCCGGTAACGATGACGCGATTGCCGCGGTCGTGGAAAGCCTCGGCCAATGCGCGGCCGATGCCGCTGGTGGCGCCGGTAATGAGGATCGTGTTGCCGGTCATCTTCATGGTTGCTGCCTTTCTGTGGAGGTGAAGGCCACGGCAATCCAGGAAAACCCTGCCGGCGAGCAATCCCGGCGCGACAGCAACATCCAGGCGCGGATAAGCCGTGCCGGAAATGACGTCTTGAACGGGAAAGCGTCCGCAAGCTGGGAGAGTGATGGCATGACCGTGGCGTCTCGTGAATCGAGATCTCCCAGCTGGGATCCTCTCGACAAAGGACGCGTTGGATGACGGTAACGCCTACGGCAGCGCCAGAGGAGCTGCGAGGGCGGGATAGCTTGGCGGGTCACCACGGTCAAGTCCTCACGGGCCGACAGCTCAAGAGCTATGGCCGTTCAAATCAATCAAGCGCTCGGTCTCAACTGTGTGATGGCGACGCCGGAGATCGCGAGCAGCCCGCCGAAAATCAACTTTGAAGTCATGTGTTCGCCAAGGAACATCACGCTGGACGTCAAGGCGAACACTGGAAGCAGCAAACCGAAGGGCACGACGCGGCCCATGGAGCAACGCCCGATCAGCCAGAACCATAGGCCAAACCCGACAATTCCCCCGATAAAAATCGTGTAGGCGAGCGCCAGCCAACCACGTCCATCCGCAGTAACGAGGCTCGCGAGTTGTCCATGTTCAAGGAGCAGCGACATCACCATGACTTGCGGCACCGTGAGCAGCGAGGACCACCCCATCAACATCAGGGGATCAAAAGGCCCGTAGCGTTTCGTCAAGACGTTGGATATCGCGAATGCAAAGGCTGCCCCGACCACGAGCAGCAGTGGAAGCGTTTTTGCGGACACGCCGGGCTCCGCCGCCAACATGACCACACCGACGAATGCAAGCACTACTCCAGCGGAAGTGGTGAGAGATGGCCTCTCCGCGAGCAGCGGCCAAGCTAACAGGACCGTGAAGGGCGTGGCGAGTTGATAGGCGACGGCCGACATGCTGCCCGAGCCGAGCCCGAGGCCGACATAGAAGAGACCGAAGTTCAGCCCACCGAGGAAAAGCGAAATTGCTGCGATCGGGCCGAGCTGCCGACGCGTGGGCCGTTTGACGAAGGGAGTGAGCAGCAGCGCGATGGCCAAAAAGCGCAGCGCGAGGAAGAAGAGAGGGGGAAACTCCGTAACGCCCACTTTGATGGCCACGAACTGGTAACCCCAGAGCAGGGGGACGGCCACCGCACAGACGATCTGGATGGCCGACATGACATTCTTCCTTTCAAGACCGTTCGGTCTATATTTCGACGCGCCAGCAGCGGAAGCGGCCGAACCTGATAAAACGGTTGTCTACCTGATGAAGCGGTCGAGGAGAGCGTCAGCGGTGGCTTGTGACGTGATCCGCGTCGATGCCGCCTTGCCGACGACGCGCAGCCCCTCGACGAAACAGACGAGAATTTTCGCGGCACTTGAATGCTCGACGGCATCGGCCAGCTTGCCCGCCGCCTTCGCACGGGACAGTGCATCAGCCACCCTGGCCTCCATGGCATTGAAAAAGCTCCCGATGCGGCGGTCAACTTCGGCGTCACGGCCAGCCAGCTCCATGGCTGTGGCCACCAGCAGGCATCCGCGTCGGCCATTGGCGCCGCTCGTTCGGTCAACGTAGCCGGCGAGGTAGGCGCGCAGGCCGTCGACCGGATCTCTGCGGGGGTCGAGTTCGACATCCATGCGTGTCAGGGCATCGGCGATGTAGCGATCAAGCGCACGCAAGAACAGCGAGTGCTTGTCCCCGAAAGCCGCATAAAGGCTGCCGCGCGAGAGCTTCGTCGCACGAAGAAGGTCCGGTAGGGCCGTTGCGTGATAACCGCGCGACCAGAACACGCCCATCGCCCGCTCGACCGCGGCTTCCACGTCGAAACTTCGGGGACGGCCACGGGGCAACTGCACAGGGATTTGGCGACGCATTACCGATATATAGACCAATTGGTCGATAATTCCAAGTGGGCACCCTTGTCCCGTGAGCTGACGTTCCCGCGTGTGTGGTGGTAGATCCCTAGCTTGCCTCGCGGCGGCGGCTTTCGTTGCCGCCGCGCTGGGCGAGACGGCTGCGATGAGCTGCGAACAGCTCCAGCACCTTGTCGGCGGGTTTCGCGGCGCTGAACAGATAGCCCTGCATCTCGGAGCAGCCGAGTGCGCGCAGCAGACGCTGCTGCTCCTCGGTCTCGACACCCTCGGCCGTGGTGGTCATGCGGCGGGCGGCCGCGAGATTGACGACGGCCTGCACGATGCTGGCGGAGCCGTCGGGGCCGGCGATGTCGTTGACGAAGCAGCGGTCGATCTTGATCTTGTCGAACGGGAAGCGATGCAGATAGCTCAGCGAGGAGTAGCCGGTGCCGAAATCGTCCAGCGCGATGCGGACGCCGATGGCGCGGAGTTGATGCAGGACCGCAAGCGCGGTGTCGTCGTCGCGGATCAGCACCGCCTCGGTGATCTCGAGCTCGAGCCGGCTCGCCGGCAGATTGGAGGCGGCAAGCGCTGCCATGATCTTCAGCGCCAGCGTGCCGCTCTTGAACTGCACCGGCGAGACGTTGACGGCGAGGCGGATGTCGTCAGGCCAGTTCGCCGCGTCCCGGCAGGCGGTCGCCAGCACCCATTCGCCGATTTCGTTGATCAGGCCGGTGTCCTCGGCAATCGGAATGAACTCGGCCGGCGAGACCATGCCGCGCTCGGGATGGCGCCAGCGCACCAGCGCCTCGCAGCCGGTGATGCGGTCGTCCTTCAGGCTGAGGCAGGGCTGGTAGTACACCTCGAGGCCGCCTTCGCGCCCGCCTTGGGCGATGGCGTGGCGCAGGTCGATCTCGAGCTGCCGCCGCTCGTGGACCTTGGCGTCCATCTCTGGCTCGAAAAAGCGATAGGTGCGGCGCCCGGCGGCTTTGGCGGCGTACATCGCCATGTCCGCGTTCTTCAGGATCTGGTCCAGCGCCGTTCCATGTTCCGGCGCCAGCGCGATGCCGATGCTGGCGTCGGTGGCAAGATGATGTCCCATGCAGTCGAACGGCGCGCGGATGGCTTCGAACACGCGCGCGACGAGCTCGTTGACCTGATCCAGCGATGTCACCGCGCTCTGGACGATGGCGAATTCGTCGCCGCCGAGCCGCGCCACGAAGTCCGCCGGACCCGCACACCGTTGGAGGCTCTGCGCAACCGACTTCAGAAGCTCGTCACCGACGAGATGCCCGAGCGCGTCGTTGACGCCCTTGAACTCGTCGATGTCGATGTAGTGCACCGCGAGTTGTTCGCCCCCGGCGACGAGATCGAGTTCCTGACGCAGATGCTCGTGGAACATGGTGCGGTTGGGCAGGTCGGTCAGCGCGTCGTAGTGAGCGAGATGGGTGATGCGCTCCTCGATACGCCGGCGCTCCGTGATGTCCTCATGCGTCGCCACCCAGCCGCCGTCCGTGAGCGGTTCGTTGACGATCTGGATCGAGCGGCCGTCGGAGGTGTCGACCACCATGGAATTGCGCAGATGGACGTCGCGCAGGACCCGTGCGACATACTGGTCCAGATCGCCGGTGAACGAGCCGGTGGCTTTGCGGTGCGCAATGATGTCGTGGAAGCTGCAGCCGGGTCTCACGATTTCGGCCGACAGCCCGTACATCTCGATGTAGCGCTGATTGCAGATCACGAGCTGCTGCGCGGCGTCGAACAGCAGCAGACCCTGAGTCATGTTGTTGACGGCGCGGTCGAGACGCTGCATTTCCAGCGTCAACCGTTCCCGCGAAAGACGATGCTGCTCCAGGAGCTTGCGTACGATCGCGATCAGCACGCCCGCGATGGCGAGCGCGGAAGAGGCGGCGACCGAGATCAGGATGCCGATCTGCTCGCGCCAATCCGTCAGTGCCGTCGCGCGCGTCGTGGTGGCCATCATCAGGATCGGGAAGTGAGGCAGGGCGTGTGAGGAAATCAGCCGGTCCTCACCGTCGACGGGGCTGATGAAGCGGCCGGCAAAATGGTCGAGCCCGAAAACCTTTTGATGTGCGAACGGGCCGTTCTTGAAATTGCGCCCCATCAATTCGCTGGAATGGGGATAACGGGCGAGCATGGTGCCGTCCCGGTGCAGCATCGAGATCGTCGCACTTTCGCCGAGCACGGCGGACTCGAAGAATTTTTCGAAATTTGCCGGCTCGATGCCGCGTCCGACCACACCCATGAATTCGCCGTTCGGTCCCACGACCTTGCGCACGATCAGGATCGTCCAGGCGCCGGAGATGCGACTGTAAAGTGGTTCGATCAGAACGTCGGGAGCGTCGGGATCGTACCGGAAGGTGCGAAAATAGGCGCGATCGGCAACGTTCACGCTCGGGGCGGGCCATGCCGACGACGAATTGATCAAATTGCCTTCGGCATCGATGATATTGACGCCGCCTATGTAGGGCAGTGCCTCGATCTTCGAACGCAGCATCCGGTGGAGGTCGTGGCCGGCGAGGCGTTTGCGATAGTCCGCCGCATTGGTGATGCCGCTCGCGCGGACGTAGTCGACGAAATCCTTCTGGATGACCGCGAAATCCTGCAGTTGCTGGTCGAAATGATGGGCCAACATCAGCACGGTGTTTTCCAGCTCGCGGCCCGCGTTGCGCAGCGCACGTTCGCGGAAATTCTCCGCCATCAGCGTCGCGCCCACGGCGATGGCCGCGATCAGCAGCGTGCCGCCCACCACCAGCCAGCGGATCGGTCCGCTGCGCACGAAGGCCTGGTCAAAAAGGCGACTGCCGAATCCCGTCATCATGATCGATCGTTGTCGTGCACACGTCAGGGTCAATCCTTGACCCCTGAAACATCCGTTGGTTTACGGGAACGGAGTGGAGGCGAAGTTAGCAAGCTGGGTTAATGCGCCGTGAACGGAGGCTCGCAAAAGCAATCAATATGCGGGCGCGCCGGCATCGGGCTTGCGATCATCCGTGGTGAACGGCCCGCGCGGCAAGCTCAATGCAAAATTCGGCTCGATCAGCGCGTCGCTGAAGTAGCAGCGGCAATCAGACGCGGTAATGGCCGGATTTGCCGCCGAGCTTCTCGACCAGGTGGATGCCTTCGATGCGCACGCCGCGTTCCACCGCCTTGATCATGTCGTAGATGGTGAGGCAGGCGACCGAGACGGCGGTGAGCGCTTCCATCTCGACGCCGGTCGGGCCCGTGACCTTCACGCTGGCGCGGACGAGGCAGCCAGGCAGCGTTGCGTCGGGCTCGATCTCGACCGTTACCTTCGACAACGCGAGCGGATGGCAGAGCGGGATCAGCTCCGAGGTGCGCTTGGCGGCCATGATGCCGGCGATGCGGGCGGTGCCGAGCACGTCGCCCTTCTTGGCGTTGCCGGACAGGATCAGGTCAAGCGTCGCCCTGCTCATGACGACGCGTCCTTCCGCGACCGCGAGCCGCTCGCTCGCGGGCTTGTCCGACACGTCAACCATCCGCGCCTCGCCGGAGGCGCCAATATGGGTGAGGGCAGGGCCGGTCTTGGTCGGTTTGGCCTTTGCGGGCTTACGCGCCATCAGTTCGTGCCTGTGGCGCGCGCGGTCTCGCGCGCCAGCAGCGTGCGCGTCGCAGCGGTAACGTCGGCTTGCCGCATCAGGCTCTCGCCGACCAGGAAGGTCGACATGCCGACGCGCTCGAGGCGGGCCAGATCGGCGGGCGTAAAGATGCCGCTCTCGCCGACCATCAGCCGGTCGCCGGGGATCAGCGGCGCCAATGTTTCGCTGGTCGCAAGCGTGGTTTCGAAGGTGCGTAAATTGCGATTGTTGACGCCGATCATCGGCGAACGCAGCTTCAGCGCGCGGTCGAGCTCGGCGCGGTCGTGGATCTCGATCAGCACGTCCATGCCATAGGCGATGGCGGCATCCTCGAGCTCTTTGGCCGTGGCATCATCGAGCGCCGCCATGATGATCAGGATGCAGTCGGCGCCGTGCGCGCGGGCCTCCGCTACCTGATAGGTGTCGAACATGAAATCCTTGCGCAGCACCGGCAGTGACGCTGCCGCGCGGGCCGCCACCATGAAGTCGAGATGGCCCTGGAACGAGGGCGTGTCCGTCAGCACCGACAGGCAGGCGGCGCCACCGGCCTCATAGGCACGGGCAAGCAGCGGCGGATCGAAATCGGCGCGGATCAGGCCCTTTGACGGCGAGGCCTTCTTGACCTCCGCGATCAGCGCGTAGTCGCCATTGGCGTGCTTGGCCCTGATCGCGCGAACGAAGCCGCGCGGTGCTGCTTGCGCCCTGGCCTTCGCTTCCACCGCCGACAGCGGCTGCGCGCGCTTGGCCGCCGCGATTTCCTCGCGCTTGTAGGCTTCGATCTTGGTCAAGATGTCCGACATGTCAGGCTCAGCCGTTCGAGACCGCGATCAGATGTTTCAGCCGCGCGCTCGCCGCGCCGCTGTCGAGCGATTTTGCGCCGATCACGACACCTTCCTTGAGATCCCTGGCACGCCCCGCTACGACCAATGCGGCAGCGGCGTTGATCAACGCGACGTCACGGTAGGGGCTCGGCTTGCCGTCGAGCACGCCCTGCAAGGCGATCGCGTTGGCGTCGGCGTCGCCGCCTTTGAGTTCACCGGCGTCGCAGCGCGGCAGGCCCGCGTCCTCCGGCGTCACCTCGAAATTCCGGATCTCGCCATTGTGGAGCGCGGAGACGAAGGTCGGGCCGGTGAGGGTGATTTCGTCGAGGCCGTCGGAACCGTGCACGACCCAGGCGGATTCGGAGCCAAGGTTCTTGAGCACTTGCGCCAGCGGCTGCACCCATTGCCGGGAGAACACGCCGACCATCTGCCGCTTCACGCCGGCCGGATTGGACAACGGACCGAGCAGGTTGAAGATCGTGCGTGTCGCAAGCTCCACCCGGGTCGGGCCGACGTTCTTCATGGCGGGATGATGGGAGGGAGCGAACATGAAGCCGATGCCGCATTCGCGCACGCAGCGGCCGACCTGCTCCGGCCTCAGATCGATCTTCACCCCGAGCGAAGCCAGCACGTCGGCGGCGCCCGAGCGCGACGACAGCGCGCGGTTGCCATGCTTGGCCACCGGCAGACCGGCGCCCGAAACGATGAAGGAGGCGCAGGTCGAGACATTGACCGAGCCGGAGCCGTCGCCGCCAGTGCCGACAATGTCGACCGCATCCGCGGGCGCATCGACCGTGAGCATCTTGGAGCGCATGGCCGAGACCGCGCCGGTGATCTCGTCCACGGTCTCGCCGCGCACCCGCAGCGCCATCAGGAGGCCGCCCATTTGCGATGGCGTAGCCTCGCCGGACATCATGGCGTCGAAGGCGGAGGCCGCTTCGTCACGCGACAGGCTGGCGCCGGTCGCCACTTTTCCAATGATCGATTTCAGGTCGTCCATCGCGTGCTTTCAACTCACTGGTTCGCGCCGGTCACCTGCGCGAAGGCGGCCTGATTGATGCTGGTTCCGATGTCTGTTTCAAGCTTGTTCACGTAGGACGCGACCTGCTCCTCGGTCTGCGCGCGGTCGAGACTGTCCTTCAGCTTCTTGACAGCCTCGGAAGCGGCATCGACCGTGGGATCGATGATCTCGGTGACGCGGAACACGATCACCTCGGTGCCGCCTGTCACTGCCGTCTGCCCGACGCCGTCCTTGGCGACGCGGAAGGCGGCCGACACGACCGTTGCGGGAACGCTGGCGGGCGAGTCGTCGCGCTTGAAGCCGGTGGCGGTCTCGACCTTGGCGCCGATCGCGGCTGCTTCGTCGGCGAGCTTGCCGCCGGATTCGAGCTTCTGCACCATCTCGGTCGCCTTGGCCTTCAGCTTGGTCGCGATCTGGTCCTGGCGCCAGCGCGCCTCGACCTGGTCGCGGACCTCATCGAGATTGCGGTCGCGCGACGGCGTGATGGCAAGCACGTCGTACCAGACATAGCCGCCCTTGAAAGAGATCGAGTCATTGTCGACGCCGACATCGGTGTTGAAGGCCTGCGACACCACGTCGAGGCCCTGCGGAATGCCGGAGACCGGCTGGCCGCTCGGGGCGCGGCCGGAACGGTCGACGGCGTCGATGGTTACGGCGGTGAGCCCGAGCTTCTGCGCCGCGTCGATCACGCTGGCACCCCCGCCGCGTTCGTCTTCCATCTTGTCGCGGAGATCGGCGACCTTGACGCGCGCACGCTCGGTGGCGATCTCGCGCTTGATGTCGGCGGCAACGCTCGCGTAGTTCGCCTCAGTGCCCGGCTCGATCTTGTCGACCTTGACGATCGACGTGCCGAGACGGCCCTGGATCGGCTGGCTGATTTCACCGGCGGGAAGCGCGAAGACGGCGTCTCCAACCGCGGGATCGAGCGAGGATTTGGTCACGAGCCCGAGATCGACGTCGGACGCGCTCAGTCCGCGCTCCTTGCCGAGGTCCTCGAACGACGTCCCGCTGGTGAGCCGCTCGCGTGCGGTCTGCGCCTCGGCGGCGTTGGGGAATACGATCTGCTGGATCTGGCGCTTCTCCGGCGTGCCGAGCCGATCCTTGCGCTGGTCGAACGCTTTCTTGGCGTCCTCGTCCGACACCTCGCTCCACTTGCCGATCTCCTCCGGCGAGACCACGACGAACGCGATCTTGCGATATTCGGGCGCGCGGAACTGGACCTTGTGATCCTCGAAATAGGCGGCGAGCGCCTCGGGCGAGGGCGCGTCGATGGTGCCTGCCTGGGCTGCGTCGAGCCTGACGAATTCAATGGCGCGCTGCTCGTTCTGGAAGCGCGTCAGCACGTCGAGCATCGCCTTCGGCGGCTCGAGGCCGGCACCGATCGTGCCGGTGATCTGCCGACGCAGCGAGACCTTGCGCTGCTCCGAGACGTAGCGCTGCTCGGTATAGCCGAAATTGCGGATCACGGACTGGAAGCGGTTCGAATCGAAGTTGCCGCCGACGCCCTTGAAGTTCGGGTCGTTCATGATGAGCTGGCGGATCTGGTCGTCGGACTGGCCGAGCCCGAGCCGGCGCGCCTCTTCGTCGAGGGCGGCTTCCGCGATCGTCTGCTGGAGCACCTGACGGTCGAGGCCGAAGGCGCGCGCCTGTTCAGGCGACAGCGGCCGGCCGAACTGGCGGCTGATCTGCTGCAGGCGATCGGTGTAAATCTGGCGGAACTCGTTCAGCGAAATTTCGGTGCCGCCGACCTTGGCTACGGTGGATTGCCCAAAGCCCTTGAAGATGTCGGCAATGCCCCAAACGCCGAAACTGATGATCAGCACGCCCATCACAATGGCCATAATGGTCTTGCCGAGCCAGTTTGATGAGGCCTTGCGCATTCCTCGAAGCATTTGGTCCAACTTGTTTGGCAGGAGGGGAACGGGAGCGCGTCTTAATGCAGATTCCGCAAAAGCGCGTCACCAAATTGATCAATCATCATAAAGTGGTGGCTTTCCCCCCGCAACCTCGGGTCCGGCAGGCTTTCGATCCCTGCGGTTAAAAGCCCCTGGTCTCTGGAACTGCCACGGGACCTCTGCTAGCGCATGCACAAACCGAATTTGCTGGAATTTGACATGACCGATGCCATCCGCCCCCTGATCGCCGGCAACTGGAAAATGAACGGCCTGAAGGCCTCGACTGCCGAATTCGACGCCATGCTCAATGGCGCGGCAGAGGTGGCCGGCAAAGCCGACCTGCTGGTTTGCCCGCCGGCGACCCTGATCGCAGCCTTTGCCGAGAAGGCACGCGGCAAGAAGGTCGCGGTGGGGGCCCAGGATTGCCACCCCAAGGCCTCCGGCGCCCATACCGGCGACATCGCCGCTGAAATGCTGGCGGATTCGGGTGCGACCGCGATCATCGTCGGCCATTCCGAGCGCCGTGCCGACCATGGCGAAGGCGATGCCCTGATCCGGCAGAAGGCTGAGGCCGCCTGGCGCGCCGGGGTGACGGCGATCGTCTGCATCGGCGAGACGCAGGGCCAGCGCGACGCCGGCCAGACCCTCGATATCCTGCGCGGCCAGCTCAACGGCTCGCTGCCGGATGGTTCGACCGCCGCCAATCTAGTGGTGGCGTATGAACCGGTCTGGGCAATCGGCACCGGCCTGACCCCGACGTCCCGGGATGTCGAGCAGATTCATGGCTTTATCCGGGAATTCCTGACCTCCAGGTTCAAGGCCGACGGCGCCGGGATGCGGATCCTCTATGGCGGCTCGGTCAAGCCCTCGAACGCGGCCGAGCTGATGGCCGTGAAGAACGTCAATGGCGCGCTAGTCGGCGGGGCCAGCCTGAAGGCGGCCGACTTCCTTGTGATTGCGCAGGGCTGTCCCTAGCTAGCTCCAAACCTTACGACCCGCCCGATCGGGGGTGGCAATGCCCCGGCTGATCGTGTAACACCGCGCAACTTCAGGAAAACCCCGCGAAGCACGATTGGCCGCCGTCTCGGCGCTGTCGGCTTGTGACGGAAGGACACTATGCAGACTGTTGTCATCGTCATTCACCTCATGATCGTCACCGTCATGATCGGCGCCGTCCTGCTCCAGAAGTCGGAAGGCGGGGGCCTCGGCATGGGAGGTGGCGCCGGCTTCATGTCGAGCCGCGGCACCGCGAACCTTCTGACGCGGACCACCGCGATCCTGGCCGTCGGCTTCTTTCTCACCAGCCTGTTCCTGTCCTGGTATGCCGGCTACGACCGCAAGCCGTCGTCGATCATCGGCGCCCCGGCGTCGCAGACCCAGCCGGCCGGTGGCGGACCGATCGCGCCGCCGACCTCCGGCGGCATCCTGGATTCGCTGAAGAAGGCCGACGAGCAGCAGCAGGCTCCGGCACCGAGCGGCCCGCAGGTACCGCGTTCGCAATAAAGCAGGGGGGCCATGCAGGGCGGCTTCTACCGTCCTGCATCAACAATCCCCATCAAGGCTCTGTCACCACTCTTAGTTCTGGCTCACCCACAGCCCCGCAAAATGTTTGGGGCGGAATACGAATCGCTTTGGCGAATCGAATTCGAGGGATTAGAGGTTAAGCCCCATGGCGCGGTACATATTCATCACCGGCGGCGTGGTTTCTTCGCTCGGCAAGGGTCTGGCTTCAGCGGCACTCGGTGCCCTGTTGCAAGCCCGGGGTTACAAGGTCCGCCTCCGCAAGCTCGACCCCTATCTCAATCTCGATCCCGGAACGATGTCGCCGTATCAGCACGGCGAAGTGTTCGTGACCGATGACGGCGCGGAGACCGACCTCGATCTCGGTCACTACGAGCGCTTCACCGGGCGGCCTGCGACCAAGGCCGACAACATCACGACCGGGCGCATCTACCAGGACATCATCTCCAAGGAGCGGCGCGGCGATTATCTCGGCGCGACCATCCAGGTGGTTCCGCATGTCACCAACGCCATCAAGGACTTCGTCCTCGACGGCAACGATGATTACGACTTCGTGCTGGTCGAGATCGGCGGCACCGTCGGCGACATCGAGGGGCTGCCGTTCTTCGAGGCGATCCGCCAGCTCAAGAACGAGCTGCCGCGCGATCACGCCATCTACATTCATCTGACGCTGCTGCCTTACATCCCCAGCGCCGGTGAGCTGAAGACAAAACCGACGCAGCACTCCGTCAAGGAGCTGCGCTCGATCGGCATCCAGCCGGACATCCTGCTCTGCCGTACCGATCGCGAGATCCCGAAGGAGGAACGGCGCAAGCTCGGGCTGTTCTGTAACGTGCGCGAGAGCGCCGTCATCGAGGCGCGCGACGCCGACAGCATCTACGCTGTCCCTCAGGCTTACCATGCCGCAGGCCTCGACGACGAAGTGCTTGCCGCCTTCGGCATCGGTTCGCGGATTCCGCCGGAGCTGCGCAGCTGGCAGCAGATCAATGAGCGCATCCGCAATCCCGAGGGCAACGTCACCATCGCCATCGTCGGTAAGTATACCGGCATGAAGGATGCGTATAAGTCGCTGATCGAGGCGCTCTCGCATGGCGGCATCGCCAACAAGGTGAAGGTCAATCTCGACTGGATCGAAAGCGAGATCTTCGAGAAGGAAGATCCCGCGCCGTTCCTCGAACACGTCAACGGCATTCTGGTGCCCGGCGGCTTCGGCCAGCGCGGTGCCGAAGGCAAGATCCGCGCGGCGCAGTTCGCGCGCGAGCGCGACGTCCCGTATTTCGGCATCTGCTTCGGCATGCAGATGGCGGTGATCGAGGCCGCGCGAAATCTCGTCGGGATCGAGGAGGCCAACTCCACCGAGTTCGGCCCGACCAAGGAGCCCTTGGTCGGCCTGATGACGGAATGGCTGCGCGGCAACGAGCTTGAGAAGCGCACCAACGCTGGCGATCTCGGCGGCACGATGCGCTTGGGCGCCTATCCCGCGGCGCTCAATCGCGGCAGCCGCGTCTCGGAGGTTTACGGCGGCGCGACCGAGATTTCCGAGCGCCACCGCCATCGCTACGAGGTCAACACCGCCTACAAGGATCGCCTCGAGCAGCACGGGCTGAAATTCTCGGGCCTGTCGCCCGACGGCGTGCTGCCGGAGATCGTCGAGTACGAGGATCACCCCTGGTTCATCGGCGTCCAATTCCACCCCGAACTGAAGTCGCGCCCCTTCGAGCCGCATCCGCTGTTCGCGTCGTTCATTCGCGCGGCGATGGTGCAGAGCCGCCTGGTGTAATCGGCTCAGCACGTGGCGGTGCAGTCACGTGCAAGATGCATCCGCTCCGCCGCGAGCGGCATTGACCTATCAGGCGCAAGCGATCCCGTAACGAGCTTCATCTGCGGCCGGCGCGTCAGCTTGTAGACGGCGGCCGGCGCACGTTCAGCAGGGGGGCAGAGCCATGCGCGGAACGCCACGGGGGGCGGTCGAGCGGGCCTCAAGACACCGTCAGGGCCAGCCGTTATAACCGCCGGACCTGTTCAGGGAGGAAACAAGAATGATCTACGAAATGCGCATCTATCGCTGCGTGCCCGGCCGTTTGCCGGCGCTGCTGAAGCGGTTCGAGACGGCGACGCTGAAGATCTGGGAAAAGCACGGCATTCGCCAAGCCGGTTTCTTCACCACGCTGATCGGCGAATCCAACCAGGAGTTGACCTACTTCCTGGCCTGGGAGTCGCTCGCCGAGCGCGAGAAGAAGTGGGCCGGCTTCATGAGCGATCCAGACTGGATGAAAGCGCGCGCCGAGAGCGAGGCGGACGGCCAGATCGTCGGCAACATCGTCAGCCAGATCCTGGCGCCGACCGCCTTCTCGGCGGTGAAGTAGAGACGGCCGGCGCGAGGGCGTCGCGGGGAGCCTGGCGCAACCCTGATATTCTGGGAGCCCAGGCCGAATGGGGTTGATCCGCCCTTCATCGCGGCTATGGTCGCGCCGAAGCGAGGGATTTGCCTTGAGCTCTTCGACGTCAGCGGCGCCGGTCGTCACTATTGGCAAGGTCAAATTCGGCAACGATCTGCCGATCTCGATCATTGCCGGACCGTGTCAGCTCGAAAGCCGCCAGCATGCGCTGGAGGTCGCCTCGGCGCTGAAGGAGATCGCCGCGCGGCTGCAGATCGGCCTCGTCTACAAGACCTCGTTCGACAAGGCCAATCGCACCAGCGCGTCGGCCGCGCGTGGGCTCGGGCTTGCCCAGTCGCTGCCGATCTTCGCCGAAATCCGATCGTCGCTCGGCCTGCCGGTTCTGACCGACGTGCATGACGCCGCGCAATGCGCCGAGGTGGCGCAGGCGGTGGACATCCTGCAGATCCCCGCCTTCCTGTGTCGCCAGACCGATCTGCTGCTGGCGGCCGCCGCAACCGGCAAGGTCGTCAACGTCAAGAAGGGTCAGTTTCTCGCGCCCTGGGACATGGCCAATGTCGTGTCCAAGATCACGAGCGCGAACAATCCCAATGTGCTCGTGACCGAACGCGGCGCGTCCTTCGGCTACAACACCCTAGTCTCCGACATGCGCGCCTTGCCGATCCTGGCGCGCACCACCGGCGCACCCGTGATCTTCGACGCCACTCACTCGGTGCAGCAGCCGGGCGGGAAGGGGACGTCTTCCGGAGGCGAGCGCGAATTCGTGCCGGTGCTCGCACGCGCAGCCGTCGCTGTCGGTGTTGCCGGTGTCTTCATCGAGACTCATCCCGACCCCGATAGCGCGCCGTCCGACGGACCCAACATGGTGCCGCTGCGCGACTTCGAAGGGCTGATCCGAAGGCTGATGGCGTTCGACGCGCTCGCCAAAGATTCGACCAAAGCCGACCCGCGCTGATGCAGCAAGGCGAGGCGCGGCCGCACGATCACGGCCTGCCGGCCGCGCTCTACGTCATCTCCGGTGCAAGCTTTGCCGCGGCGCTCTCCGCGCGCGCGCTCGATCCGGTGCTGCCGCACGTCGCCGAGGACTTTGGCGTCAGCATCGCGACCGCTGCCGGCTTTGCCGCGGTGTTCGCCTTCACCTTCTCCATCATCCAGCCGATCGTCGGCGCCGCCGCCGATCTGTTCGGCAAGACGCGGCTGATGATCGGCTGCCTCGCGCTGCTCGGCCTTGCCAACATCCTGGGGGCGCTCTCGAGCTCGTTCTCGGTTCTGTTCGCGACCCGTATCCTCGCCGGCATCGGCTCCGGCGGCGTGTTTCCCGTGGCGCTCAGCCTGACCAGCGATCTCGTCGGTCCGGAGAAACGCCAGA
This sequence comes from Bradyrhizobium sp. Ken51, assembly GCF_055807435.1. Classification (NCBI taxonomy): domain Bacteria; kingdom Pseudomonadati; phylum Pseudomonadota; class Alphaproteobacteria; order Hyphomicrobiales; family Nitrobacteraceae; genus Bradyrhizobium; species Bradyrhizobium sp. Ken51. The sequence continues at coordinate 31,891 of NZ_JBVVPB010000034.1, read as the reverse complement.
TCGCGATCAGCCGCACGCTTGCCGGCGCGATGACGGGCAATCTGCTCGGCGCCTCGGCCTCCGGCCTGATCGGCGATTTCCTCGGCTGGCGCGGCGTGCTGGCAGTGCTCGGCGGGCTCGTGATCGTTGCGTCGATCGCAGTCGCCGCCGGTTTTCGTGGCGCCAAGGTCAAGCATCCGCCGAAGACGAGCCTGTCGGCGCTGAAGGCCGGCTATCGCACCATCTTCACCAACCCGAACGCTTATGTCTGTTATTCGGCGGTGTTCATCGAAGGCTGCTGCGTGCTCGGCCTGTTTCCCTACATCGCATCGTTCCTGTTCGAGCTCGGTCAGACCTCGCTCTCGATCGCCGGTTTCGTCATCGCGGGCTTTGCAGTCGGCGGCTTGTTCTACACGCTGACGGTGTCGCGCCTGCTGCCATGGCTGGGCATGAAGGGAATGATGATCGCGGGCATGACGCTGGTGGCCTCGCAACTCGTTCTCGTCGGCTTCGGCCCGCGCTGGGAAGTGCAGGCGCTCAATCTTGTCGTGATGGGATGGGGCTTCTATATCGCCCATGGCTGCCTGCAGATGTTTGCCAGCGAGCTCTCGGTCGAGGCACGCGCGACCGCGCTATCGCTGCATTCGTTCTTCTTCTTCATGGGGCAGACGGTCGGGCCGCTCGCCTATGGCCTTGGCCTGCAGCATGGCGGCAAGGTGCCGACGCTGCTCGTGAGCGCCGCGATCATGGTGGTATTGGGCTTTGTCTGCGCGCGCCTGCTGAAACAGCGCGCGCCGTCCGACGCGCGCTGAGGCTATTCGGTCCCTGAAGGGGATCGGCCCCACCACGACACCGTCGGTCCCGTATACATGGCACACGAATTGCTTCGATTTTGGGCAAATCGAGGTGTGAGATCGTGGACGCCCAGACCAGCCGCTCGCCCAGCGCAGCCAGCGTGACCCGATCGACGGGATATCCCACCAAGCCCCCGCTCCGGCGCTTCCTGACCGCTTGTTACGAAGAATTCCAGGCCGACAATTCGGGCGAGCTTGCCGACTATATTCCCGAGCTGAAGCGCGCCAACCCCGACCATTTCGGCATCGCGCTCGTCACCATCGACGGCCATATCTACGAGGTCGGCGACAGCGCGGTGCCGTTCACGATCCAATCGGTCTCGAAGGCCTTCGTGTTCGCACTGGCGCTGGAGATGGTCGGCGAAGAGCGGGTCGCAGCCACCATCGGCGTCGAGCCGAGCGGCGAAGCTTTCAATTCGATCCGGCTTACCAACGACAACCGTCCTTTCAACCCGATGGTCAATGCCGGCGCCATCGCCTGTTCGGGCCTCATCTACGAGGTGGACGGGAGGGGCGCCTTCGAGCGCGTCCGCTCGAAGCTCAGCCAGTTCGCCGGCCGCGAGCTTGGCGTCGACGACGCCGTGCACGCGTCGGAGACTGCGACCGGCAACCGCAACCGGGCCATTGCCTGGCTGTTGCGCAATTACGCCGTGCTGCCAGACGACGTCGACGCCGTGCTCGACGTCTATTTCCGTCAATGCGCGATCCTGGTCACTGCGCGCGATCTGGCGGTGATGGCGGCCACGCTCGCCAATCGCGGCATCAATCCGGTGACGGGCGTGCAGGTGATCACTCCGCACATCGTCGCGCGCACGTTGTCGGTGATGACGAGCTCGGGCATGTACGACTATGCCGGTGAGTGGACCTACCGGGTCGGCATCCCCGCCAAGAGCGGCGTCGGCGGCGGTATCGTCGCGGCGCTACCCTCGCAACTCGGGCTCGGCACTTTCTCGCCGCTGCTGGATAACCACTTCAACAGCGCGCGCGGCCTGAAAGTGTGCGAAGCGCTGTCGGCGCGGTTCGACCTGCACATGCTCAACCGCAATGCCGACGTCCGCACCAGCATCATGGCGGATTACGACGTCTACGGCATCTCCTCGCGCCGCAGCCGCCCGCCGCGCGAGCAGCAGATTCTCGACGAGCGCCACAGCGACATCCGCGTGCTCGAGCTGGTCGGCGCCATGAATTTCGGCACCATCGACTATGTCACGCGACGGCTCACCAGCGAGCCGCCGAATGCGCCGCTCCTGATCATCGATTTTCGTCGCGTCCCCGATATCACCGCAGCGGGCGCTGAGCTTCTGGGCGAGACGCTGGCGGCGCTCGGCAATGCCGGCATCATCACGATCCTGTCGGGCTTCGAAGAGACCTCGGCCGTGTGGACGGCGATCTCGGCGCGCACGTCCGAGCCGCGCCGGTTACGGCGTTTTGCACTCCTGGACGATGCGATCGAATGGGCCGAGGATCAGGTGATCTACCGCTTCGGCGGCTTCACCGACGTGAAAGAGAGCGCGCATCTCGGCGAGCAGGCACTGCTGGCCGAGCTCGATGCCGACGAGATCGCCGCCATCGTCAAGCTGTCGACCACGCGGCACTACGCGGCCGGCCAGCGCATCATCGCCGCCGGCGAGCCCGCCAATTCGCTGTTCTTCCTTCAGAGCGGCATGGTCAGTGTAAAGCTGCGCAGCGGCGTGCGGCTGGCTTCACTCGGCCCCGGCATGGCTTTCGGTGAGATGGCGATCCTGGAGGGAAGCCGCAGCGCCGACGTCTTCGCCGACACGCCGGTGGCCTGCCTCGAATTGCCGCTCGGCAGCTTTGCCGATTATCGTCGCGTGCATCCCGAGACCTCGCTCAAAATCATGCGCAATCTCGCTGCCATCTTGGCGCGGCGTCTGGTGCTGGCGAATGCGAAGGTCGATCTGCTGAGCGCGTACTAGATGCGAGAGGGTTTTAGTTCGCTCCACCGGCCGCGATCGGCTCCATGCCGCTCGCGATGATCGCGTCGCGGGCTGCCGGGGAGGCAAGGAACTTGATCAAGGCCCGGCCGGCCTCGGGCTCTTTGGAAACGCTTGCGATGCCGGCTGAGAAGATCGTGATCTGCTGCAATTCGTTCGGCAGCGGCCCGACGATATCGATGCCCTTCACGGGCTTCAGCTCGCTGATCTGCTGAAAGCCGAGCTCGGCATCGCCGTGGGCGACGATCTCGCCGACCGGCGTGGCCGGAATCTTGCGGGCGTTGTCCTTCATGACATCGGCAATGCCGAGCTTTCCAAACATTTCGGTCGAGACATAGACGCCGCTGGCGCTGTCGGAATAGGCGATCGTCTTCGCCGCGAGCAACGCGCGCTTGACCGCTTCCACCGAGCTGATGTCCGGCTTCGGCGCGCCCGATTTCACGGCGACCCCGATCGGCGATCTCGTCAGGTCGACCTGGCTGCCGGCAACGACCTTGCCCTTGCTGGCGAGATCGGTGAGGGCGTAGCCCACCATGATCAGGACATCGGCCGCCTCGCCGCGCTCCAGCCGGACCGGGATAGCGTTGGTCGTGGTCCCCATCGAGGGCCCATATTCGGTCAGCACCTTGTTGCCGGTGGCCTTCTCAAACTCCGGCACGAGCACCTTGTAGGCAGCCGTCAGGCCGCCCGAGATCATCACCCGGACTTCGGCAGCCTCGGCCGCGCCGGTCAGCCACAGCATGCCCAGAAGGCCCAATCCAAGATTTCGGAATGTTGCTGCAGTCGATTCCATCGGCGTTCGGTCCAACTAGCCCCGCCCGCGATAGGGTGCGACGCCCTGTTCGGGCACCCACAGGCCCTTCGGCGCGCGGCCGGTCTGCCAGAACACGTCGATCGGGATGCCGCCGCGCGGATACCAGTAGCCGCCGATGCGCAGGAACTTCGGCTTGATCTCGCTCGCGATGCGCTTGCCGATCATCACGGTGCAGTCCTCGTGGAAGGCGCCGTGATTGCGGAAGCTCGCGATGTAGAGTTTGAGCGACTTCGACTCCAGCAGCCATTGGCCGGGGGCGTAGTCGATCATCAGATGCGCGAAATCCGGCTGTCCCGTGACCGGGCAGAGCGAGGTGAATTCCGGCACGGTGAAGCGCACCAGATAATCGGTGCCTCCTTGCGGATTCGGCACGCGGTCGAGCTTTGCTTTCTCGGGCGCATCCGGCCATTCCACCGCGCGGCCAAGCTGCAGGGCAGGTGAATCCGAGCTTGAGTTCTTCGATTTGCTTGGCTTTTTCGACATCAGGCCGCCTCCTTGGCGCCCTCTTAGCCAATCATCGTGCGGCCGTCACCCGGCCTTTTCCGCTTCGATGCATTGCGGTAGAAGCACCCCAACTGACTGCTTAGTCCCCCGAAAAGAGGCCCTCATGACCGCCATCATCGACATCATCGGACGCGAAATCCTGGATAGCCGGGGCAATCCCACCGTCGAGGTCGACGTCGTGCTGGAAGATGGTGCGCTCGGCCGTGCTGCCGTGCCGTCCGGCGCTTCCACCGGCGCCCACGAGGCGGTGGAACTGCGCGACGGTGACAAAGCCCGTTATCTCGGCAAAGGCGTCACCAAGGCGGTCGGCGCCGTCAACGGCGAGATCTTCGAGGCCCTGAGCGGCCTCGATGTCGAGCAGCAGGCCCAGCTCGACCAGATCATGATCGACCTCGACGGCACCGCGAACAAGAGCCGGCTGGGCGCCAACGCCATCCTCGGCGTCTCGCTCGCCTGCGCCAAGGCGGCCGCGAACTCGCTCGACATGCCGCTCTACCGTTACGTCGGCGGCACCTCGGCGCGTCTCTTGCCGGTGCCGATGATGAACATCATCAATGGCGGCATGCATGCCGACAACCCCATCGACTTCCAGGAGTTCATGATCCTGCCCGTCGGTGCGTCGTCGTTCGCCGAGGGCCTGCGCTACGGCGCCGAGGTCTTCCATACCCTGAAGTCGGAGCTGAAGAAGGCCGGCCACAACACCAATGTCGGCGACGAGGGCGGCTTTGCCCCGAACCTGCCATCGGCGGACGCCGCGCTCGAATTCGTCATGAACGCGATCGGCAAGGCCGGCTACAAGGCGGGCTCCGACATCGTGATGGGCCTCGACTGCGCCTCGACCGAGTTCTTCAAGGACGGCAAGTATGTTTACGAAGGCGAGGGCAAGACCTGCTCGATTTCCGAGCAGGCCAAGTACCTTGCTGACCTCGTCGCGCGCTATCCGATCGTGACCATCGAGGACGGCATGTCGGAAGACGACATGGACGGCTGGAAGGAGTTGACCGACCTCGTCGGCAAGAAGTGCCAACTCGTCGGCGACGATCTCTTCGTCACCAACGTCAAGCGGCTCGCCGAAGGCATCAAGGCCGGACGGGCCAACTCGATCCTGATCAAGGTCAACCAGATCGGCACGCTGACCGAGACGCTCGCCGCCGTCGAGATGGCGCACAAGGCCGGCTACACCTCGGTGATGTCGCACCGCTCCGGCGAGACCGAGGATTCCACCATCGCCGACCTCGCGGTCGCCACCAATTGCGGACAGATCAAGACCGGCTCCCTTGCACGCTCCGATCGCACCGCCAAATACAACCAGCTCCTGCGCATCGAGCAGCAGCTCGGCAAGCAGGCGCTCTACGGCGGCAAGGCGGCACTGAAGGCGCTGGCATAAGCCAGCTCTCGGACAAAAACAGGGGAGGATCGACATGAGCGACGGCAAAAACGGCCTGCAATTGCGTTCGCTGATCAAGAAGAGCGGCGAGCTCGAGATCTCGCTGCTCGACGTGCCGACCCCCGAACCCGCCGCGGACGAGGTCGTCGTTCGCGTCGAGGCCGCTCCGATCAATCCGTCCGACCTCGGGCTCCTGATCGGCGCGGCCGATATGAGCACTGCGAAGGCTTCCGGCGACAAGGGCGCTCCCATCATCACCGCGAAGGTGCCGGAAGGCGCGATGCGGGCGATGGCAGGCCGGCTCGACGAGTCCATGCCGGTCGGTAACGAAGGCGCGGGAGTCGTGATCAGGACCGGCTCCTCGGATGCCGCGAAGGCGCTGATGGGCAAGACCGTCGCCATGATTGGCGGCGCGATGTATACGCAGTATCGCACGCTGAAAGTGCGCGAGTGCCTGCCGCTGCCGGAAGGCACCACGCCGGCCGAAGGCGCTTCCTGCTTCGTCAATCCGCTGACTGCGCTCGGCATGACCGAGACCATGCGGCGCGAGGGTCACAAGGCGTTGGTGCACACTGCGGCCGCCTCCAATCTCGGCCAGATGCTGAACAAGATCTGCATCAAGGACGGCATCCCGCTGGTCAACATCGTGCGCAGCAAGGAACAGGCCGACATCCTGCACAAGATCGGCGCCAAATACGTCGTCGATTCCACCGCACCGAGCTTCCTGGGCGATCTCACCAACGCGCTGGTCGAGACCGGCGCCACCATCGCCTTCGACGCCATCGGCGGCGGCAAGCTCGCCGGCGACATCCTCAACTGCATGGAAGTCGCGATCAACAAGACCGCGAAGGAATACAGCCGCTACGGCTCCAACGTGCACAAGCAGGTCTATGTCTATGGCGCGCTCGACGTCCGCCCGATCGAGCTGCCGCGCGGCTTCGGCATGGCCTGGGGCGTCGGTGGCTGGCTGCTGTTTCCGTTCCTGATGAAGATCGGGCAGGCGGACGGGGCCAGGCTGCGCCAGCGCGTGGTCGACGAACTGAAGACCACGTTTGCCAGCCACTACACCAAGGTGGTGTCGCTTTCCGAGGCGCTCGATCCCGCCAATATCGCGGTCTATGCGAAACGCGCCACCGGCGAAAAATTCCTCATCAACCCAAATAAATAATCGTGATGTGCGACGGCACGTCACCCAAAGAAGGTCTTGCCTTCTGAGCGGAGCCGGGGATTATTCCGCCGCCATTTGCACGCGGGAAAACCGCGGGGCGCTCAGAAGGGGACCTCATGACCGATCTTAATCGCCGCCATTTGCTTGCAGGCGCCGCCGCCTTCGGTGCGGCTGCCGTGACCGGCTTTGGGCCGACCGCCGCCAATGCCTCGGTGCCGCAAGCCGGCACACAGGCGCCTGGCTTCTACCGCTACAAGGTCGGCAGCTACGAGTGCACCTCGATCAATGACGGTGCGCGCACGTTCCCGATGCCGGACAAGTTCGTCGTCAACGCGCCGAAGGAGGAAGCGCTGGCCGCGGGCGAGGCGGCCTACATGCCGAAGGGCATGGTCACGGTGCCGTTCAACCCGCAGCTCATCAACACCGGCTCCAAGCTCGTGCTGATCGATACCGGCAACGGTGTCGCCAATCTCGAGCCCAGCAAGGGTGCGGTCGGCCGCACGCTGCAGAACCTCCAGGCCGCCGGCGTCGACCCCAAGAGCATCGACGTCGTGCTGCTCTCGCATCTGCATCCCGACCACACCAACGGCATTCGTCTCGCCGACGGCGCGCTTGCCTTCCCCAATGCGGAGATCATGGTGCCCGGCAAGGACTGGGAGTTCTGGACCAGCGAGGACAACGCCGCCAAGGCCGAGTCGAACGGGATGATGAAGAACTACTTCGCCAACGTGAAGAAGACCTTTGCTGGCCTCGAATCCAAGGTCACGAAGTACGAGTGGGGCAAGGAGGTCGCGCCGGGCATCACGTCGATCGCGACGCCCGGCCACACCCCCGGGCACACCTCGTTCGCGGTCGCCTCTGGCGATGCCAAGGTGCTGATCCAGTCCGACGTCACCAACATCCCGGAGTTCTTCCTGCGCAATCCGGACTGGCATGTGGTGTTCGACACCGATGCTGCGCTGGCGCAGGAGACCCGCCACAAATTCTACGACATGGCGGCGGCCGAGAAGGCGACCGTGATCGGCTTCCACTTCACCTTCCCCTCGGTCGGCCATGTCGAGAAGGACGGCGCCAAATATCGCCTGATCCCGTCGGCATGGAATCCGACGATCTGAGCCGATTTGCAGATTTGTACCAAGGAATCAGGCCGCCACTTGGCGGCCTGATTGTTGGGGCGACCGTTCAGAAACGCAGCGTTTCCAAATCCGACCGGTTCCATGCACTTGCATCCATCACTCGGGATCGCTTAAGTGCCGACCCGGCACTCCCGCTGAAGATTTCGAGGACACTCCATGGCCTACAATATCGTCACGATCGCCGGCAGCCTGCGCAAGGACAGCTTTTCGCTGAAGATCGCCAATGCGCTCGCCAAGCTCGCGCCGGCCTCGCTCAAGCTCGAGGTCGTCACGCCGGCCGGCATCTCGTTCTTCAACCAGGACCTCGAGGGCGCGCCGCCGGCCGACTGGTTGTCCTTCCGCGAAAAACTCCAGCAGTCAGACGGCGTCATCTTCGTCACGCCGGAATACAATCGCGCGATCCCGGGCGTGCTGAAGAACGCCATCGACGTCGCCTCGCGGCCCTATGGGAAGAGCTCGTTCAACGGCAAGCCGGTCGGCATCATCGCGAACTCGCCGGGCCCGCTCGGCGGCGTCAGCGCCGCCAAGACGCTGCAGAACATCCTGCCGGGGATTTCCGGCCCGATTATGCAGCAGCCCGAGGCCTATCTGAACGGGGTGGGCGATGCCTTCGATGCCGACGGCAATCTGACCAAGGAGTCCCTGAAGCCCGTACTCCAGGCCTATATCGACGCGTTTGCGGTGCACGTGGCGAAGCATCACGGCTGAGGCTAAATCGCCCGCAGCCGCAGCTTACGGCCCTCATCCTTGAGGAGAACGCGAAGCGTTCGTCTCGAAGGATGGCTCCGGGAAATTGCGGGCCTTCATGGTTCTCGCGGCGATGCGAAGCATCGTCCGCGAGACGGCGCTTTGCGCCTTCTCACCATGAGGGTCCACTAGCGTCGCGCGCGGGGCCCAGCCGCCCGAAATTAGCACGCCCTTAACCAACCTGTCCCATCTTCCCAGGATGGTCTCCCGCGCGCGGCTGAAATCGATCCTGACCGGTCTTGCCCTCTATGCGATGGCGGCCGCCATCGTCGGCTATTTCGGCGTCAACGCTTATACCGGCAAATACGGCCTCAACGCCCGTCAGGAGCTCGACCAGGAGATCGTGGCGCTGACCAGCGAGCTGGCCCAGCTCAAGCGCGAGCGCGCCAGGAGCGAGCAACGCGTTTCGTTGCTGCGCTCCGCGAAGATCGACCCCGACATGCTGGACGAGCGGGCGCGTTTCCAGCTCGACTACGTCAATCCGCGCGATCTCGTCCGGACGATCCCGGCGAACTGACAGTTCTTCCTTGAAGGCCTGGAACCGGACTGCCGTCTTGACGGCAGCGCCGCAACCGGCTCATGGCTTGCAGCGCCATGGCCTGGGTTGACGCAGATCAACCGGGCCGTGCCGGCACGCTCTAAATTGCCACCCGGAGGAAACAGTGATGAATGGGCAATTCCCCCGGCATCACGCGGCCCGTGTCGAGGCCGCCATCACGTCAGGCCAGGCGGCACGCTCGTCGCTCGTGGCCTCGTGGCGCCGTTCGTCCAGATTGCATCGTCTCGATCCCGCAGGCCGCAGCTCGCCGAACCGGCTAAGCGAAGCCGAGCTGCACCGCGCGCGCGAGCGCATCGCGCCGCTGCTTGCCGCTGCGCGAGGTGCGATGGACCGGCTCTACCAGGCGGTCGGCGCCAGCGGCTGCTGCGTGCTACTCGCCGACGGCGAAGGCGTGCCGGTCGATCGCCGCGGCACCCCGGCGGACGACGCCACATTTCAGTCCTGGGGACTCTGGACCGGCGCGCTCTGGAGCGAGGAGCATGAGGGCACCAATGGCATCGGCACCTGCCTCGTCGAGCAACGTCCGCTGACGATCGACCGCGACCAGCATTTCTTCACCCGCAACACGCTTCTGAGCTGCACCGCCGTTCCGATCTACGACCATGAGGCTGCGTTCGCGGGCGTGCTCGACGTCTCCTCCTGCCGCGCCGACCGTACCGACGTGTTTTCCAGTCTGATCGCGCTCGCGGCCGGCGAGGCGGCCAAGCGTATCGAGGCCGATCTGTTTCGCAGGGCCTTCGCCCATGCCCGGATCGTGCTGGCGCAAGGTGCGGACGGCCAGTGCGGCGGCCTCGTTGCGGTCGATGCGGACGATCTCGTGATCGGCGCGACCCGGTCCGCCCGAGCGGGACTCGGGATTGCGCCCGGCCGGGCGTTGCAGCCGATGCCCGCCGCCGATCTCCTTGGCGGCGACACCGCGCGCGACCATCTTGCCGGCGGTCAGCGCGCAGTGTTGCAGCGGGCGCTCCTGCGCGCGGGCGGCAATGTCTCGGCGGCCGCCAAGGCCCTCGGCGTCAGCCGCGCTACGCTGCACAGGAAGCTCAAGCGGTTCGAGCTGAACGCGCATTGAGCTGCTGGTAGATCCTCATGGTGAGGAGACCGCGAAGCGGTCCTCTCGAACCACAAGAGGCCCTGCTGTCATCCCCAGCCATCCTTTCGAGACCCGCGCAAGAGCGCGCTCCTCAGGATGAGGTCAGTATGTGCGGCGGCACGACGTGCAGCCTCGTCACCTGTCGCAGAACTGCGACAGGTCGGCTCAGTGATCGCTCCTATCAGGGCTGACAGAAGTCGCCTCCCGCGACATCGTTGGCGCAAGTCGCGACCACGCGACGAATTGCGCAAACAGCAAACATCGGGAGTGATCAATGAACAAGGTAGAATTCCTCAGCGTCACCAAAATTCCCTTCGCCGAACGCTACGACAATTTCATCGGCGGCAAATTCGTCGCGCCGATCTCCGGCAAGTATTTTGACAACGCCTCGCCGGTGACAGGCCAGATCGTCTGCAAGATCGCGCGCTCCGATGCGCAGGACGTCGAGGCAGCGCTCGACGCAGCGCATGCCGCGAAGGCCGCCTGGGGCCGCACCAGCGTCGCCGAGCGCGCCGCGATCCTGAACCGGATCGCCGACCGCATGGAAGACAATCTCGAGCGTCTCGCCATCGCCGAGACCTGGGACAACGGCAAGCCGATCCGCGAGACCCGCGCCGCCGACCTGCCGCTGGCGATCGACCACTTCCGTTATTTCGCCGGTGCCATCCGCGGCCAGGAAGGCAGCCTCTCCGAGATCGATCACGACACCGTCGCCTACCATTTCCACGAGCCGCTCGGCGTGGTCGGCCAGATCATTCCCTGGAACTTCCCGCTGCTGATGGCCTGCTGGAAGCTCGCGCCCGCGCTCGCCGCAGGCAATTGTATCGTGCTCAAACCGGCCGAGCAGACCCCGGCCTCGATCATGGTCTGGGCCGAAATCATCGGCGATCTGCTGCCGCCCGGCGTCCTCAACATCGTCAACGGTTTTGGCCTGGAGGCCGGCAAGCCGCTCGCGTCGAGCCCGCGCATCGCCAAGATCGCCTTCACCGGCGAGACCTCGACGGGCCGGCTGATCATGCAATATGCCAGCCAGAACCTCATTCCCGTCACGCTTGAGCTCGGCGGCAAGTCGCCCAACATCTTCTTCAGCGACGTCATCGCCGAAGACGACGACTTCTTCGACAAGGCGATTGAAGGTTTCGTCATGTTCGCGCTGAACCAGGGCGAGGTCTGCACCTGTCCGAGCCGGGCGCTGGTCCACGCCGACATCTACGACCGCTTCATGGAGCGGGCGCTGAAGCGCGTCGCCGCGATCAAGCAGGGTGATCCGCGCGCTGCCGACACCATGATCGGTGCGCAGGCTTCCGGCGAGCAGCTCGCAAAAATCCTCTCCTACATCGATATCGGCAGACAGGAGGGAGCAAAGGTGCTGGCCGGCGGCGGACGCGCCGAGCTCGGCGGCGATCTCGCCGGCGGCTTCTACGTCCAGCCGACCGTGTTCGAGGGCCACAACAAGATGCGCGTCTTCCAGGAGGAGATCTTCGGCCCCGTCGTTTCGGTCACGACCTTCAAGAGCGACGAAGAGGCGCTCGAGATCGCCAACGACACGCTCTACGGCTTGGGGGCCGGCGTCTGGAGCCGCGACGCCAACCGCTGCTATCGCTTCGGCCGGGCGATCCAGGCTGGCCGGGTCTGGACCAACTGCTACCATGCCTATCCCGCGCATGCGGCGTTCGGCGGCTACAAGCAATCGGGTGTCGGGCGCGAGACCCACAAGATGATGCTTGATCACTACCAGCAGACCAAGAATCTGCTGGTCAGCTACAGCCCGAAGAAGCTCGGCTTCTTCTGATCGGGCGGCCGGGCGGAGAGGGCGGCGCTGTTCTGCGCCGCCCATTCCAAATGTCGGGACCGCGTTTGGCTCAACGTTGCTTGACCCGGCCACGAATCTGCGAGTGCGGCGACCGTGTCGATTTGTTGCCCGATCCGCGTCAAAGATTTTGCAATATTACGATCACGTTGCAGTGCGGCATAATGAAAGTCGTGCCATGCCGCCGCGGTGCTTTCCAAGGGCGTTTGACTTGGGTTAGAGAGGGCTGAAGTTTTCTCTGACCCGGAATTCCCATGGCCGCACCCAAGAAAGCCGCCGCAAGCACTGCACAAGACAAGACCGACGGCGGTTCGCCCCCGGAATTCACCAGAGAGCAGGAGCTCAAGGCGCTCCGCGACATGCTCCTGATCCGGCGGTTCGAGGAAAAGGCCGGCCAGCTCTACGGCATGGGCGCGATCGGCGGCTTCTGTCACCTTTATATCGGCCAGGAGGCCGTGGTGGTCGGGATGCAGATGGCCCTGAAGCCGGGCGATCAGGTCATCACCGGCTATCGCGATCACGGCCATATGCTCGCCACCGGCATGGAGGCCAACGGCGTCATGGCCGAGCTCACGGGTCGTCGTGGCGGCTATTCCAAGGGCAAGGGCGGCTCCATGCACATGTTCAGCAAGGAGAAGCACTTTTACGGTGGCCACGGCATCGTCGGCGCCCAGGTCTCGCTCGGCACCGGGCTCGCTTTCGCCAATCACTATCGCGACAACGACAATGTCAGCGTTACCTATTTCGGCGACGGCGCGGCCAACCAGGGCCAGGTCTATGAGAGCTTCAACATGGCGGAGCTCTGGAAGCTGCCGGTGATCTACGTCATCGAGAACAACCGCTACGCCATGGGCACTTCGGTCTCGCGCGCCTCGGCGCAGCAGGATTTCTCCAAGCGCGGCGCCTCCTTCAACATTCCCGGCCAGCAGGTCGACGGCATGGACGTTCGCGCCGTCAAGGCTGCCGGCGACGAGGCGGCGGCGTGGTGCCGCGCCGGCAAGGGACCCTTCATCCTGGAGATGCAGACCTATCGTTATCGCGGCCACTCGATGTCCGATCCCGCAAAGTACAGAACGCGCGAGGAGGTCGAAAAAGTCCGCCACGACCAGGATCCGATCGAGCAGGTGCGCAACCGCCTGTTGGCCGCCAAGGTCAGCGAGCAGGATCTGAAGGCGATCGACGCCGAGGTGCGCGACATCGTCAACGCATCCGCCGATTTCGCCCAGCATGATTCCGAGCCGGACGCCGCCGAGCTCTGGACTGATATTTACCGCTGAACGCGCGCAAGCTTTCTCTTGGAGTCGATATGCCAATTCAAGTGCTGATGCCCGCGTTGTCGCCCACGATGGAGAAGGGCAACCTCTCCAAATGGCTGAAAAAAGAGGGTGAGACGATCAAGTCCGGCGATGTCATCGCCGAGATCGAGACCGACAAGGCGACCATGGAGGTCGAGGCGACCGATGAAGGTACGCTCGGCAAGATCCTGATCCCCGAGGGCACCGCCGACGTTGCCGTGAACACGCCGATCGCGACGATTCTCGCCGATGGCGAGAGTGCCGCCGATCTCGCCAAGGCACCGGCGCCTGCCCAGCAGCAGAAGGCCGCCGAGTCCGCAGCCCCTGCCGCCGCGAAGACCGAGGCTCCAGCTCCCAAAGCTGCGCCCGCACCGAAGGCCGTCGCAGAGCCCGACCCGGAAGTGCCCGCCGGCACCGAGATGGTGACGCAGACCATCCGCGAAGCCCTGCGCGATGCCATGGCCGAAGAGATGCGCCGCGACGCAGACGTCTTCGTGATGGGCGAAGAGGTCGCCGAATACCAAGGCGCCTACAAGGTGACGCAGGGGCTGCTTCAGGAATTCGGCGCCAAGCGCGTCATCGACACACCGATTACCGAGCACGGCTTTGCCGGCATCGGGGTCGGCGCCGCGATGAGCGGATTGAAGCCGATCGTGGAGTTCATGACCTTCAACTTTGCCATGCAGGCAATCGACCAGATCATCAACTCCGCGGCCAAGACGCTTTATATGTCCGGCGGCCAGATGGGCTGCTCGATCGTGTTCCGCGGGCCCAACGGCGCCGCTTCCCGCGTGGCCGCCCAGCACAGCCAGGATTATTCGTCCTGGTATTCGAACGTCCCGGGCCTCAAGGTCGTCGCGCCGTTCTCGGCCGCTGATTACAAAGGCCTGCTCAAGGCTGCGATCCGCGATCCCAATCCGGTGATCTTCCTCGAGAACGAAATGCTCTACGGCCACACTGGCGAGGTGCCGAAGCTCGACGATTTCGTGATTCCGATCGGCAAGGCGCGCATCGTGCGTTCCGGCAGCCATGTCACGATCATCTCGTGGTCGAACGGCATGAGCTACGCGCTGAAGGCCGCCGACGAACTCGCCAAGGATGGCATCGAGGCCGAAGTGATCGACCTGCGCACGCTGCGTCCGATGGATACCGAGACCATCGTCAATTCCGTCAAGAAGACGGGACGTGCCGTCACGGTGGAAGAGGGCTGGGCCCAGAGCGGTGTCGGCGCCGAAATCGCCGCGCGGATCATGGAGCATGCCTTCGATTATCTGGATGCGCCGGTCGCCCGCGTCTCCGGCAAGGACGTGCCGATGCCTTATGCCGCGAACCTGGAAAAGCTCGCGCTGCCTTCGGCTGCCGAAGTGGTCGAGGCCGCCAAAGCCGTCTGCTACAGGTAGAGCATGGCGGGTCCGAAAGAGCAGCCATTGCCACCCGACGTCCTCGTCCGCGATGACGCGGTCGAGATCCTGCGCGTGTTCGTGCTGGACGGCGGGCTGTCGATGGCGTTCCAGCGGGCCTTCGACGAGCCCGACATGTGGGGGCTGCTGCTCGTCGATCTCGCCCGTCACGCCGCGCGTGCCTATGCGCGCGAGAGCGAATACACCGAGGAGGACGCGCTGAACCGGATCATCGAGATGTTCCAGGCCGAGATCGAGCGTCCCACCGACACCGGCACCACGACGCCGCGCGGGAAGGGGCACTGACCGTGGCGATCGAATCCTATCATTTCGATTTCATGCTGGAGGCGATCCGCGAGGCGGAAGCCTCGATCGCGCAAGGCGGCCTGCCGATCGGCGCCGTGCTGACCCGCGAGAACAAAGTGATCGCCCGCGGCCACAACAACCGCGTGCAGGAAAAGAACGTCATCCTGCACGGCGAGATGAGCTGCCTGCGCGAGGCCGGCGTGATCTCGTTCCACGACACCGTCATGTACACCACGCTGTCGCCGTGCTCGATGTGCGCCGGCGCGCTCGCTCTGTTCAAGGTCCAACTGGTGGTCATCGGGGAATCCGTCACCTTCCCGGGCTCCAAGGACATCCTCGACAAGTTCGGCATCCCCTGGATCGATCTTGCGGACGACCGCTCCATCACCATGATGAAGAACTGGCGTTCCAATCCTGCCAATGAGCGCCTGTGGCAGGGCGACATCGGCAACTAAACCTGGTCTGTTCGTCCTCGCTCCCGGGGCCGACGTTTTGAGAAGTTCTTCGTGAGGTCAGCATGCCCATCAACATCCTGATGCCCGCTCTTTCGCCGACGATGGAGAAGGGCAACCTCGCCAAGTGGCTGAAGAAGGAAGGCGACAAGGTCAAATCCGGCGACGTCATCGCCGAGATCGAGACCGACAAGGCGACCATGGAGGTCGAGGCGATCGACGAGGGCACGATCGCCAGGATCCTCGTGCCCGAGGGCACGCAGGATGTCCCGGTCAACGACGTGATCGCGGTGCTGGCCGGCGAGGGCGAGGACGTGAAAGCGGCAGGTGCCGCCAAGCCCAGCGCTTCGGCCGCGCCTCCGAAAGCTGCTGAAGCTCCCGCGGCTGCACCGGCTCCCGCGCCTGCTGCACCCAAGGCCGCGCCGGCGCCCGCCGCCGCACCAGCGCCGCAGGCCGCAGCACCGGCTGCGCAAAGCAACGGCCATGCCGGCCGCGTGTTCTCATCGCCGCTCGCGCGACGTCTCGCCAAGGAATCCGGCCTTGATGTGTCAATGGTGACAGGCACTGGCCCGCATGGCCGCGTGGTCGCTCGCGACGTCGAGCAGGCCAAGTCTGGCAAGGGCCTGAAGGCACCCGCGGCGGCGCCGTCAGGCGCGCCCTCGACCGCGCCGACCATGTCGGACAAGCAGATCCTGTCGCTGTTCGAGCCGGGCTCCTACGAGGTCGTCCCGCATGACGGCATGCGCCGCACCATTGCCCAACGTTTAACCGCGTCGATCCAGAACGTCCCGCACTTCTACCTCACCATCGACTGCGACATCGGCAAGCTGCTTGCCGCGCGCGAGGAGATCAATGCGGCTGCTCCCAAGGACAAGGAGAAGAAGCCGCTCTACAAGATCTCGGTCAACGACTTCGTCATCAAGGCGATGGCGGTGGCGCTGCAGAAGATCCCGAATTGCAATGTGAGCTGGACCGAATCCGGCATGGTCAAGCACCACCATTCCGACGTCGGCGTCGCGGTGGCGATGCCCGGCGGCCTGATCACGCCGATTATCCGCAAGGCCGAGACCAAGACGCTGTCGACCATCTCCAACGAGATGAAGGATTTTGCGACACGCGCCCGCTCGCGCAAGCTGAAGCCCGAAGAGTACCAGGGCGGCACGACGGCCGTCTCGAACCTCGGCATGTTCGGCATCAGCCACTTCACCGCCGTGATCAATCCGCCGCATGCGACCATCCTCGCGGTCGGCACCAGCGAGGAGCGGCCTGTGGTCCGCGGCGGCAAGATCGAGATCGCGAACATGATGAGCGTGACCCTGTCCTGCGATCACCGCGCCATCGACGGCGCGCTCGGCGCCGAGCTGATCGGTGCCTTCAAGCAGCTGATCGAAAACCCCGTCATGATGATGGTGTGACCCGGGGTAGAGGGGGCAACGTTGCATGTCCGTACCCGCTGGCCATGGATGTCGCTGCTGCTTGGAACAGTCGTCGCGCTCAACCCGATTGGGCTCGATTTTCTTTACTCCGCGTTCTTTGCCGGCGAACAATTGGCACGGAACATCGCCCAGCCGATCGTGCTGATTGCCTTGGCCGTGATGGCTTTGGTGACGACGCTCGAATGGCTGGTGAGGTCTTTTCTGATCAAGCGCCGCGCCCGCGGCGCCTCTTGAGTTGAACGGGAGCCGCCATGGCCGATACATCCTTCGACATCATCATCATCGGCTCCGGTCCCGGCGGCTATGTCACCGCGATCCGGGCCGCCCAGCTCGGCTTCAAGGTGGCGATCGTCGAGAAATCCTATCTCGGCGGCATCTGCCTGAACTGGGGCTGCATCCCGACCAAGGCGCTGCTGCGCTCCGCCGAGATCTACCACTACATGCAGCACGCCAAGGACTACGGCCTGTCGGCGGACAACGTCTCGTTCGATCCGAAGGCGGTGGTGCAGCGCTCGCGCGGCGTTTCCAAGCGGCTGAATGACGGCGTCGGCTTCCTGATGAAGAAGAACAAGGTCAGCGTGATCTGGGGCGCAGCCTCGATCGACGCGCCTGGCAAGGTCACGGTGAAGAAGTCCGACGTCGAAGGGCCCAAGGGTGCGCTCGGCGAGGGCGCTTATCAGGCCAAGCACATCATCGTCGCGACTGGCGCGCGACCGCGGGTGCTGCCGGGCCTCGAACCCGACAAGAAGCTGATCTGGACCTACTTCGAAGCGATGGTCCCGGAGCGGATGCCGAAATCGCTGCTGGTGATGGGCTCGGGCGCGATCGGGATCGAGTTCGCATCTTTCTTCAAGACGATGGGCTCCGATGTCACGGTGGTCGAGGTGCTGCCGCAGATACTGCCGGTCGAGGACGCCGAGATTGCCGGTCTTGCCCGCAAGCGCCTCGAGAAGCAGGGCATCAAGATCCTCACCAACACGGGCGTGACGAAGCTCGAGAAGAAGAGCGATAGCGTGGTCGCGACGCTCGACGACGGCAAGGCGAAGCAGACCGCCGAGTTCGAGCGCGTGATCTCGGCGGTTGGCGTCGTCGGCAACATCGAGAATCTCGGTCTCGAAAAGCTCGGCGTCAAAACCGACCGCGGCTGCATCGTGATCGACGGCTACGGCAAGACCAACATTCCCGGCATCTACGCCATCGGCGACGTCGCGGGTCCCCCGATGCTGGCCCACAAGGCCGAGCATGAGGGCGTGATCTGCGTCGAGGCCATCAAGGGTCTGCATCCGCACCCTATGGACAAGCTGATGATCCCCGGCTGCACCTATTGCAACCCGCAGGTCGCATCGGTCGGTCTGACCGAAGCCAAGGCCAAGGAGAGCGGCCGCGAGATCCGCGTCGGCCGCTTCCCCTTCGTCGGCAACGGCAAGGCGATCGCGCTCGGCGAGGACCAGGGCATGGTCAAGGTGATCTTCGACAAGAAGACCGGCCAGCTGCTCGGCGCCCACATGGTGGGCGCTGAGGTGACCGAGCTGATCCAGGGCTACGTCGTCGCCATGAATCTGGAGACAACGGAAGAAGAGCTGATGCACACCGTGTTCCCGCATCCGACCCTGTCGGAGATGATGAAGGAAGCCGTGCTGGATGCGTATGGACGGGTGCTGAACATTTGATCGCCGCCGTCATTGCGAGCGCAGCGAAGCAATCCAGAGTCTTTCCGCAGCGGCAGTCTGGATTGCTTCGCTACGCTCGCCATGACGAGCAGTAGACCTGTAAAACAAGAAGGAAACCACCCCATGCACGACAACGACAACCTCACCATCGAACGCCCGACCTTCGTCACCCATCTCGAATGCGCGATGGAGGGCGATCACTACGCGGCCGATCAGGTCCACAACCTCTCCAAGGCCGGCAAGCCCCTTTTGGTCCGCTACGACCTCGCGGGCGTGAAGAAGGTGCTGACCAAGGATGCGCTCGCCCAACGCCCCGCCGACATGTGGCGTTACCGCGAGCTGCTTCCCGTGCGCAAATGCAAGGACATCGTCTCGCTCGGCGAGGTCACGACGCCGCTGATCCGCCTGCCGAAGCTTGGTGCCAAACTCGGCGGCGGCGAGATCATCGTTAAGGACGAGGGGCGGCTGCCGACCGGCTCGTTCAAGGCGCGTGGCCTCGTGATGGCGGTGTCGATGGGCAAGGCGCTCGGCATCAAGCACATGGCGATGCCGACCAACGGCAATGCCGGCGCGGCGCTCGCGGCCTACGCGACTTCCTGCGGCATCAAGACCACGATCTTCTGCCCGGCCGATACGCCGGAGGTGAACGTCAGCGAGATCGAGCTGCAGGGCGCGACCGTCTACCGCGTCAACGGCTATATCGACGATTGCGGCAAGATCGTCGGCGAGGGCAAGGCGAAAGTCGGCTGGTTCGACACCTCGACCTTGAAGGAGCCGTACCGCATCGAAGGCAAGAAGACGATGGGCCTCGAACTCGCCGAGCAGCTCGGCTGGGACGTACCCGACGTGATCTTCTATCCGACCGGCGGCGGCACCGGCCTGATCGGGATGTGGAAGGCCTTCGACGAGCTCGAGAAGATCGGCTTCATCGGCAGCAAGCGCCCGCGCATGGTCGCGGTGCAGGCCTCGGGCTGCGCGCCGATGGTGCGTGCGTACGAAGCCGGTACCGAGCATGCGACACGCTGGGAGGACGCCCACACCATCGCGTCAGGCATCCGCGTGCCGCAGGCGATCGGCGACTTCCTCATCCTGCGCGCGGTGCGCGAGAGCAAGGGCTTTGCCATTGCGGTCGACGATGACAAGATCTCTGCCGCGCTGAACGAGGTCGCGCGCGAGGAGGGGCTGCTACTTTGCCCCGAAGGCGCTGCAACCTACGCTGCCTACAAGGACAGCCTCGCCGACGGCCGCGTCAGCAAGTCCGATCGCGTCATGCTGTTCAACTGCGCCACCGGCCTGAAATACCCGTTGCCGAAGGTCGACCGCACGCTCGATCGCCACAAGCCGATCGACTATTCGCAGTTCTAGCGCGTCAATTCGCCTCTTCACGAACGATCCCTCTTCCCGTACGCGGGAAGAGACAAAAACAACAATGACATTGCTGGGGAGAAGACAATGAAAGCCGCCTGGGCTGCGCTGTTTGCTATTCTCACTGTTGCGGGCGCCGCGCGCGCCGACGACTATCCCTCGCGTCCGATCACCATCATCGTGCCCTTTGCCGCCGGCGGGCCGTCGGATGCGATGGCGCGTGTGCTCGCTGAGCGGATGCGCACGGCGCTCGGCCAGCCGCTGGTGATCGAGAACGTCACTGGCGCGGGCGGCTCGATCGGCGTCGGCCGTGCCCTGCATTCGGCCCCCGACGGCTACACGATCTCGTTCGGCCATCTCGGCACCCACGTCGCCAACGGCGCCGTCTACAAGCTCAATTACGACCTGGTCGCGGACCTGGAGCCGGTGGTGCTGCTGCCGAGCAATCCGATGATCGTCGTCAGCAAGAACGCGGTGCCCGCGACCTCGCTGAAGGAGCTGCTGGATTGGCTGAAATCGCGGCCGTCGCCGCCGACCGCGGGCACCGCGGGCGCGGGCTCGGGTAGCCACATCGCCGGGGTCTATTTCGAGAGCGTCAGCGGCCTCAAGCTGCAATACGTACCGTATCGCGGCACCGCGCCCGCGCTGAACGATCTCATCGCCGGCCAGATCGACGTCATCGTCGACCAGACCTCGAACTCCATCAACCAGGTCCGCGCCGGCACCATTCGCGCCTACGCCATCACCGATGACAAGCGCCTCGCGTCGGCGCCCGACATCCCAACGGCGGAGGAGGCGGGCCTGAAGGGGTTCAACATGACGCTCTGGTCCGGCATGTGGGTGCCGAAGGGCACGCCGAAGGCGATCGTCGCCAAACTCAATGCCGCGGCCGTGGAAGCACTGAACGATCCCGGCGTGAAGAAGCAGCTGGAAAGCCAGGGGCTGGAGATGACACCCCAGGATCAGCTCACGCCCGAGGCCCTCGGCACCCGCCAGAAGGCTGAGATCGCGAAGTGGTGGCCGATGATCAAGGCGGCGAACATCAAGGTGGATTGAGCGCCGTGTCGCAGGGCTCGGCGCCGGCGTATCATGTCTCGGTTTGATCGGAGCCGGACAGGGCCATCCGCAGACATTCAAGCAGAGCGGGCGTGGAGAACGGCTTCGCGAGAAAGCAGATAGCGCCCGCTTTCAGCGCGCGGTCGCGCACGGCATCGTCGGGAAAAGCCGTCATGAAGATGAAGGGCGTGTGGTGACCAAGGCTGCGCATGTGCGTCAAGAGCTCAAGGCCGCCCATCAACGACATCTGCACATCCGCGATCACGCAGGACGTCGTCTTCAGTTCGGCCGATTGAAGAAATTCGTCAGCGGAGCGAAAGATGTTGACCGTGTATCCCCGCGACGTCAGCAGATTATTGGTCGCAACGCGGACCGATCGATCATCGTCAATGACGGAAATGGCCAACGGGATTGACAAGATGATCGCTCCTGATCGGGGAGCCGCCGATCACGGTGCCGCACTTGGCGAAAGTGAGCCCTTGGAGCGAGCTTGAAAAGCATACTTAGGTTTGCACCTTTCCGCCCGGGCGTGAGATTCCGAGCGCCTCCACCATTCTGACGAGATCGGCCAACGACTTGGCGCCCATTTTCCGCATGATCTGCCCACGATAGATCTTGACGGTAATCTCGGCCAATCCAAGCTCGGCAGCGACCTGCTTGTTCATCAGGCCGGATGCCACCAGAGTGAGGATGTCGCGCTGGCGCGCGCTCAAAACCTCGAAGCGGGACCGCACTCCCGCGACCGACTCCTCTGCATTGCGTCGCTTGCGATCCCGTTCGATCGCGGCCCGGACCGCATCCAGCATGTCCTGGTCGCGCACCGGCTTGGTCAGAAAATCGATCGCGCCGCTCTTCATGGCCCTGACGGTCATCGGAATATCACCATGACCGGTGATGAAGATAATGGGCGTGTGAATGTTCGCCTTCGCTAGGTCCGACTGCAGGTCAAAGCCGCTTGAGCCCGGCAGGCGGATGTCGAGCACAAGGCAGCTGGGGACCGCTGGTGGCTTGGCTTCCATGATCTCCGCCGCGGAGCCGAAAGCCTCGACCTTGAGACCGACGGATTGAAAGAGGTTGGTGAGCGCACGGCGCATCGATGGATCGTCGTCGACGATCAAGACGATCGGATCGTCGGAACTCGTCTGCACCGTCGCCGCCTTGGGAATGTCGGTCACGACGTGTCCTCGATCGGCAACGGCAGGGCAATCTGGAATGTTGCTCCGCTTCCGTCATTGGGGAGGGCCGAGAGCCGGCCCGCATGAGCCTCGATGATCGATCGGCAGATCGACAGTCCCATCCCCAGCCCGCTCGGCTTTGTCGTGAAGAACGGTGTGAAGATGCGCTCCGTCGCGCTGTTGCCAAGGCCGACCCCGCGATCTGTCACGGTCAAGAGCATGCGACCTTCGCCGTGCTCGCTCACCTGGCTGGAGCGGATCGCAAGCTCGCGCGGGCGTTCCGCATTGGCGTGCATGGCTTCAATCCCGTTCATGACCAGGTTGATCAGCACCTGCTGGAGCTGGATCCGGTCGCCGCAGACTCTGGGCAGAGCGGACGCCAGCTCCATTCGCACCGACACGGCATGGGTGGCAAGCTCGCGCCGGACGAGCGCCACGGTCTCCCTGACGAGCTGGTTCATGTCGACCGGAGCCATCTCGATCTCGGTCTTTTTCGCAAGCGCTCTGATCCGGCGGATCACCTCGCTGGCGCGATTGGCGTCCTCGACGATCCATTCCACGGAACGGCGCGCGGCATTCAGGTCGGCCGGTTCGCGATCGAGCCATCCGATGCAGGCATCCGCATTGGAGATCACGGCGGCCAAGGGCTGATTGATCTCGTGGGCGATCGAGGCCGTAAGTTCGCCGAGCATCGTGACGCGCGTAACGTGAGCAAGCTCGGCTTGCGCCTTGCGCAGTGCTTCCTCGGCCTGCTCGGCGCGGATGGCCGCCGTCACGTCGCTGCTGACGCCACGATAGCCGAGAAAGTTGCCGTTCGCGTCGTGCAAGGGCTTGCCGCTGGTGCGCACGTAGATCGGAGATCCGTTGCGATCCTTGCTTCGGTAGACCAGGTCGCGAAACGGAAGGTGGGCATCGAGCGTGGCGCGATGCCGCTCCCACTTCTCTGGCTCGAGCTCGGCGTCGGGCGGAATGTCCCAACGGGCGAGGCCGATCACGCCCGTGGGCACGGGACCGGCCGTGTCGGCATGTTCCGAAATCCGTGTGATACGGTGGTCCGGCCCGCTCTCCCAAAACCAGTCCGAGGCGGTTTCGGCATAGTCGCGAAATCGCTGCTCGGACAGCTTGAGCTCGTCAAAGGCTTTTTGCAGCGCTTGTCTTGCGGCAAACTGCTCAGTGACATCGACGTGGGTGCCGATGATCTCCGTCACATCGCCGTCGCCGCCGACGACGGGATGCCCCTCCGTATGGACGTGTCGTACCGAACCGTCCGGACGCACAATCCGAAAATCAACTTCGAAAGGCTGCTTTTGCCGGATTGCCTGACGTTCCACGTCGACGATCCGCTTAAAGTCTTCGGCGAGGATCCGTTGTTGGAAAGCCTGCGCCGACAGATCAATCTGGTCCGGGTTAAATCCGAACAGGCGATAGAGTTCGGCCGATCGGTAAGCGAATTCCTGACGGCGCACGTCCCAGGCCCAGCTGCTCGTGTGGCTGAGGCGCTGGGCTTCGGTCAGATAGGCTTCGCTGCGACGCAGTCGCTGTTCGGTTTCCTTTGCCGTAGTGACGTCAGTGACCGCTCCGACAAACTCGATGTGGCCGGATCCATGTCTCACCGCGCGTGCCACGGAATGGAGATATTTGATCGATCCATCGGGCATCAGCAGGCGATATTCATGGTCGAAATCGCCGACGTCACGGAAGGCCCGATCAAGGGTCTTGCTGACCGCATTGCGATCTTCCGGATGGATGCGCTGGAAAACAAAATCGAGCGTCGGTTTGACCTGCGGGTCACGCTGGAAGATGCGAAAGGTCTCCCTGGACCAGACGGCCTCGCGGGTTGCCAGGCTCAGGCCGAAGCTGCCGGTGCGGCTCAACTCCTGCGCTTGGGCAAGGTAGGCCTCGCTCTGCCGCAGCGCATCCTCCGCCTCCTTGCGTTGGGTGATGTTTTCGCAGGCGACCAGCACGATCGGCGTGCCGTCGCCGCGCCGCATGGCCTTGGCGTTCTCACGGACCCAGAGAACCGAGCCGTCCTTCCGGATCTTGCGAATCTCCCAGGTGTGCGACTGGTCCACGGTTTCCAGGCACAGCCCGACACAGCGACGAACGAAATCGCGGTCCTCTTCGAAAAAGACGTTCAGCACAGATTGGCCGGTCAACTCGGCCGCCGTGTAGCCCAGTTGCGCGGCGCCAAATGTATTCACGTTGAGCACCGTTCCGGCCGGATCGACCATGAAATACATGACCGGATTGTGCTCGAACACTTGTCGCCATTGCTTCACGGCGTCGCGCAGGTCGGCATTGTCCTGCCGCCAGCCTTCTCCAGTCGCGGGCTCGTCTTTCGCCGCATTGCCGAGAGATCGAAGCGCCGCAAGGCCGCCGAGCAGGAATTGCGCGGCCGAATTCCCTAGTTTTGCGATCTGGCCAGGCATCATCGCAAGCGTCCCGGCCCGCGTGGGGCAGGGGCGAGTAGAGCACTTTGCGACAGCAGGGGCAATTCCCTGATCAAAGCAGGATTCCGCATCGAAAGTTCGCGGGCTCCGTGCAGCTTGCCAGCGTTGCGCCGTCTCGTTGCGAGCGGACGAAACTCCGGTAAATCACCGGACAAACCTATGTATAGGTCGCGCAATCCTAGTCATACGCTGCATTTACCTCCGTACAATTGAGCGGCCCGTCACATGGGGACTAGTCTCACCGGCAATCCAGTGGTGTCGATCGCGACGCATGAACAGTCGAGTAGCGCGGCGTCGTGCACTCAAGAGGCCAGCTTGCCGATGATGTGGCTGGTCACGATTGAGAAGCCGCATTTCGTCGACGAACGTGATGATTGTGCATCAGCGCCCGTGGGGATCCTCGACCGCCAGAGGCGCCCATCAGAGGCCAGGAGGAGAGGTCATGTGCGATAAGCCCGAACACTCCGAGCGCCCTTCCGCCGCAAAAAGCTGCGCCGTCTGCAGCGGGAAGTTCGGCCTGATCCGGTATTATTCCTGGCGAGCGCCGCTTTGCTCCCGGAAATGTCTCGATCGCTTCAGGGCGCGCCGCGAACGCGATCGCCGATGGCTGTTTCGGTCCCAGGCGGCGTAAGCACCAGTCACCGGATCCGCTGCGTTCGGCAATTCTGTATCGGGAGGCTGCGCGTTGAACCGTAGTTGCAAGCTCCTCTTGGCGATCACGCTGCCGCTTTCGTTGATGACGGGAGCGGAGGCGGACGAGGCCGGACAGGATGGCGCACATCGTCGTCATCCGCCTCGGGATCTGCTGCTGCACGAGCAGTTCTATTCGAGTTGGCACATGCCGGACAATCCGGTGCTGACTTGCTGCAACAACGCCGACTGCTACCCGACCGAGATACGGCGAGTCGAGGGGAGCATCTACGCGCTGCGCCGGGAAGACGGGAAATACATCCTCATTCCGCCTCAGAAGGTCGAGCGAAACAGGGATAATCCCGACGGCCGCAACCATCTTTGCGCGCCGCCGCCGTCCGCCTCTCTCGTCGACACAGTCTACTGCTTTGCGCTCGGAGGTGCCACATGAGGTTCATATTGGTGAACGGCAGGACCCCTTTCCGCAAAACGTTCTGCCTCTGGTGCTGCGAGGAGATCAGCGGCGGCTATCTGCGCGATGCGAAGACGCTGCTGCCCTACTGCGGCTACGAGTGTTACGCGCTTCATGGCGAAGCTGCGCCGCTGATCGAGGGGCGCACACGAGCGGCGTCTTGAGCGGAGAGGAGAGCGAAACGGGCGGTGGATCTGCCGTCCGGGTGAGAGGACATCGCGATGAGATTCATGCTCGTCAATCAGGAAGGGCCTCGCCACGGCGGTACCTGCAGCGCGTGCGCGCAGCCGCTGGGCGCGAGTTACGTCCGCCATGTGCCCGCTGAGCGGCGGTACTGCGACTATGATTGCTACCGTCGATATCAGCAGACAACGGCGGAAATGCTCTGGCCTTACCGCAGTTCGCTCGAAGCGATCACGGTGTCGAGCTGGAACTGGATACTGCAGACGGGCGCGCTCTCGCGCTCGCTGACGGAAGCATTTCTGCGCGCGTACGAACCCTCTGACCACGGAAGGAGGTGACGGCTCGCCAAACGATGCGGACCCCGCGCAGAGAGGTCGGTCGCAGTCACTGCATCCAGCTTCACGCCGCGTCCAGCCCCGGCGTCGCGAAGCTAGGGCGCGGCGGCTGCGGCCGATGCCGTCGGCATCGCGCCCACGTTCGGCGTCGTAACGCGCTGTTCGGACTTCGCCGCGACGACGCTGCTGGCCTCAAACCTCGCACGATAGACCAACACGTTCTCGATCACGCGCTGGACGTAGTTGCGCGTCTCCGACAGCGGGATGCGCTCGACCCAGTCGACCGGATCGACCTTGGGATCCCTGGGGTCGCCGCGCGCCTGCACCCATTCGCGCACGCGGCCCCGGCCGGCATTGTAGCCGGCGAAGGTCATGATCTGGTTGCCGCGGTATTCCGACATCAGCGCGCTGAGCTCGGCCGCGCCCATCTGCGTGTTGTAGACGGGATCGGAGACCATCTTGTCCCAGTCGTAGGTCAGGCCGAAGCGCTTTGCGGTGTCGCGGCCCGCTTCCGGGGTCACCTGCATCAACCCGACTGCGTTGGCGGCCGATTTGTCGCGCTGGTCGAACGAGCTTTCGGTGCGCGCCACCGAATAGATCACGCTGGGCTCGATCGCCGGCGCGACCTGCTTATGTTCAGGGATGCCGATGGTCGGGAAGGCGTAGTGATCGAGCGCGAGCCCGCGCGCCAGCGCCGACTTGCCGACCTCCAGCATCACGCGCGCATCGTTGCGCCGGCCGGCGAGCTCGCCGAGCGCTTCGAGTGCCGCCACGTCGGTACTCTCCCTGGCGAAATCCTCGGCGTAGTAAAACACCATGTCGCGCTCACCGACGCCGTACAGCATGTCGGCGGCACGTACGCGCTCGTCCGTGGGCAGCGTATCGACTGCTGCCAGCACGGGCGAGGGCGCGCGCAGCTCGATGCGGTCGAGACCGAGCCTGGCGCGGGCGAGCTGGCCGTAATAGGCGGTCGGATAGCGCGCCGCGGCCTGATAGCTCAGGCGCGCATCGGCGGTTGCGTTCATCGCCTCGGCCGTGCGGCCGCGCCAATAATGCGCGCGCGACAGCGCGATCGGGTTGGCCGAGCCTTCGTCGATCGCGGCGAAGTGCGTCATCGCCGCCTTGGGATCCTGGAGATAGCGCAGCGCGATCCAGCCGCACATGAAGTGATAGTCGACGCGATAGACTTCCATCGCGGGCACGGCCGCCGAGCGCACCAAATCATAGGCGGTTTTGAACTTGCCCTGGTCGAGCAGCTTTCGGGCGAGCAGGCGGCGCTCGCGCCACCAGGCGTCGGTGTCTTGCGCCGCCATCATATCGGGTGCGGCGGCCAGGATCACCTCGGCAGCGTCGTCGATGCGGTCATTCTGGAGATGCCATTGCGCGCGGCACAGCACATAGCCGAGGTCGCGGCGCGCCTCGGCTGAGACGTCCTCGAGATAATCCTTGGCCTTGCTGGCCTTGCCGGTGACGGCGGCGCAGGCCTTGACGATCGCGAGCGCATCCTCGCCGAGCCGCTTGGCTGCGCGCCGCGCCCCCGAATAGTCCTTGGCGCCGAGACGCTTGTCCATGCGGGCGCGATGATCCTCGGCGGTCAGGAGATCGCGGAACGCTTCGTAGGAATCTTCCTCGCTGCGCTCGGACAATTCGTCCGTGCGCCAGGCCTCGCGCACCAGACGCGCGGCCCTGTCGCTGTCGCCCTCAGTCATCAGCACGCGGGCGAGCGCGAACTTGCCCTTGGCGCTGGTCGGCCGGTCCATCGTGAATTTGTGCACGGTCGCCGCGTCGGCTTTCTCCTGCCACAGCCGCGCCTCGGCCCGGCGGCGGAGCAGCGCGCTGCTCGGCCAGTCCGGATTGGCGGCGAGGAAGGCGGCGTAGCGCTTGAAATTCGCCGTGCTCTCGGAATGGCGCAGCATGAACCAGTCGGCGAGTTTCTGTCCGGCTGGGTCGGCAATGCGGTCGCGCGCCGCACTTGCGTCTTCGGTCTTGCCCTTCCGCGCAAGATCAATGGCATCCTTCAGCGCGGCGAGGTCGCCGGTCAGCGGCGGGGCCGCCGGCTTGTCCGATGGCGCGTCGTCCTGCTTCTTCGACTTGCGCTTGGCCTCGGCATGCTTGCCGTGCCGCGCTTTGCCGGTGGAGGCGTGGCGCTGCTTGCCGGCTTTCGCCTCATGCGTCTTCTTCGGCGCGGATGATTTGTGACTGCTCTTCGCTGCCAGCTCGGTAGGGATGAAGGCCAAGGCGGCCACGGCAACGACACACGCGAGCGAGCGTAGGCACTGGTTCATTCCGTGGTCCCCCTGCGAAACCAGTACAAACCAAAGTCCGCGACGACATGCGGCT
This sequence comes from Bradyrhizobium sp. Ken51, assembly GCF_055807435.1. Lineage (NCBI taxonomy): Bacteria > Pseudomonadati > Pseudomonadota > Alphaproteobacteria > Hyphomicrobiales > Nitrobacteraceae > Bradyrhizobium > Bradyrhizobium sp. Ken51. The sequence goes on along the minus strand of NZ_JBVVPB010000034.1, from coordinate 3,323 downwards.
CGAGAATCAAAACGGCGTCAAAAACGGTGACACGACGTCGTTTCGCATCCTCAAGCTGTTCCAACAATGCGGCGAAATACGGATGGAGCGAGGGAACTTGTGCAACGGCGGATAGAGAAGGCTCTTAACCTCTGTTAACCATTCTGGCTCGCGCGGTGGTTGCGGGCGGCTCCTTGGCGCCACAGCGGCCTGATTGTGCGTGTTCCCTGGTCCAAATACGGTGTATTGGGGTCCATAGCCATTCCTGCAGCCCATTGCCTCACACCCATGCCCCTTTTCAATCAGTCGATCCGGCGCAAAATCGTCGGCATCGCCCTCGGATTGATCGTCCTGATGCTGGTCACCTCGATCCTGTCGATGGTGATGTCGAGCCAGGTCGGCGTCCTCCTGGACGAGCTGACCAACCGTTACATCCCGGCGTACAGCCATCTCGCCCGCGCCAATATCCGCTCGCTGGAGCGGGCGCTGGCGCTGCGGCGAATGGTCATGACCAGGATGGGATCGGCGTCGGACGAGGAGGCCTACGCGGCGCGGCTTCGCGACTTCGAAGCATTGGACCGCAAGTTCGAGGAGGAGGCCGAGACCGCGCGCAAGCTCATCAACGCCATCATCGACGACCCCAGGACCTCTTCCGACAACGCCGCGCTGGCACGGCTCGACGTTCGTATCGAGAGCGCTGTCACCGAGCTGCGGCGCAATCTGGACGAGGGCAATACGAAACTGCTCAAGCAGATCGAGGCCAAGGACATGGCCGAGGCCCGCGGCACGCTGGAACAGCTCGACTCGATGCGCGATGCGTTCAACGGGAAGGTCGACGCGATCCGCGGCGACATGCTGACGCAGGTCTTCTTCTCGACGTCGCAGGTGATCAGTCGGCAATACCAGGCGATTATCGTGTCGGGAGTCGTGACCTTGCTGGCAGCGGTGCTCGGATTTGCCTTTGCGCTCCTGGTGTCCAGCGGCATTACGCGCCCGGTGCGGCTGCTGCTCGCCGGCACCCGCGAGGTCGAGGCCGGCCGCTTCGACAAGACCATCACCGTCTCCACCCAGGACGAGATCGGCGAGCTGGCCGCAGCCTTCAACCGCATGACCGAACAGCTCAGGCATAACGAGCGCATCCGCGAGACCTTTGGCCGCTACATCGATCCCAAGGTCGTGCAGGGCCTGATCGACCGGCCGGAGGTCGCCATCGACGGCCAGCGCCGGGTCATGACCATCATGTTCTGCGACATGAGCGGCTTCACCGCGATGAGCGAGGGCATGACCCCGCGCGGCCTGGTCAGGGTGATGAACCACTATTTCACGATGATGTCCGGTCCGATCAGGAGCAACCGCGGCATCATCGACAAATATATCGGCGACGCCATCATGGCCTATTGGGGCCCGCCCTTCATCGAGGAGGACGAGCCGGCGTTGCTCGCAGGCCTTGCCGCCATCGACATGGCTGATCAGGTGCCCGCGCTGCAGAAGCAATTGCCGGATCTGCTCGGCATCCGCGCCATGCCGGCATTGTGCGATTTGCGGATTGGCATCGCGACCGGCGAGGTCCTGACCGGCAGCATCGGCTCCGAGCTGATGATGAGCTTCACCGTGATGGGCGATGCCGTGAACCTCGCCTCGCGGCTGGAGGCCGTCAACAAGACCTATGGCACGCGTATCCTCATCTCGCAGGCAACGGCGGATGCGATCGGCTCGCAGCTCGAATTGCGCGAGGTCGACCGTCTTGCGGTCGCCGGCCAGAGCGCGCCGCAAACGATCTTCGAGGTGATGGGCCGGGCAGGCGCGCTCACTGCCGCACATAAGAGCCTGCGTTCGCACTACGCCGAGGGCCTCGCCGCCTATCGCGCCCGTCGCTTCGACGAGGCCCGTGCCGCTTTCAACGCAGCACTCGAAGCCGTCCCCGGCGACGGCCCCTCGCGCGCGCTGCTCGCGCGCATTGCGCAGTTCGAGGCCAATCCGCCGGGCGAGGGCTGGGACGGCGCGTGGCGGCTTGAGCAGAAATAGCCAGCTCCGCGGGAAAAATTGATTCTACTTGATAACGATGTTCGCCGTGACCTATTTCCCGGGCTTAGGTTTGGTGTCCTTGAGGCGTTTGATGGGGACACGCCGATGACAGAACTTGAGAACAGGCTCGAACGCTTCGAGACGCTCACCGCCGAATGCGAGCTGATCGCCAGGCTTGCCACCGACAGCACCAAGCGCGAGTTTTATCTGAAGCTATCGGAGCAGTACCGCCAATTGGCGGTGGACATGCGGCAGGCCATCGCGAGCAAAGCTGCGGCCTGACGCCGGCAATCCGTTCTTAACACTTGGCGCGCATCCTCAATGCAGATGCGGGGGACGCTTACTGTGCTTCTCCGCTGAGGGAATGCCGTTGCACGTTGCGGTGCAGCGCGCCTCGCGAGATTGTTTTGTCGTGCCTCACAGGGCGATCCCATGCGCGCCTTGCGGTCATCATGTTTGGACTCATGACGGCAGCCTGCAACCAGGAGCAGGACATCACCGGCTCGACCCCGGTCTACGCGATGCGGAACTACACGTCCTTCAATCCCCGCGACATGAACCAGTGCGTCGCTGCCTGCAAGGCGTGCGACCACGGCAACACCGTCACCTGCAGCACGTCGTGCACGCTCAAGGGCGCCCACTGAGCCGCTCCGCCCCCCAATTTGGGGCCGACGGTGCCTTGACGGTGTTTTGGCACCGGAACGATTCACATGGATTAATCATTGAAGGGATGGCAGGACGCGGAGTCCTTTGGAATGGGTATGCTCGATCCCGGTCGGTTCCTGGTGTCATGCTCGCATTGCGCGGCCTGGCCGATGGCGGCCAATGTGAAACGTTCGAGCTGGTCGGCTTCGCCAAACGAGGTCCGCTTCGTGTGCCCGCGCTGCCGCCGCGAGGAGACCGCGATCATCTCCGCCTCCGGCGAGCTGACGCCGATCCGGCGCGTCGACGTCCCGCCGCGGGACGTCACCACGGCCTGGGCTCAGGCCCAGCGCGCAAGAGGGCGAGCGTAGCCCGCCCGTTCAAGGACAAGAGGGTGAGGCGCTGAGGTCGAGTCAAGGCGATGATGGAACCCAGCGCCGCAACGCGACTGCCGTCCAGACCGTTTCCGACGAACCCAAACGGCCAGGCGCCACGAAGCTGTCACGGTTGACCGTCGGGCAAAACATCTGACCAATCCTCGACACGTCAGTGTCAATGCGCATCTGCAAAAATATTCCGCTTTACCGAAATTCGGAAACGGCGTATGTGTCGCTCATCCCGGCTCATCCTTGAGGGGCGATCTTGTGGTCGTCACGTTCGCGAGCCGGGCTTGCGGT
>NZ_JBVVPB010000033.1:0-61518 GCF_055807435.1 Bradyrhizobium sp. Ken51 | reverse complement strand
GACGTTGAGCTTGGTGCGATAGGCCTCGACTTTTCCCTTGTCGTCCAGTTGCATATCGAGCTTGACCACCTCTGCAACGCGAAGATCCCGGAGGGATTTAGCGGCTTGCTCGACCGCATTGGCAGCCGCCTTCTCCCACGAGTCGGTGCTGGTGCCGACCAGCTCAATGACCTTGTAGACGCTATCGGGCATGTCGTCCTCCTATTCGGGGTAGGGTCGGAAATCTAGCATCTGGATCGCGACGCTGAAACGTGTCGGCGATGTCGCGGAAAAGGGTCCGATTGGCTGTCGCTTTTCCTGAAGACTTGGTCAGCCCCGTCGAGATGCGGTCGCATTTTCAGCCCGAACGGACGCGCACATGAAATTTCTTCCTGCCGGTAGGCTACTGAATATCATTTTGCCGGCCGATGTCGTCGTTGCCGCCAAAGGTTTTGACCGATGAAGCGATGGCACCGCGTCAGCATCAGCAGCATGGTTCTCGCCGTGGGTCTGGTGTGGGCCGGGGCCCTGGTGGTCAGCCGATCGCACGTTCCATCAGAAGCCATAGCTTCATCGGTAACACGTACGCCTGAACTCATAGAGCGTGCGTGGCACCTGCCCGTGGCAGCCACATTCCAAAGACATGTTGATTGGCAATCAAATGGCTCTCGCTGCGGACCTGCCGCTGTTGCGAATACGTACCGGTCTCTTGGCGAGGCGGCGAGGACGGAGGGCAAGGTGTTGGCCCGCACGTGGAGCTGCTGGACAGGCGTATGCATCATGGGTCTCACGCTCGACGAGCTGGCCAAAGTCGCCCAGTCCCACACCAGCCGGAAAGTTACAGTCTTGCGTGAACTCAGCGAGACCCTGTTTCTGGAGCATCTCCGTCGCTCCAACGATCCGGGGCGACGCTACATCGTGAATTTCGATCGCGCTCAAATTTTCGGTGCTGGGAGTGGCCACCATTCGCCAATCGGGGGCTATTTGGAAGCCGAGGACCTCGTTTTCGTCCTCGATGTCAATCTCGATTTCCAGCCCTGGCTCGTCGAGCGGAAGCGGCTGTTCGACGCTGTTAATACCTTCGACGGCGACGAGAAGCGGGGGCTGCTCTTGATAGAATAATATCCCGCATGATCGCCTTTTGGCCCTCAGCCGACCCGCCGTGTGCATGCGGCTGAGGACCGCTTGTGACTCACTGCAGACGTTAGCGCTGCGCTGCGATGGGCGGCCGCGTAGCGTTACCAAGCATTAATTTCTTCGACAGGAGACGGAAAGAATCGATCTTCTAAGATGGGCTTAGCCGAGGAGATCGAGTCATCACGATGCGCCACAGCTCAATCCTGCACGCTGTTACCACAGCCGGTCTGCTCCTGGGAACCAGCCTCATCGCAGATGCATCCGCCGAGACCGCCAGCCACGCTTTGGCTGTCTCCGTCGACGATTTCAAGTATAGAGACACGTCGAACGAGCCCACCGATCAGACGGCCGTACATGAAAAGCGATTGCGGGCATTCATGACCGCGCTGCGGGACGATGTCACGGCGGACCACCGTTTTAAACTTGTGCCGTCCTCCTGCGCTTCAAATTGCCCGACCGATGGACCAATGTTGCGCGATCGGCTGCGCGCTGCGTCACAGGCCGGCGCGCAGATCCTGATCATCGGCGGCTTCCATAAGATGAGCACGCTGGTGCAGTTTGCGCAGACTGTTGCTATCGATGCAAAATCTCAGCGCATCGTGTTTAGGAAATATTTTCAGTTCCGCGGCGACAACGACGAGGCATGGCAGCGGGCGGAGCGTTTTGTATCGGAGGACGTCCGCGACCGGCTGCTTGAAAGCAGATCGCAGCAATAGACTACGCGCGACACATGTGTATGACACCGTGAGTCCGGTTTTGGCCCGTAGCTGACTCACAAAGCCGGACTGGCCATGTCCGGTTTCGCGGACAGAGCGGACACCGCCTACCCCGCGATCGGGTTTACGACTACGCTCCCCAGCGCATCCGGGCGCGCACCGACGCCTGCTGTGTTGAATGGATTCAAGTCGGGGGACGGTTGCTTCGAGCCTGCGCGCGGGACGCGGTGTGAAGCTCGAGGATATTGATACGGAGTAGCGGTTGGGCCTCGCCCTGTCACGCGTGCCGCGACAATGGCAGCTTGCGCCTGTTTTGCCCGACGAGTCAATATTTCGTCAAAACCTAATTTTCGTTTTTTCGTTATCTCGCCCGCCGGATTCAACGGATTCGCAAAGCACCTAAGTCATTGATCCCGCTCATGCCGGCTACTGTGCATGGGGTTGTTTTCGAGGTTTTTGTTTTGGGGGCACGACAGTGCGAGGATGAACCGGATCTGATCCGGCTCGCCCGCTACTTCATCACCCGCAGATTCTTGGTCGTGAACCGCTGGGTCTTGCCGTCTGGACGAACCGGTCGCCGCGTGCCGGCGGCCTTGCCGGTGCCGGGCGGCTGGTGCGCGGGGACCAGCTGGTCGGGGCGCGAGCCGATCAGGTCGGCGCGGCCCATCTCTTTCAGGGCTTCACGCAGCACCGGCCAATTGTCGGGGTCGTGGTAGCGCAGGAACGCCTTGTGCAGGCGGCGCTGGCGCAGGCCCTTGATCGCCTCGACCTTGTCGCTGCCGCCGCGCCGCACGCCGCGTAAGGGATTGACGCCGGTGTGGTACATCGCCGTTGCAGTAGCCATCGGCGAGGGCAGGAAGGTCTGCACTTGATCCGCCCGATAGCGGTTCTTCTTCAGCCACAGCGCGAGGTTCATCATGTCCTCGTCGGTCGTGCCCGGATGCGCCGCGATGAAATACGGGATCAGATAATATTTCTTGCCAGCCTGTTCGGCCGCGGCATCGAACATCCGCTTGAACTGGTTGTAGGCGCCGATGCCGGGCTTCATCATCTTGTCGAGTGGCCCGCGCTCGGTATGTTCGGGCGCGATCTTCAGATAGCCGCCGACATGATGGGTGACGAGCTCCTTGATGTATTCGGGGCTTTCCACCGCGAGGTCGTAGCGCACGCCGGAGGCCACCATCACCTTCTTGATGCCCTTGGTCTCGCGCACCTTGCGATAGAGCCGGATCAGATCGTCATGCGAGGTGTCGAGGTTCGGGCAGATCTCGGGGAAAACGCAGGACGGCCGCCGGCACGCCGCCTCGACCTTCGGGTCCTTGCACGCCATCCGGTACATGTTGGCGGTGGGACCGCCGATGTCCGAGATGACGCCGGTGAAGCCGGGCGTCTTGTCGCGGATCTTCTCGATCTCGCGCAGGATCGAGCCCTCGGAGCGGTTCTGGATGATGCGGCCCTCGTGCTCGGTGATTGAGCAGAAGGTGCAGCCGCCGAAACAGCCGCGCATGATCGTCACCGAGAATTTGATCATGTCCCACGCCGGGATCTTCGCGTCACCGTAGGACGGATGCGGGGCGCGCGCGTAGGGAAGATCGTAGACCGCATCCATCTCGTCGCTGGTCAGCGGGATCGGCGGCGGGTTGAGCCAGAGATCGCGATCGCCGTGGCGCTGCACCAGCGGCCGCGCATTGCCGGGATTGCTCTCACGATGCAGCACGCGTGACGCGCGCGCATAGGCTTCCTTGTCCTGCTCGACCTGCTCCAAAGCGGGCAGCCGGATCACGGTCAAGCCTTTCGTCCGCGATGCGCCTTCATCGGCGGAGTCGATATCGTCGGCTTGCAGCTCGACGTAGTCCTCGGGCACGCGGCGGAACAGCGCGACGCCCCTGATGTCGTCGAGCTCGCGCGGCGCCTCGCCGGCGGCAAGACGGTTCGCCACTTCGACGACGGCGCGCTCGGCATTGCCGTAAAGCAAGAGGTCCGCCTTGGCGTCGGCCAGCACCGAGCGGCGCACCTTGTCGGACCAGTAATCGTAATGCGCGATCCGGCGCAGCGACGCCTCGATGCCGCCGAGCACGACCGGGACGCCCTTGAACGCCTCGCGGCAACGCTGGGCGTAGACGACGGTGCAGCGGTCCGGCCGCTTGCCGCCTTCGCCGCCCGCGGTATAGGCATCGTCGCTGCGTATGCGGCGGTCCGCGGTGTAGCGGTTCACCATCGAGTCCATGTTGCCGCCGGTGACGCCGAAAAACAGCTTCGGCTTGCCCAGTGCCTTGAATGGCTCGGCCGAATGCCAGTCCGGCTGCGAGATGATGCCGACGCGAAAACCCTGCGCCTCCAGCAGGCGGCCGATGATGGCCATGCCAAAACTGGGATGGTCGACATAGGCATCGCCCGTCACCAGCACGATGTCGCAGGCGTCCCAGCCGAGCGCATCCATTTCGGCGCGGCTCATCGGGAGGAACGGCGCCGGCTTGCGCGGGCGCGCCTGCGCCATCAGGGGTTTTTCGGCGGCGATGATCTGGATGTCCATGGCGCATACGCATAGGACTCCGGGACGGCGAATACAACCGACGGGCACGTGAAAGATCCGGTTCCGTGGGCGGCAGCCCGGGCGTGCGGACACGTTAACCGTTCGCGAGCGCCGCCATCAGCTGTGTGACGCCGTCCACATACCGCCCAGCCTGTCCCCCGTCATGCTCTGCCTCGTTTCAAGGGAGAGATCGATGTTTGTGGTCGACATGCTGCTGATCCTGGCGATGATGTTTTTCCTGTTCCTGCCGATCACCGATCGCAGGACGGTGCGGATGAGGCTCTGCATGCTGTGCGCGCTGCTGGCGCTGTTCTCGGTCTCCGTCACCCGTACCCACGTCGCACCGGTGCAACTCGCGCGCGTGGGCTCGACCCACTAAGCGCGCCTAAGCTGATCCGTTCTCGCGTCACACGCAGGAACCAACTGCCCTCGCGAACATTCTGATGCAGGGTTTGCGCCGGACCCGGCTGGCGCGCGCTCGCGTCCGGGGTCTAATATCGCCTCGATGTTCGCCTCTGGCGGATGGGGGAGCCGTGAGTACAGTCATAGAGAACTTGCTGCTCCGAAAGCAGAAGCTCGTCGAGCAGCTCGAGAAGGCGCCCACGGTCGAGGACCGCGACAGGATCGAGCACCAGCTCGAACAGATCAACACCGCGCTGGATTTTCTGGACAGGCCCGGCACCAAAGGCGCGCGGTAGCAGCGCTCAATCCACCTTCAGCGCTTTGGCGTAGACCACGCCAGAATTGGTGATGTGCGTGGTCATCAGCGTCGCGAAGCCGGCGAACTCGCCGCGCGCGAACAGATCGAGCAGCTTGCGATGCTCGTCGAAAGACGTGCGCGTGCGAACGTCGATCGGCGAAGTCAAATTGGTACGCAGTGCTGCGACGCGGCTGGATGCGAGCTGATAGGATTCGGCGAGATAGCGATTGCCGCAATGGAGGAACAGCGCCTCGTGGAACGCGGCATCGGCGCGCCCATAGGCGATGTTGTCCCTGGCCGCGATCGCCGGCTCCATCGCCGCGATCGCCTCGCTCATCGTCGTGATCGCACCGGCGCGATCATGGCGGAAGGCGAGTTCGGCGGCCTTGGGTTCGAGCGCGATCCTGAACGTGCAGAGCGCGGTGATGTCTTCCGCGCTTGGCGTAAAGACAAAACTGCCGACCTGCGGCCGGATCACGACGAGGCCCTGCGCCTGCAGCTGGCCCATCGCCTCGCGCACCGGGGTGCGGCTGACGCCGAAGGAGTTTGCCACCATCTCCTCGGAGATGGCGGCGCCGAGCGCGAACTCGCCGTCGATGATGGCCTGGCGCAGCCGTTGCATCACCCGCTGCGACAGCGATTTCGGTGCATCGAGCTTCAGCGATCGCATCGGCTCTCTCAGATCACCTTGCCGGGATTGAGCAGATGATCGGGATCGAGCGCGGCCTTCAGCGTCCGCATCAGCGCGATCTCGGCCTCGCTGCGGGCATGACCCAGCCACTTCTTCTTCAGCGTGCCGATGCCGTGCTCGGCGGAGACGCTGCCGCCCATCTCGCGCACGAGGCCGTAGATGATCGCATCCATCGCTTCCTTCGGCTGCCGCTCGACGGCAAGGCCGGTCACCCAGGAGACGAGATGCAGATTGCCGTCGCCGATATGGCCGTAATAGACGCTCTCGCATCCCTCGATGCCATCCGCGAGCGCCGCCTTGCAGCGCGTGACGAACTCGTCCATCCGCGCCACGGCGAGGCCGATGTCGTAGGAGATGTGCGGCCCCAGCACCTGGCCGAACTCGGCGCAGATGTCGCGCACGCGCCAGAAGCTTTGCGTTTGCGCCAGCGATTGCGCCACGGCGGCGTCGGCGAGCAGCCCGCGCTCCATCAGCTCTTCGAGCCAGCTTTGGAAGCGCGGCGCGTCGAGGCTCTCGTCGGTGCCCTGCGCTTCGACCAGTACGTAGAGGCCGTGGCCTGCGGCGACCGGCGGCTTGACGCCGGCGCGTTTCGTGATCACGTCCCAGTAATCCGGCCACATCACCTCGAACGCCGACAGCAGCGGGCCGAGCCCGCTTCGCGCGGCGCCGAGCAGCACAATCACCGCGGCATAGTCCTCGAGCGCGCAGAGCGCGGCCATGGTCGAGCGCGGTTTTGGAAACAGCCGCAGCACCACGCGGGTGATGATGCCGAGCGTGCCCTCCGAGCCGATGAACAGATGCTTCAGATCATAGCCGGCATTGTTCTTCATCAGCTTGTTGAGGCTGGTGATGATGGTGCCGTCGGGCAGCACCACTTCGAGCCCGAGCACCAGTTCGCGCGTCATGCCGTAGCGGATCACGCGGTTGCCGCCGGCATTGGTCGAGAGGTTGCCGCCGATCGCGCAGGATCCGCGCGAGCCGAGATCGAGCGGGAAGAAGAATCCGGCTTCGTCGGCCGCCTGCTGGATCGTCTGAAGCGGCGTGCCTGCTTTCACCGTCATCGTCATCGAGGCATGATCGATCTCCTCGATGCCGCTCATGCGCTCCAGCGAGATCGCGACCCAGCCTGCTTCAGGCGATGCGCCGCGGCACAGCCCGGTCAATCCGCCCTGCGGCACGAACGGCAGCTGCGCCTGCCGGCAGGTCAGAATCGCGTCTGCCACGCCTTGCGCGTCGACCGGACGGATCACCGCAAGCGGCGTTTGCGGCAGGCTCGCGCTCCAGTCGTTGCAATTGCGCGCGGGCACGTCGGTGCCAACAAGCACGGCAGCCGCGCCGAGCCTGTCGCGCAAGGCGCCAAGCAACTGGGTCGGCCGTTCAATGGGGGTCACCATGTTCATGCGAGACCTCCTCGGAATCTGGCTGCGTGTCATGCGCGCCATGACGACGGAAAGGATTTGCGCCTTTGTTGTATGTAAGGTACAACGCGAAAAGTAAAGCAAAAACAACGCTTCGGGAAGCCCCCCTCAGATCGTCCGAGATCAGAGGCTTGGTCCGGAGCCACAGCAACGGATGGTGTGATGACGGAGGCGATTCGCGGGTTCTGGGTGGCGTCGGCGACGCCGCTCGCGACGGACGGCAGCGTGGACTCCGCAAAGCTCGCAGCCCACGCCAAGCAACTCTTTGGCAAGGGCGTCGACGGTGTCGTGCTGTTCGGCACCACCGGCGAGGGCACCTCCTTCAATGTCACCGAACGCGTCGCGACCATCGAGGCCGTGCTCAAGGCTGGCGTTGCGCCGGAGCGAATTGGAATCGGCGGCGGCTTCCCCGCGATCAGCGACAGCATCGCATTGACGCGTGCCGTGCTCGGCCTCGGCCTGCGTCACGTGCTGTGTCTGCCGCCTTACTTCGACCGCAGCGTCACCCCTGAAGGCATCGAGGATGCGTTTGCGGTGATCCTCGACGGCGTCGCCGACGATCGCCTGCGGGCCTACCTCTATCATATCCCGCAGATCTCGGGTGTCGCGATCCCGACGAGCGTCGCCGCGAATTTGCGCAAGCGCTACGGCAAGGTCGTTGCAGGCCTGAAAGACTCCAGCGGCGACTTCAAGCAGTTCCAGGCGTTCCGCGCCGCCGCGCCCGAGCTCGCCATCACTGTCGGCAACGAGGTTGACATCACCCGCGCGATCGCCGCCGGCGGTGCCGGCACCATCTGCGGCATGGCCAACATCGCGCCGGAGCTGGTCAAGGCAATGATCGACGGCAAGGATGTCGAAGCACGAATGCAGGCTGCCGTGGACATCGTGGTGAAATCGCCATCCTTCCTCACGACGCTGAAAGCCATCCTCGCGGCACAGACGGGCGATGCGAGCTGGCTGCGCGTGCGGCCGCCGCTCCGGGCCTTGTCCGACGGCACCGCGCTCAAGCGGAAGCTCGACGAATTGATGGTGCCCGCCATCGCGTGAGATCGCGCAAAACCGCCACAGGTGCTGTGAATTCGCGCGCTGCGTGTCGCGCTCGCTGCGCAATCAATCGAGGATTGCCGAATAGCGCGATCGGAATCTAGAACCATTCAACACTAGAGCGATTCAAGGCCGCCTACGGTTCTCTTCGCGTAGCACGACTGTTAGACGCGCCAGCTTCTGCGTCTGACCTGGAAGTGAATCGAAAGTGCGTGTCTATCTGGACGGCCAGCGCGTCAGCGGCCGTCGAACGCTTGCCGGCGATAGCCGCGCGGGTCTTCTCATCGGCGCGGCCGTGCTGCTCGCTGAATGTCCCTCCAGCTCGGCGACCGCGCAGGCCCAATCCGCACTGCCGCCGGTGACGGTGGAGGCGCCGGCACCGCGGCCGAAAGCGGCGCGTGCATCGGAGCAGTCTCCACGCCGTACGCAAGCCGCAGCGCGCCAGCGCAATCGCAATCCAGCCCCCGCAGCGCCGACGCTCTCGGAACGCGCCGCCGCGGAAGCCGCCGCGCAACAAGCCGCAAAGCTCGGCTACCGCGCGATGCCGAGCGCAACCACGTTGCGCAGCGGCGCCTCGCCGCTCGACACCTCGCAGGCCGTCAACATCGTGCCCGCGCAGGTGTTGAAGGACCAGCTCCCGCGCAACATCGACGACGCGCTGATCAACGTTTCCGGCATCACCCAGACCAACACGCTCGCCGGCAGCCAGGACGCAGTGATCCGCCGCGGCTTCGGCGACAACCGCGACGGCTCGATCATGCGCAACGGCATGCCGCTGGTGCAGGGGCGCAGCTTCAATCCCGCAGTCCAGAGCGTCGAAGTGCTGAAGGGACCGGCCTCGCTGCTCTACGGCATCATGGACCCCGGGGGCATCGTCAACACTATCAGCAAGCGGCCGGAGCTGTACCAGCATGGCTCGGTCACGCTGCTCGGCTCGGCCTTCAATGCCTCGAGAACTGGCGCTGACGGCTTGCTCGACATCACCGGTCCGATTGGTGACCAGGGCCTCGCCTATCGCTTCATCGGCTACGGCGTCAGCGAGGATTACTGGCGTAATTTCGGCCGGCATCGCGAGATGCTGGTTGCGCCGTCGCTGGCCTGGTACGGTCAGGACACCACGGTGCAGCTCAACTACGAGCATCGCGAGTTCATCTATCCGTTCGATCGCGGCACGGCGTTCAATCCGGTGACGAAGGCGCCGCTGGCGGTGCCCACGACGCGCCGGCTCGACGAGCCATTCAATAACACATGGGGTACGTCGGACCTGATCCAGGCGTCGGTCGAGCACCGCTTCAATCAGGACTGGAAGCTCTACGCTGGCTACAGCTACAACACGGAAACCTTCAGCGCCAACCAGCTCCGCATCTCCACGCTCAACTTCACGACGGGCGCCGAGACCCGCAGCAACGACGGCACACGGGGCTCGCTCAGCAACGCCAGCTACGGAACGTCCTACATGTCCGGCGGCTTTTGGCTCGGCGACATGCGCAATGATGTGGTGTTCGGTGGCGACGGCCAGTATCGCACGATCTACCGGGACAATCTGATCCGGCAGGCAACTCCCGCCTTCAATGTCTACAATCCCGTTTACGGTCTGATCGGACCGGGAACGACGGTGTCCAATCCAGACAGTGCGCAGACCGACAAGCTCGGCCAATGGTCGATGTTCGTCCAGGACACGCTGCATCTGACAGAGCGGTTCGCGTTGGTCGGCGGCGTGCGGTACATGGATTACGACCAGATCGCCGGGCGCGGGAAGCCGTTCGTCACCAACACCAATGTATCTCAGGACAAGGTGCTCCCGCTTAGCGGCGCCATTTTCAAGCTGACCGACCAGATCTCTCTCTATGCGAGCTACACCGAATCGCTGAAGCCGAATTCGACCATTGCGCCGATCGGCGTCACGATCGGCTCCAATGTCGCGCCGGAAGAAGGCGTGTCATACGAGACCGGCGTGAAGTTCGATTTGAACAAGCGTATCTCCGGAACGCTGGCGCTCTACGATCTCGACAAGAAGAACGTGCAGACGACGAAGACGAACAGCGCCGGCGTGGTGGAACTCCACACCGTGGGCCGTGCGCACTCGCGCGGCGTCGAGTTGGATGTCACCGGCAGGCTCACCGACAGCTGGGCCTTGATCGGCAGTTATGGCTACACCGACGCCCGCGTGACGGCATCCGAGGATTTGACGTTGCTCGGCAAGAAGCTGCAAAACGTCGCCTTGAACACCACCTCGCTCTATCTGGTCTATGACTTCGGCACAGCCCTACCGGGTCAGCTCCGCCTCGGCGGCGGCGCGCGCTATGTTGGGGACCGCCCCGGCGATTCCATCAACACTTTCTTCCTGCCGTCTTATGTGGTCGCCGATATTTTCGCGACGTATGAGACGAAACACCAGAACACGCCGGTGATCTACCAGTTCAACGTCAAGAACCTGTTCGACACCGTCTACTATCCCTCCGCCGTCAATAATTTGAACGTCGCCATCGGCGACGCGCGGCGGGTGTCGCTGTCGGCGACGGTGAAGTTTTAGCGATGGGCATGTCGCGCAGGGACGCTCGCCTGATGACCGCGCCGAGCGGGAAGGCCCGTGCCAATGCGTGACCCCTGGCGCGCGATCAAGGCGACCCTGCTTCGGGTCCATTCCATCGCGGGCCTCGTGCTCGCGTTGCTGCTCGCTGTGATCGCGCTGTCCGGTATGATCATGAGTTTCGAGGACGAGATCGGCGACTATCTGAACAGCGGCATCATGCAGGTCGCGCCGCGCCAGGCAGCGGCGCTGATGCCGGACGAGCTGGTTGCGCGCCTGACCGCGGGGCAGAATGTCGGCAAGGTCTCCGCCGTGACGCTAGCGAGTGATCCGTCCGCCCCGGTGCATGTCCGCTTTGCCCGCGACGAACAGGGCGCGCGGCCGTCCTCGCTCTATGTCGATCCCTATGACGCGCGCGTGCTGGGTGCGCCGCGCGGCGAGGGATTCTTTGCGACCGTGCGCAAGCTGCATCGCTGGCTGTTGATTCCCGGTGACGCCAAGGGCTGGGGGCGCCAGATCACGGGCATCGCGGCGCTCGGCCTCATCGTGATGCTGGTTTCGGGTCTCGTGCTGCGCTGGCCGCGGCGTGCAGGCAGCGTGAAGATGTGGCTGAAGCCAAATCTCGGGCTCAGCGGGCGCGGGTTGCATCGCTCGCTGCATGCGGTGATCGGCACCTGGGTCCTGCCGGTCTATCTGGTGATGACGCTCACCGGGCTCTGGTACTCGTTCGACTGGTACAAGGACGGAGTCGTCTGGCTGCTGTCGCGGCCGCAAGTCGCCGCCGCTAAGATGCAGCTCAGGATGCCTGCAAAGGCGTCGCGTTCGGCCGCCGGCGCCAGCGAGACGGCACAGCCGATCGGCTTTGATCGCGCGTGGGCCGCCTTCCAGCGCGAGGAGGGGAGCCGCTTCTCCAAGGCGTTGCTGACGCTGCCCGCCGGTGCGGGGACGGCGATCCGGATCCGCTCACGGGGGAAAGACTCCACGCTCGATACCACGCGCGACGAATTCCGCATCGACGCCGTCACCGGTCAGCTGGTCTCCGCGGAACGCTACGCCGACAAGACGTTCGGCGAGAAGATCATCGCGAACGTGCTCGACATCCACCGCGGCGCGATTCTGGGTTGGCCCGGCAAGCTCGCGTTCATGGTGGCCGCGGCGCTCATGCCGCTGTTCGCGGTCACCGGCGTCCTGCTCTATCTCTCGCGCCGCAAGCTGCGACGCCCCGCGCAGCCACCGCTCGGCCGGCTCGTGCCGGGCGAGTGATCGCGTCGACTGCCGTTCGGCGATCGCCGAATAGCAGTGACAACGAATCGCGTTGGCGCTGCGGACAAGAAGCACTTGTCGGAGCCTTCGCAAAATGGTTCGATTGGTGAGGTGCATCCTGAAGTGGTGGTTATCTGATGGCGTTGTCCGAACGCGACGAGATCGAAGAGACTGCGCTGCCTGCCGTACTGGTGAGACGCAGTGACCTGCCAGTGCCGCTCGCGCACCCAGCGCGGAGTTTCTTCGGCGGGCTTCCCAGGCTGCCTCCGCAGTTCGAGTGGCCGACGGCGGAGGTCAGAGCGAACCAAACCTTGGAGACCGTCGCGCTCACCTTCGTCGCTCAGATCGACCTGGCCGAAGTCCCGGGCTCCGGTTGGTCGCCGCTGCCGAAGCGAGGCACGCTCTATTTCTTCTGCAGCTCCGTGTTCGTGGGCGAAGGACGTCCGCCTTGCCGTATTCTCTACGGTACTGCTGCGGGTGACGCATATCCCGACCGCGCGCCACCGGCCGATCTAATGCCGCTGGCGGGGACCAATGGTGACGCCCAGGTCAAATGGCTCGATCCGGCGATCGATTTTCATTCCAAGGTCGAATTCAAATATCCACTTTCTTTCCACGTATTCCGGGACTTCTATTTCCATGAGGACGCCGTCGGAGGCGAACTCTTGATCGCAGAATTATGCAAGGCATTGGGTCCCGGGGAGCCGCGAGGACCTGATTTGGTGCAATTCAGAATGGCGTCCGAATACGAGAAGGACGATCATTGGCCATTCAACTGGCTCCTGATCAATCATGTGGTTCGGTCTGTGCTGTCGCACGTCGTTCGCGACCTGACACCCGGATACTCCTACAAGCCGCTCAACGACGAGGGAGCCGCGGAATTGAAGCGCCTTCGCGCTGGCGCAATCGGATGGCTCGAGCGCTGTCGGGCGCTGACTCCAATGGATAACGTGGATGCGGACACAAGAGCGACCTTTCGGGCCTGGTGGACCGACGTCGTGCACACCTACGAGAATGTCCGACAATACGTCTATACGTATTCGTCCACAATCGCGTCGGATCTCGGCAATGCCATCAATCATACGATCCGATGCATGGCGGAGCAGGATGTTAAAGCTCTCGACGACGTGCCTCTCAGCTATCTTACGAATTTCGCGCGTCGAAATCATTGGAAGACCCCGACCGCAAGAGACGGCCAATACCGCCGTTTTAACACCGCCCTGCATCAGATGCTGGGATATGGCAGTGGCCCGCAGAATGCGACGGAGCAGCACTTGGAAGATATATTATTGCTCCAGATGCAAGGTGATCGCGCGTTTCTTGACTGGCACGCCAACATCGGATGCACGCTTCATTTCTGGATCGACCGCGATGCTCTCGATCAGCTCGACTTCGCGAAAGTGGTCGCTACATACGAATGTGATTGAGGTGACGCCGACGCGGTGAACTCGCGACCGTCGAGAGGCGTTCGCGCGCAGGATCTTCCTCCTCGACCATGATGTGTCTGACAAGGGCTATTGAATTTGATTGTGCGCGGCATGGCTAGCCAATGCCGCAACAATGGTTCAAAAGCTCATGGCCACTTCCCAGAGTTCATGCCATGAAGCTCACCACCGTCACCCCCGCCGATATCCGCCGCGCGTTGCTGTTGCGCGAGGAGATCGCGCTGCTCGATCTCAGGCACGAGGCTGGCTTCGCGACCGGTCATCCGCTGTTCGCCGCCAATTTGGCCGCCGATCGGATTGCGATCGAAGCCGAGGTCAGGCTGCCGCGCAAAGATGTGCCGATCGTGCTCTATGATGATGGCGAAGAACTGGTCACTGCCGGCGCCGAGCGCATCGCGGGTCTGGGCTACACGAACATCCGCGCGCTCGACGGCGGGCTGAAGGCCTGGCGCGACGCGGGCTATCAAATCTTCGAGGACGTCAACTCCTACTCAAAAGCCTTTGGCGAGCTGGTCGAGTCGCGCCGGCACACGCCCTCGTTCAGTGCCGACGAGGTGGCAAAACTCATCGCGGACAAGGCTAACATCGCCATCCTCGACGTCCGCCGCTTCGACGAATACGCCACCATGAACATCCCGGGCTCGGTCAGCGTGCCCGGCGCGGAGCTGGTGCTGCGGGCAGGGCAGGCGGCACCCGATGCCGACACCACCATCATCGTCAATTGCGCCGGCCGCACCCGCTCGATCATCGGCACCCAATCGCTGATCAATGCCGGCGTGCCGAACAAGGTCCGGGCGCTGCGCAACGGCACCATCGGCTGGACGCTGGCGCGGCATACGCTCGACCATGGTGCCGACCGGCGTGGTGCGATCGGGTCGTTCGAGGGCGGCCCGGCCAATGCCCGCGACGTCGCCTATCGCGCCGGTGTGCGCCACATCGGCGCGAGCGAGATGGCTGCGCTTGTCGCGCAGACCGATCGCACGCTCTATCGCTTCGATGTGCGTGACGCCGAGGAATATGCGGCCGGCCACCTCCCGGGCTTCCGCCACTATCCCGGCGGCCAGCTCGTGCAGGAAACCGACATGGCCGCACCGGTGCGCGGCGCGCGCATCGTGCTGACCGACGACAAGTGCGTCCGCGCCGACATGACGGCGTCCTGGCTCGCGCAGATGGGTTGGGAGGTCTATGTGCGCGAAGGCGGCTATGACGGCGCGCTCGAAGTCGGTCCGCCGCACGTCCTGCCCAGGCCCGACCCCGCCCACCGCTACCGCCGCCCCTATGAAGGCACCGGCGTCGACGAGCGCGCGATGCAGGCCTATCTCGACTGGGAATATGGTCTGGTCGAACAATTGCGTCTGGACGGAACGCACGGGTTTTACGTGATCTGACGACCGCCCCGCCATCTTCTCCCCGTATCCGAACCCTATTGTGCTGCGCATCCCCCGCGGTCTATGAGCTGCGGCGAAGCTGTGACCCACGGAGATTTCATGCCAGCCCCAGGCCAAAGCCCTGAGCGGAACGCGAAGGCGCTGCTGCTCGAAGGCGTCAACGACAGCGCCGTGGACCTGTTCAGAACTGCGGGTTTCACCAATGTCGAGCGCCTGACCAAGGCGCTGGACGGCGAGGATCTGCGGCGGGCGCTCAAGGGCGTGTCATTGCTCGGCATCCGCTCGCGGACCCAGATTACCGATGAGGTGCTGGAAGCGGCCGACCAGCTTCTCGCCGTCGGCTGCTTCAGCGTCGGCACCAATCAGGTCGATCTGCTGGCGGCGCGCAAGCGCGGTATTCCCGTGTTTAATGCGCCGTTCTCCAACACGCGTAGCGTCGCCGAGCTCGTGATCGGCGAGATCGTGATGCTGCTGCGGCGCATCTTTCCGCGCTCGGTGTCAGCCCATGAGGGCGGCTGGGACAAGTCGGCGACCGGCAGTCGCGAGGTGCGCGGCCGCACCCTCGGCATCATCGGCTACGGCAATATCGGCTCGCAGCTCTCGACGCTGGCGGAGGCGATCGGCATGCGCGTGATCTATTTCGACCGCACCGACAAGCTCCGCCACGGTAACACCGAGCCGGTCGAGAAATTGGAAGAGCTGCTGGCGCAGAGCGACGTCGTCAGCCTGCACGTGCCGGAGACGCCGGAGACCGCCGGGATGATCGGCGAGAAAGAGCTGCGGGCGATGAAGCCCGGCTCCCTCCTGATCAACAACAGCCGCGGCACCGTCGTCGATCTCGACGCGCTGGCGCGGGCTCTGCGCGACGGCCATCTCGCGGGTGCCGCCATCGACGTGTTTCCGGTCGAGCCGTCCTCGAATTCCGACCGCTTCAAGAGCCCGGTGCAGGGCCTCGGCAACGTCATCCTCACGCCGCATATCGGCGGCTCGACCGAGGAGGCGCAGGAGCGCATCGGCGGCGAGGTGGCGCGCAAGCTGGTCGATTTTTTCATCACCGGCTCGACCACGGGGGCAGTGAATTTCCCGGAGGTGCAGTTGCATCTGCGTCCCTCCGGCGCGCGCTTCAGCCACGTCCATCGCAACGTGCCCGGCATGCTGCGCCGGCTCAACGAGGTCTTCCTGCAGCGCGACATCAATATCGCCGCGCAATATCTGGAGACCTCCGGCGATCTCGGTTACGTCGTGCTCGATGCCGACCTCGGCGGCCAGGATTCAGGCGCGCTGCTTGCGCAGATCCGCAGCCTCGAGGGCACCGTCGGCGCGCGGCTGGTGTTCGAGCACTAGCGTCATTGACGGGCGGCCGCAGGTCGCCTTGAATGCGGCCTGCTGGCGGAACGAACAGAAACTCAGGGGGAAACGATGGCGCAAATCCATGTGAAGCTGTGCGCATTGCTGGTGGGCGCAGCGGGCGCGCTGGGCGCGAATTCCGCTTCAGCGGTGACGCTGACTGAGGATGCGGACACCGTCTGCAAGGGCCTCGTCGGCGGCGCTGACGCCGTGAAGATCGATTCGGCGACGTTGCTGGCGCCGTCGCAACTGGCCGTGGCCGAACGCGGCCCGACGCCGTCGGGGCGCGTCACGCCCGCCAATCCCGGCTTCTGCAAGCTGCTCGGCCATATCGATCCCACCGATCCCAAGGCGCCCCCGATCAAGTTTCAGGTCAATTTGCCCGTCGAATGGAACGGCCGCTCGCTGCAATATGGCGGCGGCGGATTCAATGGCGTGCTGATCACGGGCCTGGCGCTGCCGCCGGCCTATCCCTTCGACAAGCCGTCGCCGCTCGCGCGCGGCTTCGTCACCTACGGCACCGATTCCGGTCATGAGTCCAAGCCGGGCGAGCCGCCGCAGCTGTTCGCACTCAACGACGAAGCCTTCGAGAATTTTGCCCATCGCGCCTACAAGAGGGTCCGCGATACCGCAGTCGCGCTGATGCAGCGCGCTTACGGCAAGAGACCTGAGAAGATGTACTTCATGGGTTCTTCCGAAGGCGGCCGCGAAGGCCTCACCATGTCACAGCGCTATCCCGATGATTTCGACGGCATCTTTGCCCGCGTGCCCGTCATCAACTGGGTTGGCCTGCAGCATGCCGGCACGCGCTCGGGGCTCGCGACCATGGGTGAGGGCTGGATCAATCCGGCGCAGGTGAAGCTCGTGGGCGATGCCGTGCGGGCCGCTTGCGACAAGGCCGATGGCTCCGATGACGCGCTGGTGCAAGATCCCGTGTCCTGCAAGGCGGCCTTCAAGGCGGAGACGCTGCGTTGCGCCAGCGGCAAGTCGGGCGATCAGTGCCTCACCGACGCACAGATCAAGGCGATCGACACGTTGCATGCGACCTACAAATTCCCGTTCCCGCTCGCCAACGGTCTCGACGATTATCCGGGCTGGGGCGTGTCGGGCGAGGACACGCCGGCGGTTGGCCCGACCGGCGGCTGGGTCGCGTGGTGGCTCGGCACGGCGCCTCCCGCGCAACCGCCTGCGCCCAATAACGGCATCGCCTGGATCTACGGCGCCGGCGGCATCCAATACGTGTTCGCGCGCGATCCCAAGCTCGACGTGACGACGTATAAGCCCGAACAGCACAAGGCGCGGCTGCTCGAGGTCTCCAGCCTGATGGATTCCACCGACCCCGATCTCAGCCGCTTCCGCGCCCGCGGCGGCCGACTGATCATGCTCGAACACATGGCCGACTACGCGCAGAGCCCCTATGCCGGCATCCGCTATTTCGAGAGCGTCGAACGCAAGCTCGGCAAGGCCGAGACGGCCGAGTTCGCGCGGCTCTACACCGCGCCCGGGGTCGACCACGTCGGCTCCGGCGCGCCGGCCAATGTCGACATGCTGAGCGTGCTGGTCGATTGGGTCGAAAAGGGCAAGGCGCCCGGCGATTTGGAAGTCACCGAGCAGAAGGTGGAAGCGCCGTCCTTTGCGACGCTTCGCGCGCTGCCGCTGTGCCGCTGGCCGGCGTGGCCGCACTACAAGAGCGGCCCGGTGACAGAGGCGGCGAGCTTCACCTGCGCGCCCTAGCAGGCGCGCCACTTCGGAGCGTCACCCCGCCGCCATCGCCTGGGCGCCGCCGAGCAGCTGCGCATTGAGCCGGCCGCCAGAGAACAGCATGTCGTCAAGCGCCTCGTCGATATCGGCGGAGATCACGGTGTTGCCGCCGTCCCGCGCGATGCTTCCTTGCGCCAGCCGCCGCATCAGCTCCCTGATGAAGGCGCAACTCGTGCCTTCGCTGCGACGGGCCGCTTCGGCGATGACCGCGTCCTCGATTGGCAGTCCTTTGCCGTAGAGCCGGACCAGCTTGCCGCGGCCAGTCTCGTCGGGCAGCGGCACTTCGATAGCTTGATCGATGCGGCCGGGGCGACCCGCGAGAGCTCCCTCGAGGTCCTCCGGCCGGTTGGTGGTCAGGACGAACAGGATGTCGGCGTCTTCCTTCAGGCCGTCCATCTCGTTGAGCAGCTTGTTCAGCATGGATTCCTCACACGGCCCCATGTCATCGCGGTCACGGGCGATGAGATCGACATCCTCGATCACCACCATCGACGGCTGGAGCAGCCGTGCCAAGCTCATATAGGCGCCGAGTAGACCGATTTGTTCGGCCGTGATGATCAGCGTCGTATGCCCGGGCAAATGCGTTGCGAGATAGCGGATCGTGTGGGTCTTGCCGGTGCCCGGCGGCCCGTACAGCAAGATGCCTTTGCGTGTCGATTGACCCAGCCGGCGCAGTTGGTCTCGGGTGTTGACGAAGGTCAGAACGTTGCGATCGAGCAGCCGCAGAGTCTGCTCCGGCAGGATCACCTCGTCGCGGGCGACCTGCGGCAAGCGATGCACCGTGATGCCGCGCGAGCGACCGCGATAGTCGGAGTCGGCATCGAGCGACAGGATCTTGCCGCGATAGGTCCGCGCAGCCTGTACGGCTTCTTCCAATTCACTGAAGCATTGCTGGACCAGAGCCGCGCCTGCGGAACCTGCGGGCACGAGAATCTCGATTCGAATTCCGGGCTCGCGACTGTATTCGCGGTGTGCGCAGAGCAAAACCGCATAGCGGAGATTATCCTGCTCACACAGCCACAATCCGTTATCCAGACACTTGACCGGGCTCTTCTCGCCTACGTCGACGTCGGAATATTGCAGTGGGGCAATCGCGATCGCATAGCGGCCCTCCTTGAGCAGTCGTGGAATCGACAGCGTTTCGTAGCGCTGCTCCTCGTTCAATCCCACCAGCCGGATGGCCTTGCCGAAGAGCCGGTCGACCGCGGCCTGGAGATCGACCCGCATGTGGCCGGGAAATTGGCGGATCGTGGTCACGAGCTTGCTGCGCGCCGTGGTGGCAAGGTGCCAGTCGAGAACGTCGCAAGCAAAGTCGAAATCTTCCTCTTGTTCGTTCGAGGGCTCATCCGCCGCACGCATGCAGTCGCTGCACAGCCAGACCGTGCGGCTGCCGATACGCACGTCCATCTGTCCCTCCGGCTTGCCGCAGAGTTCGCAAGGAGTCGTGACCGCCTCAAGCGTGACCTGCAGTTGATGGCCGGCCAGGCCGATGGATTGTTGCGCAGATTTGAAAAGGGCTTCGGCGACGGATTGGGGGTAAGGTCCGCAAACCGCCCTTTCCTTCTGCTCGATCTGGGTGATCAGCGCGGTCGCTTCACGGTCTGATTTGCCGAAAACCTGCCGAAGCAGATCCATCACGAATTGGTCCGGCGTATCATCGTCATTATGAATTACGAGCTGGGTCGGCTGGTTCGGGCCACGCATACTGTTCATCACGAAAGTCTCCGGGACAATCTATGATTGAATAGAACGAATAGGGAACACAAAACGAGGCAACCGTCAAGCGTTGCGGCGGCACCTAATTGCGATTGGTGGGTGAGGTCCTGGTGCGCCGGTGCGGCCTGTTGCTCGACGACTGCCGCGGTACATCGATCCACCTGCCGTCCTTTGACATTCCGAGCCGCTTCGATTATCTATTTCGCATGCGAAATAAGGAGGCCGGCGCGGGGCATCATCGGCTGATCTACCTGCTGAGCGTTGCACAGCGGCGCTTGCAGCGCTGGATGGCGGCGCAGCCTTCGAGCGAGGTCACGCCGGCGCAGGCAGGGCTTCTGTTCATTCTCGGCAAGCAGGACGGCGTGCTCATGGGTGAGGCGGGCACGGCGCTCGATCTGGGGCCGGCCGGCATCTCCGGCCTCGTCGACCGCACGGCAGCTGCAAAGCTGATCGAGCGGCGGGCCGATCGGGAGGACGGGCGCGCCTGGCGCGTCTGGCTGACGCCGAAGGGCCGTGCAGCGCTCGCACAGGCAAAGGCCAACGCGGCACAGGTTAACGCCGCGTTGACGGACGGATTCACCAGTGCGGAGATCGATATCGTCGCGCGCTGGCTGACCAGCATTCAGGACAAATTTCCAAGAGAGCTTTCAAGAGAACTTCCAACAGAGCTTTCGCGAGATCCAGAGGAATAGAGGAGAGACCCATGACCGAGCACGTCCGGATCGAGAACAGCGGCGGAATTCTCACACTCACGCTGGCGCGCCCCGACAAGAAGAACGCGCTGACGGATGCGATGTACGGCAAGCTCGCCGATGCCATCGAATCCGCCGAGTCCGATACATCGGCCCGCGTGATCCTGATCCGTGGCGAAGGCGACATGTTCACTGCCGGCAACGACGTCGGCGAATTCGCCGCGGTCGCAGCGGGCAAGTCGGAAGGAAGCCGCAACGTCGTGCGCTTCATCCAGTCGCTGGCGCGGTGCACCCGGCCTTTGGTCGCCGCGGTGCAGGGCCGCGCCGTCGGCGTCGGCACCACGATGCTGCTGCATTGCGATCTCGTCGTGCTTGCCGACAACGCGCAATTGTCGACGCCCTTCGTCAGCCTAGCGCTGGTGCCGGAAGCCGCCTCCAGCCTGCTGATGCCCGCGCGCATCGGTTACGCACGGGCCTACGAGATGTTCGCGCTCGGCGAGACCGTGCCGGCCAAGTCCGCGCTGGAATGGGGGCTCGCCAACCGCGTGGTGCCGCTCGACAAACTCGATACCGAAGCGCTCGCGCTGGCGCAGCGTCTTGCCCGTCAGCCGGCCGGCGCGCTCACCGCCACCAAGAAGCTGATGCGCAATGGCGAGGCGCTGGTCGCGCAGATGAATGCCGAAGGCGAGCAGTTCGGACTGCGCCTGCGCACCGCCGAGGCGCGCGAGGCCTTCACGGCGTTTGCGGAACGCCGTCCGCCGGATTTCACCAAGGTTGCGTGAGATCCGGGG
Organism: Bradyrhizobium sp. Ken51; assembly: GCF_055807435.1. NCBI lineage: Bacteria > Pseudomonadati > Pseudomonadota > Alphaproteobacteria > Hyphomicrobiales > Nitrobacteraceae > Bradyrhizobium > Bradyrhizobium sp. Ken51. The sequence goes on along the minus strand of NZ_JBVVPB010000033.1, from coordinate 40,367 downwards.
CTGCAGGAAGGCTTGTCGGGTCGGAAACTCACGCCAATTCGATTAAAACCTTAACGGAACATTGGCATGTCGCGGGCAAGGTGACGCTAGAAAGCGTAGGCCCCGACACCATGGCAATGTTTAAGAAATCGGTAAGTTCGCTCCTGCTGACCTTGATGGCCCTGCTGGCCGCGGGTGCGCTGGCGTCTACGGCGATCCAGATGGTCGGAGCGTTCGGCCGCTACAGCGACAGCCTCGAGACCGCGCGGCTTGCCGCCGCCGACAAGGCGATCTTCCATGGCGTGCTGGCGCTGCGCAACAATCGCGGCGATGCCCAGAGCGCGATCCTCGGCGAGGATGATCCGCGTGCCAAACTCGAGGCGGCGGAGAAGGCCGAGCAGGGCGGCTATGACGCGATCGGCGCCGCGCTTGCCACCGTCGACTTCGCCCGCCGCGACGAACTCTCTGGCACATTGAAGCAAGGCTGGAGCGCCGCCTCCCCGCAATTCCAGCTGTTCTACGATGAAGCCAAGCGCCCGCGCGCCGAACGCAAGATCGAGCGGACCAATTCCTGGTACGATGCCGTCACCAAGGTGATCGAAACGGCCAACCTCGCCTCCACCGCGGTGTCGAACCGTGCCTGGATGGACGACCCCTTCATCGCCCGCATGATCCAGGTCCGGCGCTTCGCCTGGCAGGTGCGCGATCGTTATGGAATCCATTGTTCGTCCCTTCGCTCCAACGTCAACAGCAGCAAGCCGCTCGACGACGCTCAGAAGCGATCAGTGGCGCAATGGGATGGCACGATCACCTCCGGCTGGGCGGGCATGGCCGAGTTGCTGGCTGCGCCCGGCGTGGCGGCAGAGCTGGTGACGGCCGCGACGGACGCGAAGGCCAAGACCGATGGTGCGCTCAAGCAGATCGGCGAGCTCACCAAGAATTTCGACGGCAGCGGCAAGCCCGCGATGCCCGCCGCGGAATGGAATACGCTGTGTCAGTCACCCTTCGCGTCCATCGTCGCGGTGGCGAACAAGGCGCTCGACCAGTCGATCGCGCGGGCGGAGACGGTGCAGGCCAAGGCGCTCACCAATCTCGTCGTGCAGTCGCTCGCGTTCCTGCTCGCGCTGGCCGTGACCCTGGCCGGCATCTACGTGGTGCGCAACCGCCTCATGCACCCGGTGCGCGCCATCCTGGATGCGATCGCCAAGATCAGCGCCCGCGATCACGCGACGCCCGTTCCGCAATCCAGACATCCCGACGAGTTCGGCACCATGGCCGCCGCGCTCGAAAGCCTGCGCGAGAGTGCCGCGACCGCGGAACGCCTGGGTCGGGAGCGCGAAGCGCAGCAGGCGCTGCAGCTCGCCCGCTCCGGCACCGTCGATGCGGCTTGCCGCAGTTTCGACGACACCGTGCAAGCCGTCATTCACAGCGTTGCCGCGTCGACGAAGGAGCTCGATGCCACCGCGACCGACGTGCGCTCGCTGGTTTCGGAATCGAGCAGCCAGACCGCGGCGGTCTCGTCCTCCGCCGAACAGGCCACCAACAATCTCGAGACCATCGCGGCCGCGACCGAAGAGCTCTCGGCGTCCGTCGGCGAGATCTCGGCGCAGGTGCAGGCCAGTGCCCGCGAGGCCCGCGAAGCCGTGTCGCAGGCAGCGCAGACCAATGCGACGGTTGAGATCCTCGATCAGACCGCTGGCCGCATCGGCGAGGTTGTGAAGATGATCAACGCCATCGCAGGGCAGACCAATCTTCTGGCGCTGAACGCCACCATCGAAGCCGCGCGCGCGGGCGAGGCCGGCCGCGGCTTCGCCGTGGTCGCCGGCGAGGTCAAGAGCCTCGCCTCGCAGACGGCGACCGCGACGGAAGAGATCTCCCGCCAGGTCGCGGAGATCCAGGGCGCGACGGGCCAGGCGGTCACTGCCATCCGCGCGATCGGCGGCGCGATCAGCGGCATCGACGAGAAGATGACGGCGATCGCGGCCGCGGTCGAACAGCAGCGCGCGGCCACCACCGAGATCTCCCGCAACTTCCAGCAGGCCGCGCAGGGAACCCGCGAGGTCACCGACACCATCGGCAGCGTCGCCAGACTCAATCAGGAGACGGGCAATGCCGGTTCGGTCCTGTCGGTATCCGTGACGAAAATGTCCGCCGACGCCGATCGTCTCCGCGTAGCGGTCGAGGGCTTTTTGGGCGCGGTGAGGACCGCATAACTTCGACAATCTTCCGTCCCACCGTCGCGCGATCGGCATTGCCGCCGATGCACGCGGCGGGTACATCTGTGAAGCTGCGCGAGCGTCGCGGCAGATGTAAGAGATATCAGGGATGGAGAGTTCGATGCCGGTCACGCCCCAACACAAGGCCCAGCGCCCCTATCGCGGCGTGTTCCCGGTCGCACCCACCATCTTCGACGCGCGCGGCGAGCTCGACCTCGAGGGACAGCGCCGCTGCATCGATTTCATGATCGACGCGGGCTCGAACGGTCTATGCATTCTCGCCAATTTTTCCGAGCAGTTCGTGCTCACGGATGCCGAGCGCGAGACCGTGATGCATGCGGTGCTGGAGCATGTCGCGGGCCGCGTTCCCGTGATCGTCACCACCACGCATTTCAGCTCGGCCGTCTCCGCCGCGCGCAGCCAGCAGGCCGAGGCGGCCGGTGCCGCCATGGTGATGGTCATGCCGCCCTATCACGGCGCAACCTTCCGCGTACCCGAGAAAGGCGTCGTCGAATTCTTCAAGGTGCTGTCGGGCGCGATCAATATTCCGGTCATGATCCAGGATGCGCCTGTCGCCGGTACGCCGCTGTCGGTCGAGTTGCTCGCGCGGCTGGCGCGCGACTTCTCCAACATCCGCTATTTCAAGATCGAGGTGCCGGGCGCCGCGTCAAAGCTGCGCAGCCTGATCGAGGCCGGCGGCAGCGATATTGAGGGTCCCTGGGACGGCGAGGAAGCGATCACGCTGCTCGCCGATCTCGACGCCGGCGCCACCGGCGCGATGACCGGCGGCGGCTACCCCGACGGCATCCGCCAGATCGTCGATCCCTATTTCGCCGGCAAACGCCAAGAGGCGAAAGCCGCCTACGAACGCTGGCTGCCGCTGATCAACTACGAAAACCGCCAGTGCGGCCTGATCGCCTGCAAGGCGATGATGCAGGCCGGCGGCGTGATCAAGTCGGACACGGTGCGGCATCCGTTGCAACCGCTGCATCCGGCGACGCGGGCAGGGCTGCTGGAGCTGGCCAAGGAGCGCGATGCGCTGGCGTTGAGGTGGGGGAAGTAGCCTCTGCCGGCGTCCTGGACAAGCGCGCCCGAAGGTTATGTGTCCCGCCTCCCGTGCGCGATTGCGCACTAGGCCGGGACGACACTGAGTGTGATGCACGGTGTGAGGTGCGCGCCCTGGCCTGATCCCGCCAGCTTCCATCCGGCTGAAAGCGTCGAATTAACGCGGTTCGGGCGGTTTCGCGCAGCCCGGCGATGACATATTGTACGCTCGCCAACCAGGCCCGCGGAGCATATCGAGACATCGCGCAACAACTCTTCATTATGCCGCTATTCCGAAGCAGGTTGGTGCGAACCAACGAAACAGGGAGGCAGTGCCATGACGATGAGGCCGGATCCCACCTTTCACGCATCGCCCAAGCTTGCGATGGAAGCAGCTGCCGAGAACTTTGCCTACACGTTGCTGCTCAGTCCGGATTTTTCAAAACCGGATGCTCTCGCGGTCATCGACGTCAAGCCGGGATCGCCGACCTACAGCCAGATCGTCCACACCGTGACGATGCCCAACAAGGGCGATGAGTTTCATCACTTCGGCTGGAATGCCTGCTCCTCCGCCTTGTCGCCGCTCACTGGGCATGCCTTCATCGAGCGGCGCTATCTCATCATCCCCGGGCTGCGCTCGTCGCGGATTTACATCATCGATACCAAGCCCGATCCGACCAAAGCCAAAATCCACAAGATCATCGAGCCCGAGGAAGTCTTCAAAAAGACCGGCTATTCGCGGCCGCACACCATCCATTGCGGGCCGGACGGCGTCTATGTGAGCACGCTCGGCGGCGGCGGCAAGGACGGCACCAACGGGCCTCCAGGCGTCTTCATCATGGATTGCGAGACGTTCGAGGTCCTTGGACGATGGGAGATCGACCGCGGTCCGCAGACGCTGCACTATGATTTCTGGTGGAACCTGCCGCGCGACTACATGGTGACGAGTGAATGGGCGTTGCCGCCGCAGTTCGAGAACGGGATCGTCGCGGAAGATCTGCTGGCGAACAAATATGGCCATCGTCTCCACTTCTGGGATCTTAGCGCCCGTCGCAACGTGCAGACTATCGACCTCGGCGCCAATCATCAGATGGCGCTGGAGGTACGGCCGGCGCACGATCCGGTTCGCGAATACGGCTTCGTAGGCGTTGTGGTCGACACCACGAATCTCGAAGCATCGATCTGGACTTGGTGGCGCGAAGGCGGAAAATTCCATGCGGAGAAGACGGCGACGATCCCTCCCGAGCCTGCGCCAAAGGAGAAGCTCCCGCCGCTGCTTCAGGGCTTTGGCGCCGTGCCGCCGCTGGTGACCGACATCGATCTGTCGATGGATGATCGTTTTCTCTATGTCTCGTGCTGGGGCACGGGTGAAATGCGCCAGTACGACGTGAGTGATCCGCGAAAGCCGAAGCTTGCGGGCTCGGTTCACATCGGCGGCATCGCGCGCCGCACCCCCCATCCGAACGGCAAGGCATTTGCGGCCGGTCCGCAGATGGTCGAGATCAGCCGGGACGGCAGGCGGGTGTACTGGACCAATTCGCTCTATTCCACCTGGGATGACCAGTTCTATCCCGATGGCGTTCCGGGTGTGGAAGTCATGGCCAATGTCGGTCACAATGGTGGCCTCGAGCTCGACAAGAACTACTTCGTGAGCTTCCCCGACGGATATCGTGCGCACCAGATCAGGCTGGAGGGCGGCGATTGTTCGACGGACTCCTTTTGCTACCCGTCGGCCTAGATTGGGCACACGCGAGCCAGGGCTGGCTGTGGCTCGCTCTTGTTGCGAGCGGTCTCTATCACGGGGTCAATCCGGGAATGGGCTGGCCGCTCGCCGTTTCGGTCGGGCTCATGGACAAGAGCCCGCGCGCGCTCTTTCGTGCGTTGTGGGCTCTGGCGGCCGGACATCTCCTGGCAACACTTCTCGTACTGCTGCCATTCGCGCTCCTGCTCGTGCTGGCCGAGTGGCAGCGCTCGATCCAGCTCGGCGCGAGCCTTCTCCTCATCGGCTTCGGCGTCTATCGGCTGGTCGAGCGGCGCCATCCGCGCGCGCTGGCACGAATTCCGCCGACGCAATTGGCGCTCTGGTCATTTGCCGTTGCCATTGCTCATGGCGCCGCCTTGATGCTCGTGCCGATCTATCTCGGGCTCTGCCAGGCCTTCGAACTCGATGCCGGCCATGAGGCCGCTGGCGCGTTGATGAAGGCGAGTCTCGGGATGGCGGTGCTGGTGTCTTTGGTGCACGTTGCCGCCATGGTCAGCGCCGGCGGATGCCTGGCATGGCTGGTCTACCGCCATCTGGGATTGAGGTTCGTCTCGCGAAGCTGGTTCAATCTGGATGTAATCTGGGCGACCAGCCTCATTCTGGTTGGCGTTGTGGCGCTCGGTTTCAATCTCGCGAGCTGGCACTGACGCTTACTGCGTCAAGGCCCACTCGCCGATGATGCGGAAGCGAGCTTTGGCGTCATCCTGCTTGAACAGCGCGACGCGATCGATCGCAAGCGTCTTGAGACCGAGAGCAGCAAACCTTCCCCGCAGCATGTCCAGAATCGGGCCGCGGCGCTCCGCCTCGAGCCGCCCCGTCAGTGTCATGTGGAAACGGAATTCCTCCATCACGTAAGGGTAGCCCCAGCGATCGAGATAGTCGCGCTGCCGCTCGCTGAGCTTCTCGGGCTTGCGACGCGCGCGATCCTCCGCCGTCAGGGCGGTGCGAAAGCCGTCGAACGCGCGGACGCAATCGGCGGCGAGCTCTTGGAGCGCACCGACCGGATCAGCCGGAATGACCGCAATAAAACCACTGATGGAATCGACGATAGGGCGAATCACCGGGATCGTCCGCGCCTCGCCGGCGAAGGCCGCGCAGGCCGCCAAGAGCTCCGCCTCTGTCCTGTCCGGCGCGAGCGCCATCGGCGCCTTCAGCGTGCCGTGAAAACCGTACTTGCGGGGATCGGCGGTGATGTCGCGCCAGTCCGGCGCGGGACGCGATGCGTCAGCGGGAAAGGGCAGCTCGTTGCCGGTATAGGCATCGTAGCCGAGCAACTCCGCGCCGAAGCGGGTGAGGGCGCTGTCGACGCCTGCGGCAAAATAGATCGCGTAGCGGGGGAAACTTGTCATCGTCCGAGCATAGCGGGTTTATGCCGCGACGACAGCTTCGCGCGGGGTAGCTGCCATGCCGAGCAACCGCGTCGCGTCGGTGAGATGCACGAGCTTGCCGCCTGATATCACGGCGATCAGCCGCGGCCGCAGCGGCACGCTGTCGTCGACCAGCAGGATGTCCGCGCGTCGGCCTTCCGCGAGCACGCCGCGATCGGCAAGGCCGGCCGCGCGCGCGGGCGCGGCGGAGACCAGGTTCCAGGCCTTGGTCAGCGGCAGCACGCCATCGGCGGCGAGGCGGAACGCAGCGAGCAGCTGCGCGGGATAGTAATAGTCCGAGGCCAGCACTGAGCAGAGCCCTTTGGCAATCATGTCGGATGCCTTGGTCCAGCCGGTGTGGCTGCCGCCGCGCACGACGTTCGGCGCGCCGTAGACGATGGCGTCGCCGTGGCTTGCCGCCTCCCGCGCCGTCTCCTCGTTGATCGGAAACTCTGCGATCGCCACGCCCATGGCGCGAAAGCCCTGGCGCATCACCGGCGTCGCATCGTCATGCGAGAGCATCCGCACGTCGGCGGCGCGTGCCGCCGCGGCCAACCGTGACACGGAAGCCGGCACTTCACTGGCGCGGGAGAGCACACGCCCGACGAGGCGGTCGAACTCCTCGCTCGACAGTCCGGTGCGCTCCACCATGCGATTGCGCTTGCGGGGCTTGGCCATGTCCCCGACCGTGCCGTCCATGTGGTCGTTGAAGGCGAACAGGTCGACGCGGCCCTCGCTGAGCCACTGGCTGATCTCGGTTTCGGCGTCGAGATTGTAGGTCTCGTGGCGCAGATGAAAGCGGGTGTCGGCGGCGAATTGCGGGCGCTGCCGTTCGATCGCCTCCATCAGGCCGCGCGCATTGTCGGCGCTGCGCAGGCCCGGCTCCCACGAACAGGTCGTGGCGTGAAACACCGTGGTGATGCCGTTGCTGATCGCCTGGCGGTCGCTGTCGGCGAGCGCCACGTCGATCGGAAAGTCGACCCCGGCGCGCGGCATCATCTGCCGCTCGAAGGCATCGCCATGCAGATCGACGATGCCCGGCAGGACCAGCAGATCGCGCGCGTCGATCGCAAGCCGGGCCCGGCCGCGCGAGGCATCGATCTCTGCAATGTCCGTTCCGGACACGAGAAGCGACGTTTCGGCGAACTCGGAGCCGATCAGGGCCCGCCCGCCCTCTAGGAATATGTCTGTCACGCGACCGCGCTTCGTTTGCTGGCAGAAGAGGGTGCCCCTGCTTCGTATGCCGTGAGGAAATCCTCAATCCCGAGCTTGCGGAAATTGGGCAGGGCTTCACGCAACTTGTCGTGATCCCAATCCCACCAGGCGAGCCTCGCAAGCCGCCCCGCAACCTCTTCCGAGAACCGCCGCCGAACGATGCGCGCCGGATTGCCGGCAACGATGGTGTAGGCCGGAACGTCCCTGGTGACGATGGCGCCGGCCGCGATCACCGCGCCGGTGCCGATGTTGCGGCCCGGCAGCACGATCGCGCCATGGCCGATCCAGACGTCGTGGCCGATATGGACGTGGTGCTGGCGCCGCCAGTCGAAGAATTCCGTGTCGTCGCTCTCGCCTTCGAAGTAGGCGCTCGAACGATAGGTGAAGTGCGCCTGCGTGGCGCGGTGCATCGGGTGATTGCCCGGATTGATTCGCGTCATCGCCGCGATCGAGCAGAATTTTCCGATGGTCGTGTAGGTGATCTGGGCGTCGTTCACGACATAGGAGTAATCGCCCATCGTCACCTCGTGCAGCATCGTGCGCGCGCCGACCTCGGTGTAGGCCCCAAGCCTGGTGTCGTGCAGCGTCGCCGAGGGATCGATGGTCGGCTGGACCGAAAGAGCTTTGGCGGCCATGTTGCTATCCGAACGAGTGGGCGGGCGTTTCTCTTCGAGTGGCTTGATGACAATGTCATGACGACACGATGACAGCGGATGAGGTGTGGATGAGGTGTGTAGGATCGCCGCACCGCAATGTCCGTGTCACACAAGTGTCAAGCGCCGGCGTTAGCGGTGGGTCCCAGCTACTCTGGAGCCCTGCATGCTGGTGGTTGAAGGTCTGACGTGTCGCTTCGGCATGAAAGCCGCGGTGGACGATGCCTCGTTTCAAGTTTCTCCCGGCGGTTTCGTCGGCGTGATCGGACGGTCCGGCGCCGGCAAGTCGACCCTGCTGCGGACCATCAACCGTCTCGCGACCCCTTCGCAGGGCCGCATCCTGTTCGACGGCCTCGACGTCACGGCGCTGCGCGGCAAGGAGCTGCGGCAGTGGCGGGCGCGCTCGGCGATGATCTTTCAGCAGTTCAATCTGGTCGGCCGGCTCGATGTCCTCACCAACGTCCTGATGGGACGGCTTGCGACGATGCCGGCCTGGCGCTCGCTGTCGCAGACCTGGCCCGAGCAGGATAAGGCGCTGGCGATGTCCGCGCTCGAACAGTTCGACATCGCCCCGCTCGCGGCCCAGCGCGCCGATCAGCTCTCCGGCGGCCAGCAGCAGCGCGTCGCGATCGCCCGGGCGCTGGTGCAGCAGCCCGACATCATCCTCGCCGACGAGCCGATTGCCTCGCTCGATCCGCGCAACACCAAGATCGTGATGGATGCGCTACTGCGCATCAACAAGCACTTCGGCATCACCGTGCTCTGCAATCTGCATTCGCTCGACCTGGCGCGCAGCTTTTGCGACCGCCTGATCGGCATGGCGCAGGGGCGCGTGGTGTTCGACGGCGCGCCGGCGGAGTTGACCGAGCACGTTGCGCGCGAGCTCTACGATCTCGAAGCCGCCGATGTCATGGGCAGCACGCCTGCGCCGGTGCGAGAGGGCATTCCAGCGCTTGGAACGGCGGCCGCCGCCTGAGCCGCGCCGCATCAACAGTCACCAGTTTTGCGTCAACCGACCCCAACCGATGAAGAGGGTATCATGATCACTCGCAGATTGATTCTTGCCGGCGCCGCCGCGCTCGCGTTCACGACTTCAGCCTCCGCCGAGGACTGGAAGGCCAAATATCCCGAACTGACCTTCGCGGTCATTCCGGCGGAAAACGCCTCGGGCGTGACCGAGCGCTGGGCGCCGTTCATGAACTATCTCTCCAAGGAACTGGGCGTGAAGGTCACGCTGCGCATCGCCAACGACTACGCGGCCGTGATCGAAGGCCAGCGCGCCGGCAACATCCACATCGCGAGCTACGGCTCGGCGTCGTTCGCCCGAGCCCGCCTCACCGGCGTCAAAACCGACGCCTTCGCCAACGACATCAACGCCGACGGCTCCACTGGTTATTACTCGGCGTTCTTCGTCAAGGCGAGCAGCCCCTACAAGAGCATCGACCAGCTCAAGGGCAAGAACCTCGGCCTCGTCGACCCGAACTCGACCTCCGGCAACAACGTGCCGCGCTTCGAGCTCGACAAGTTGGGCATCGCGGACGCCGACACCTATTTCAGCAAGGTCGTCTTCACCGGCAGCCATGAGAACGCGATCCTGGCGCTGGCGCAGGGCACGGTCGACGTTGCCGCCAACCAGTGGACCAGCGACGACGATTCGACGCTGGCGCAGATGCTGACCAAGGGCATGCTGAAGAATGCCGACGGCTCGGCGATGAAGAAGGACGATTTCCGCATCATCCACAAGTCGGCGCCGATCATCAACGGTCCCTATGCCTACAATTCCGATCTGCCGGAAGAGGCCAAGGCCGCGATCGCGAAGGCGTTCTTCGACGCGCCGGCCAAGGACAAGGCTGCGTTCGATCGCCTCCAGGACGGCCAGAAGAAGGGTTTTCATCCCGCGACCACCAAGGATTGGGATGGCACGATCGAGCTGATCAAGTTCGTCGATGCGCTGCGTAAGAAGAAGGCGTCCTGAGTTTCGGGACGACGCACTGGAGCCGGGTCGATGGACCCGGCTCTTTCTCTTTGATTGACCATTTTTCCTGGCCAAGATGACCGTCGCGGTTTCGATCCTTCCCGAGCAGCAGCTCGCCGTGCTCAACGCCGCCTATCGCCAGGCGGTCGCGCGCAAGCGGCTCCGACTCCTCTTTGGAGCCGTGATCTTCGCCGCAGCACTGCTTCTCGCGGCGATCGGCGCGGAAGTGAATCTGCGCACGCTGTTCGCCCATTACGGCAATTTCATCAGCTATTTCGACCGCATCCTCACACTCGACACCGGCCAGCGGGTCTGGACCGATGTCGGCGAATGGCTCTGGGGCTGGCGCAAATGGTTGAAGATGCTGGGCGAGACCCTGCTGATCTCCTATGTCGGCACACTGATCGGCGCGACTTTTGCTTTTTGCCTGAACTTCTTCGCGGCTGAAAACACCTCGCCCGCGCCCTGGGTGCGTTTCGTGGTGCGGCGTCTGCTCGAATTCGCGCGCACGGTGCCCGGCATCGTGTTTGCGCTGATCTTCGTGATCGCGTTCGGCCTCGGACCGATGGCGGGCGTGCTGGCAATCGCGATTCACTCCACCGGCGCGCTCGGAAAGCTGTTCTCGGAGATCGTCGAGAACGCCGACATGAAACCGGTCGAAGGCGTCCGCTCGACCGGCGCGAGCTGGCTCTCCTGCATGCGCTTCGCCATCCTGCCGCAGGTCACGGCAGGCTATGCCAGCTACGCGCTGCTGCGTTTCGAGATCAATGTCCGCGAGGCCTCCGTGATGGGCTTCGTCGGTGCCGGTGGCATCGGCCAGGAGCTCGTCGTCGCCATCCGCAAGTTCTATTACTCGGACGTCAGCGCGATCCTGCTCACCATCATCGTCACGGTCTTCATCATCGACATCAGCACCGGCTGGCTGCGCGGCTGCCTGTTCGGCAAGGAGGCGCGGACGTGACGGGGCCGCAGCAGATCGACACGCGAGAGCTTCGCGCGCGCTACCCTGATGTGTTCGACCGGCCGGCCTCGGCGCGGCTCGCCATGCCGGCGATGATCGTCGCGGCGCTCGCGATCCTGGTCTATGGCTTGGTCGATCTCGATTTCTCGCCCTCGCGCTTCGTCGCGGGGCTCAGCCAGCTCGGCTGGATCAGCCTGATGATGATCCCGCCGGATCCCGGCTCGTCGCTGCCGATCTATCTGAAGGCGCTGGGCGAGACGCTGTCGATCGCGCTGCTCGGCACGACGCTGGCCGCACTGTTCGCGCTGCCGGTCAGCCTTCTTGCCGCGCGTAACGTCGTGCCGTCGAGCATTTTGCGCTTCCCGATTCGACGTTTCCTGGATTCGATCCGCGGCGTCGACACGCTGATCTGGGCGCTGGTGTGGATCAACGTGGTCGGGCTCGGCCCGTTTGCCGGCGTGCTCGCCATCGCCGTGTCGGATTTCGGTGCCTTCGGAAAACTGTTCTCGGAGGCGATCGAGGGCGCCGACCAGAAGCAGGTCGAGGGCATCCGCGCCTCCGGCGGCAGTGCGCTGCACGAGATACGCTTCGGTCTGCTGCCGCAGGTCCTGCCTGTGATCGCCGGTCAGGTGCTCTATTTCATCGAGTCGAACACGCGCTCCGCCACCATCATCGGCATCGTCGGCGCCGGCGGCATCGGCCTCCAGCTCGCCGAGCAGATTCGCGTGCTGGAATGGCAGAAGGTGTCGTTCCTGATCCTGATGATCCTGGTCGCGGTCGCCGCGATCGATTTCGTCTCGGGCAAACTCCGCTTTGCGATCATCGGCCGAAGGGCGGTGGCCTGATCATCGATCTCGTAGGGTGGGCAAAGCGAAGCGTGCCCACCACTTCAATCGCAGCGTTGGATAGATGGTGGGCACGGCGCAAGCGCGCCTTTGCCCACCCTACGACTCCACCAGAAACTCCACCCGCTCCGCGGCAAAGCGCGAATGCTTGGTCACCAGCGGCTTACCGTCGAGATCTTGGTCGGTGGCGTCGACCACCAGGATCGGCCGTCCCAGCGCCAGATCGAGCCGTGCGGCGTCGGTTGCATCGACAATGCCGGCGGTGATCCGGGTCGCGCCGCGGCGATAGTCGCGGACGCCGTAATGCTCGAGCAATTTCGTCATCGACCGGGTCGCGGCAAAGATCTCGCCCGCACCCGGGAACAGCTGTGCCGACAGCCACGTCGTGGAGACGCAGATCGGCGTGCGGTCGGCGAGGCGCATCGCCTCGATCCGCACCAGCGGTGCGCCGGCCTTCAATCCAAGTTCGCGCGCGAGTTCGCGGGTCGCGACATCATCCGACGCCTCGATCAACCGGCCATGCGGTTCGCGGCCGTCCGCGCCGACGATCTCGGAGAAACGCGTCCGCGAGCGCAGCGGATAAGCGAGCTTCTGCGCCTCGACATAGGTTCCGCTGCCGCGCTCGGCCCGCACGATGCCGCGCTCGGCCAGCGCAGCCAGCGCACGTCGCACCGTGTGGCGGTTCACGCGATAGGTTTCGGCGATCTCGACCTCGCCCGGCAGCTTGTCGCCGGCGGCAAAGCGGCCGTCGGCGATGCCGCGCTCGATGCCGTCGGCAACGAGGCGCCACAACGCGACGCCGGAGGAGGCTGTGTCCTGCATGCTCATGTGGCCGGGAAGCTACTCCAGAAATCACGCCTTTGTCACGAAACAGTCATGGCGCTCCGGTATCAAGTTGTCTAGTATCATAGACAACTTGGATTCGGCAAGTTCTTCAGAAAAGGTCGGTGGAATTGGTGACCCAGCACAACAATCAGCAAGCCCAGCGCCAGGCCGCAATGGCCGTGCTGGCGCACGCGGAGGCGGGCGAGATCGCCGCTCGCCTCCGCGCTCTCGCCCTGCCGGCGCATCAGGATCTGCGTGCGCCGGAAAACGGCCTCGTCATGCTGCGTGGCCGCGTCGGTGGCGACGGTGCGCCGTTCAATCTCGGCGAAGCCACGGTGTCGCGCGCTGCGGTGCGGCTTGCGAGTGGCGAGGTCGGCTTCGGTTACACGCTCGGTCGCGACGGTGAGAAGGCGCGGCTGATCGCGCTGTGCGATGCGCTGGTGCAGTCCAGTGATTTCAGTGGCGCGGTTGAGCGGGAAATCATCGCGCCATTGCGTGAGCAGCTGATGATCAGGCGCAAGCAGGTGGCGGCCGAGACCGCTGCGACGAAGGTTGATTTCTACACCATGGTGCGCGGTGAAGGGTGAGATCATGACCACGATTGCGGAACTGCCGCCGGGGTTCGCCGACAAGGTGCTGTCGGCGCAATCGACCTTTCGCTCGGTCATGGACGCGATGGCGCGGCCGGGCTCGGTCCAGCGCATCGTGCCGACATCAGGAGCGCCTCAGACGATGATGCGCGGCACGGCCGCGATCGCGCTGACGCTGTTCGATCACGACACGCCGCTCTGGCTCGATGCGCGCATGTCGGAAAGCACCGACCTCGTGAAATGGCTGAAATTCCACACCGGCGCGCCGGTGGTGCAGGATTCCTCGATCGCAAGCTTCGCGCTGATCAGCGACGGCGGGGCGCTGCCTTCGCTCGAGCGCTTCGCGCTGGGCACCAGCGAATATCCGGATCGGTCGACCACGCTGATTCTTCAGGTCGAGAGCCTGGATTCGGGGCGCGGCTTCGCGCTGCGCGGCCCCGGCATCGACGGTGTCGCGACGCTTCAGGCGTCGATCAAGCCGTTCGACCTGTTCGAGCGCCTGCGCGTCAACGAAGCGCTGTTTCCGCGCGGCGTTGATGTGGTGCTGGTCGCCGATAACGCCGTGGTTGCGATCCCGCGCACCACGCGCGTCGTGAGCAAGGGAAGCTAAGCATGTATGTCGCAGTCAAAGGCGGCGAGCGCGCCATCGAGAACGCCCATCGCCTGCTCGCCAGTGCGCGGCGCGGCGATCAAAGCGTGCCGGAAATCTCCCTCGACCAGATTTCGGAGCAGCTCGGCCTCGCCGTGGACCGCGTCATGAGCGAAGGCTCGCTCTACGACCGCGAGCTTGCGGCGCTCGCCATCAAGCAGGCGCGCGGCGATCTGATCGAGGCGATCTTTCTGGTCCGCGCCTTCCGCGCCACCCTGCCGCGCTTCGGCGCCAGCGAGCCGGTCGAGACCGGCGCGATGCGGGTGCGGCGGCGGGTGTCATCGACCTTCAAGGACATTCCCGGGGGCCAGATCCTCGGCCCGACTTTCGATTATACCCACCGCCTGCTCGATCCCTCGCTCGCCGACGGCTTTGTGCCGGAAGCGCCGGCGACGGCCGAAGCATCCACGGCGCCGACGCCGCGCGTGACTGACATTCTCGGCCGCGACGGGCTGATCGAATCCTCGCCGCAAGCGGAAGAGGGCGCCAGCGTCGGCGACCTCACCCGCGAGCCGCTGAACTTTCCGGCGGATCGTGACCTGCGCCTGCAAAATCTCGCGCGTGGCGACGAAGGGTTCTTGCTGGCGATGGGCTATTCCACCCAGCGCGGCTACGGCCGCAACCATCCCTTCGCCGGCGAGATTCGCTTCGGTGAGGTCGAGGTGGAATTTTCGGCGGAAGACGTCGGTTTCGCCGTGCCGCTCGGCTCGATCGAGCTCACCGAGTGTCAGATGGTCAACCAGTTCAAGGGCTCCGCGACCGAAGCGCCGTGCTTCACGCGCGGTTATGGCCTTGCCTTCGGCCAGAGCGAGCGCAAGACGATGTCGATGGCGCTGGTCGATCGCGCGCTGCGTGCCCGCGAGCTCGGCGAGGAGGCGCTCGCACCGGCGCAAGACGAGGAATTCGTGATGTCGCATTCGGACAACGTCCAGGCGACCGGCTTCGTCGAGCATCTGAAGCTGCCGCATTATGTCGACTTCCAGTCCGAGCTCGGCCTGTTGCGCAAGCTGCGCAAGGAATTCACTGATGCCAATGCGCCCGACGCCATGAAGGAGGCCGCGGAATGAACGCGCCCGCCTACAATTTCGCCTATCTCGACGAACAGACCAAGCGGATGATCCGTCGTGCGATCCTCAAGGCGATCGCGATCCCCGGCTATCAGGTGCCGTTCGCCAGCCGCGAGATGCCGATGCCCTATGGCTGGGGCACCGGCGGCGTCCAGGTCACCGCTGCGATCCTCGGGCCGCAGGACGTGCTGAAGGTGATCGACCAGGGCTCCGACGACACCACCAACGCGATCTCGATCCGAAAGTTCTTTGCCAAGACCGCCGGCGTCGCCACGACGACGGCCACAGAAGATGCGACCGTGATCCAGACCCGCCACCGCATTCCGGAGACGTCGCTGCACGAGAATCAGGTGCTAGTCTATCAGGTGCCGATCCCGGAGCCCTTACGTTTCCTCGAGCCGCGCGAGACCGAGACGCGGCGCATGCATGCGCTCGCCGAATACGGCCTGATGCATGTGAAGCTCTACGAGGACATCGCCCGCTTCGGCCACATCGCGACGGCTTACGCCTATCCGGTGAAGGTCAATGCGCGCTATGTCATGGACCCGTCGCCGACGCCGAAATTCGACAATCCCAAGATGGACAATTGCCCGGCGCTGCAACTGTTCGGCGCCGGCCGCGAGAAGCGCATCTACGCAATCCCGCCCTATACGCAAGTCGTGTCGCTCGACTTCGAGGACCATCCCTTCGAGCCCTATCGCTTCAACGCGCCGTGTGCACTTTGCGCCGCGGAAAATTCCTATCTCGACGAGATCGTCACCGACGACAAGGGCGGGCGCATGTTCGTCTGCTCCGACACCGATTATTGCGAGGGCCGCCAGGCCGCCGGCCATCACGGCAGCCTCAGCGCCGCGCCGTACAAGGAGAAGGCGCAGGAGGCATCGAATGGCTGATCAAGACATGCTCGAGAATGACGAGCCACTGCTCGTTGCCGAGTCGCTCAGCAAATCTTATGGCCGCATCGCCGCGTGCCGCGATGTCTCGTTCTCGCTCTATCCCGGCGAAGTGCTGGCAATCGTCGGCGAATCCGGCTCGGGCAAATCGACGCTGCTCCAGCTCCTGTCGGGCCAGCTAGCGGCCAGCAGCGGCCAGGTGTCCTACCGGATGCGCGACGGCGTCGCCCGCGATCTCGCTACGCTGGGCGAGGCCGAACGACGCTTCCTGTTCCGCACCGATTGGGGCTTCGTCCACCAGGACCCCGCGCAGGGGCTGCGCATGGCGGTCTCGGCCGGCGCCAATGTCGGCGAGCGGCTGATGGCGGTGGGCTGGAATCACTACGGTCGCATCCGCGATACCGCGTCGGACTGGCTGACCCGCGTCGAGATCGACATCGCACGCATCGACGATGCGCCGCGGACCTATTCCGGCGGCATGCGCCAGCGTCTCCAGATCGCCCGCAACTTGGTCACCGAGCCGCGGCTGGTGTTCATGGACGAGCCGACCGGCGGCCTCGATGTTTCCGTGCAGGCCCGCCTGCTCGACCTCGTGCGCAGCCTGGTCGCCGAGCTGCATCTCGCGGTCATCATCGTCACCCATGATCTCGCGGTCGCGCGCCTGTTGTCGCACCGCGTGATGGTGATGAAGGGCGGCCGCGTCATCGAGACGGGCCTCACCGATCAGGTGCTCGACGATCCCCGCGAGCCCTACACCCAACTCCTCGTCTCCTCGATTCTGCCGCCATGAGCCTTCCAGGAAGAGTTTTCCAATGACCGCCATGATCGACATCACTGATGCCAACAAGAGCTTTACGATGCACCTGCAGGGCGGCATCGAATTGCCTGTTGTCAGCGGCGTGACCTTCCACGTCAACCCGGGCGAATGCGTCGTGCTGTCGGGGCCATCAGGCGCCGGAAAATCATCGATCCTGAAGATGATCTTCGGCAATTATCGCTGCGATTCCGGCCGCATCGGCATTCGCCATCGCGGCGAGGTGATCGATCTCGCCACCGCCGAGCCGCGGGAGGTCCTCAACATCCGCCGCGCCACCATCGGCTATGTCAGCCAGTTCCTGCGCGCGGTGCCGCGGGTTGCCACCATCGACGTGGTCGCCGAGCCCCTGATCGTCAACGGTCTGGCGCGCGCTGAGGCGCAAGCCCGTGCTGGCGAATTGCTGCATCGGCTCAATATCCCCGAGCGGCTCTGGCAGCTTCCGCCCGCGACCTTCTCCGGCGGCGAGCAGCAGCGCGTCAACATCGCGCGCGGCTTCATCTCGGATCTGCCGATCCTGCTGCTCGACGAGCCCACCGCCTCGCTCGACGCCGCCAACCGCGCTGTCGTGGTCGAACTAGTCGCCGAGAAGAAGCGCCAGGGCGTCGCCATGGTCGCCATTGTCCATGACGACGAAATCCGTCATCAGATTGCCGACCGCATCGTCGACGTCACCAGCTTCGCCGCCGCGGCCTGAAGGAAATGGATATGAACGCCAAGAAGGACATCGTGATCGCCAACGCCAGGATCGTGCTGGCGGAACGCGTGATCGAACAGGGCTGGCTCGCCCTCGCCGATGGACGCATCGCCGAGATCGGTGAGGGCAGGGCGCCTGCGGGGTCAGAGGATGCCGGCGGCGATTTGATCATGCCCGGCCTGATCGAGCTCCACACGGACCATCTCGAGGCGCATTACGTGCCGCGGCCAAAAGTGTTCTGGAATCCGGTCGCGGCCGTCGTCTCCTATGATGGCCAGCTCGCGACATCGGGCATTACCACGGTGTTCGACTCGCTCCGGGTCTGGCGCGAGGACGGCGCCGAGGAAGTCGACGGGCGCGCCGGCGTGCTTGCCGCGGCGATCACGACCGCGCGCGATGCCGACCTGCTGCGCGCCGATCACTTCCTGCATCTGCGCTGCGAAATCCCGATGCCGAGCGTGGTCGAGGAGGCCAGGGAACTGATCGACCGTCCCGACGTGCGGCTGATGTCGCTAATGGACCACACCCCCGGCCAGCGCCAGTTCCGCGACGAAGGCAAGCTGCGCGACTATTATCGCGGCAAGGGCGGCGGCAAGACCGACGCCCAGCTCGACGAACTGTTCGCGAAACGTTTCGAGTATCAGAAGGCCTATGCCGCGACCAACATGCGCGAGATCGTGGCGCTGGCACATAAGTACAAGATCCCGCTGGCGAGCCATGACGATACCACCGAGGAGAACGTCGTCGACGCCGTGCGCGATGGCGTTTCGGTGGCGGAATTCCCGACCACGTTGGAGGCCGCGCGCGGCCTGCACGAGGCCGGGATCGACATCCTGATGGGTGCGCCGAACGTCGTGCGCGGCGGCTCGCATTCCGGCAACATCGCCGCGGTCGATCTCGCCCGCGAGGGCCTGCTCGACATCCTGTCGTCGGACTACATTCCCTCGAGCCTTCTGATGGCTGCGCTGCATTTGCCCGAGCACGTGCCCGCGATCAGCCTTGCGGCGGCGATCCGCACCGTGACGAAGGCGCCCGCCGAGGCGGTCGGCCTGTCCGACCGCGGTGAGATTTCCGTCGGCAAGCGTGCCGATCTGATTCGCGTGCACGTCGCAGGCCACGTCCCTGCGGTCCGTAGCGTCTGGCGCGAAGGGGGCCGTGTCGCATGAGCGAGACCGTCACTGTGGCGGGAACGCAGACGGGCGCGGTCGGGCCGGGGCGGCTCGTGCTCGTGGTCGGCCCCAGCGGAGCCGGCAAGGACACGCTGCTGCGGCTGGCGCGGGCGGCGTGCATCGAGGATCACGACATCGTCTTCCCGCGCCGTGTCGTGACGCGCGAATCGTCGGCCGACGAAGACAATATTGCGGTGAGCCCTGACGAATTCCGTCGCGCGCACGAGCATGGCGAATTCGCCGTGCATTGGGAGGCGCATGGGCATTGCTACGCGCTGCAGCTCGACCTCAACGACGACATTCGTGCCGGCCGCGCCGTCGTCGCCAATGTTTCGCGCACCGTGATCGGCGCGCTGCGCCAGACCTATGCAAACGTCGTGGTGGTCGCGATCACTGCGCCGCCGGATGTGCTGGCGCAGCGGCTTGCCGCTCGCGCCCGGCACAGTGACGGCAGTATCGCCGAAAGGCTGACGCGCAACGTCGACGACGCATCGGCGCAGGCCGATGTCACCATTCTCAACGCGGGCAGCGCGGAGTATCATGGCCGTCAGCTTCTGCGCGTGATCCGGAATCAAGGCTGGCACGAATAGCCGGCACAGCAAGGAGACTGGAATGTCGGTGATCGAAACGGTCGAGCAGCTGGAGGCAATCTACGGCGTCACCAACGACGCCTCGACCGTGAAAGTCGCCGACCATGTCACCCCGCTCTATCGCGTCTTTATCGAAAAGGCGCCGTTCGCCGCGCTCGCCACCATCGGACCCGAAGGGATCGACTGCTCGCCGCGCGGCGATCTCTCCGGCTTCGTCCGCATTCATGACCCGAAGACGCTGATGCTGCCGGATCGCCGCGGCAACAACCGGGTCGATTCCTTGCGCAACATCGTACGCGATCCCAGGGTATCGCTGATGTTCCTGATCCCCGGCTCCGGCAATGCGGTCCGAGCCAATGGCCGGGCCTTTCTTTCCATCGATCCCGAACTGCTGGCCTCGTTCAAGGTCGAAGGCAAGGCGCCGCGCAGCGTGATGGTGATGACGGTCGACGAAATCTACTTCCAGTGCGCCCGCGCCATCGTCCGCTCCGATCTCTGGAATCCCGACAAGCGCATCGACCCCAAGACGCTGCCGACACCCGGCCAGATCCTCGCCGAGATGGGCGAGAACAGGGTCGGCGGCGCGGAGTACGATCGCATCTGGCCCGAGCGTGCGGCCGCGACGATGTGGTGAGTTCGTTCTTCCCCTCTCTCCTTGCGGGAGAGGGTGGCTCGCCGCGTAGCAGCGAGACGGGTGAGGGGTCTCTGTCCTCACGGAAAACGTTATGCGCGGACACAACCCCTCATCCGGCGCTTCGCGCCACCTTCTCCCGCAAGGGGAGAAGGGAAGAAGGGGGAGAACGTGCTCTCCGAGCGGAGCCGGCGCGCGAATTGATCAACTCCGGCGGCGCGCCCTGGTGCGTGCCGCCTTCTTTGCGGCGGTGGAGCGCGCCTTGGCGCCCTTGGTGCGGCTCGCCTTGCGCGCGGTGGCTGAACGCGACGCGGCCGTTCGTCGGCTCGCGGCGCGCTTGCCCTGTTTCGACAATGCGCTCCGCGATGCGGTCGAGCGCGGCTCCTTCTTCAAAACCTTTTCGACGGCTCGCGATACGCGCGGCCGGCGTTTCGGGGTGCGCTTGCCCTGACCGACCTCATAGGCATATTTGGCGCTGCGTCGCGTCGCCTTCTTGACGCGCCCTTTCCGCGGCGGCGGGAGATCGACGCCGGCGCGGCGCGCTTCCGACAGACCGATGGCGATGGCCTGTTTCGTCGAGCGCGCGCCATGCTTGCCCTTGCGGATCTTGTCGATCTGGTCCTTGACGAATTCGCCGGCCTGCGTGGTTGCCGATTTACCGGCACGCTTGTCTTGCCTGGCTTTGCGAATGACTTCCTGTCTTGGCATGGGTTCTGTTCCCTCTGGATATTCACAGGGATATCTGACCGCAACGCGCAAGATGGACGATTGATCCTTTCAGTTCCTGAGCGCCACCAGCAATTCATCCGGGCGCTCGGCCATGATCATGTGACCGGCGCCGGGTACCACGACGGTCTTCGCATGCGGGATCGCCGCCGCGAGTGTCTTGCCGGCCTTCACCGGCGTCATCATGTCCCGCTCGCCGAGGATGAGCGTCGTAGGCACCTTCACGCTCGCGGCGGCTTGAAGCGCATTCGCGTAAGCATTGCAGGCCGACAAATCCCTGAACAGCACGCCCGGCTCGCAGTGTTTCAACACAGCCTGCGCTCCGCCATGCATCCACAGCCCCGGTGCGAGGCTGCCGCCGAGCTCGGCGTTGAAGCCGAGGCCCCAGATCGAGACCATGTCGTTTGCGTCCTGCGAATTGGCCTCGGCCGCCTTCAGCAGATCCGGGCCGACCGTCATGGTCGCGGCCGTGCCGATCAGGCTGAGTGCGGACACCTTGTCGGGGTGACGTGCGGCCGTCTCCAGCGAGATCAGCGATCCCATGGAATGGCCGATCAGATGCGCTTTCGTAACTCCGGCCGCATCGAGCAGGGCCGCCGTCCAGTCGGCCATCTCGGCGATGCTTGCGAGCGAAGGTCCGGGCGAACGGCCGTGGCCGGGCATATCAGGTGCCAGCACGCCAAAGCCGTGATGTGCGAACCAGCGCGTATGCAGCGCCCAGGTCGAATGATCGAAGCCGGCGCCATGGAGGAAGACGACCGCGGGCAGGGATCTGTCGAAGTCGCGGCCGCCGGTTGCGACCAGCACCTCGGCGCCGTTGACGGAGAGCTTCATGGTGTCAGACCTTTTGCGAGATGCGCAGCGCCTGCGCGAGATCGTCGATGATGTCGCTTGCGGTCTCGATGCCGACCGAGAGCCGCACCAGCTCCTCGCCAATGCCGGAGGCCTTGAGCTGCTCGGTGTCCATCTGCTGGTGCGTGGTTGACGCCGGGTGGATCACCAGCGTCTTGGCGTCGCCGACATTGGCGAGATGGCTGATCATGCGCAGCGATTCGATGAACTTGCGGCCAGCAGGCCGGCCGCCCTTGATGCCGAAGGAGACGATCGAGCCGGCGCCGCGCGGCAGCAGTGTCTTTGCCAGCTGGTAGTCCGCGTGGTCCTCGAGCGAGGGATGCAGCACCCAATCCACGGCCTTGTTGGCCTTCAGCGCTTCCAGCACGAGGTGCGTGTTCTGGATGTGGCGGTCCATGCGTACGCCGAGCGTCTCGACGCCCTGCAACAGCTGGAACGCGTTGGTCGGCGACAGACAGGCGCCGAAATCGCGCAGGCCTTCGGTCCGCGCGCGCATGATGAAGGCCGCGGTGCCGAATTGCTCGTCGAAGACAATGCCGTGATAGCCGCCATAGGGCTCGGTCAGTACGCCGAATTTTCCGGATGAACGCCAATCGAACCGGCCGCCGTCGACGATGGCGCCGCCGATCGCGATGCCGTGGCCGCCGATCCATTTGGTCGCCGAGTGCATGACGATGTCGGCGCCGAGCTCGATCGGGCGGCTGAGATAGGGGGTGGCAAACGTGTTGTCGATCAGCAGCGGAATTTTCGCATCGTGCGCGATCGCCGCGACCTTCGGAATATCAAGAACCTCAAGCCCGGGATTGCCGATGGTCTCGCCGATCACCAGCTTCGTGTTCGGCCTGATCGCCGCGCGAAACGCTTCGAGATCGCGCGGCTTGACGAAGCTGGTGGTGATGCCGAAGCGCGGCAGCGTGTGCGCCAGAAGGTTGATGGTGCCGCCATAGAGCGAGCTCGACGCGACGATATGGTCGCCGGCGTTCAGAAGCGTCGCGATGGCCAGATGCAGCGCGGCCATGCCGCTCGCGGTGCAGATCGCGCCGACGCCGCCCTCCAGCGCCGCCAGCCGTTCCTCGAGCACGCCGGTGGTCGGATTGGAAATGCGCGTATAGATGTGACCCGCGCGCTCGAGATTGAACAACGCTGCGGCGTGATCGGAATCCTGGAACACGTAGGACGTGGTCTGGTAGATCGGCACGGCGCGGGCGCCGGTCGCGGGATCCGGATGCTGGCCCGCATGCAGGCTCAGGGTCTCGAAGGCGGGCGGTTTTGGCGCGGGCATGCGGGGCCTCGTTGCTCGGTCGGCGGAGGCGGCTCTTGTGCCACAAAACGGCGCGCGAAGTCAGCCCATTGACAGGGTTGCCTAACCCCGGATCGCCTGCTCGATGATCCGCGCCTCCCGCAGCAGGATCTCCGCGACCTCCTGTTCGCGGCGTGGGCCGAGCCTCGTGCGAACGGCGGAGACGGTCATCGCGGCAGCGGGGCGGCCGTCCGGGGTCTTGATCCAGGTCGAGATCGATTTCGTGCCCTGCACGAGACCAATTTCCCTCATACCGTACCCCAGCCGCCTCGCGGCTGTGACCTGGCCCAGCACCATCGCAGCGTCGGTCTGGTAGGCCTCGAATCGCTTCTCATTGGCTACGACGATTTTGCGCGCGTCCTGGGCCGGCATCGCGGCCAAGATGGCAACGCCTGCGCTGGAGACGCCGAGCGGCCGGCGCGCGCCGACTTCGATCGACAGCACCTGGATCGGATAGATTCCGATCCTGCGATCGACGCACAGCGTGTCGTTGCCGGTCCGCACCGTCAGGAACAGCGTGTCGCCGATCTCGGTGGAGGCGCGTTGCAGCGACGGATTTGCGGCGATCAGCAGCCGCGACGGCCGGGCCCGGGCGAGCGCGAGCTCCGGCACCTGGTTGCCGATCGCGTAGCGCCCGGTTTTGTCGTGCCGTTCGACGATGCCTTCCTCGATCAGCACGTGCACGATGCGGTGCACGGTCGGGCGGATGAGGCCGGTCGCCTGCACCACCTCGACCAGCGGCACGCCGTCTTCGCGGCCCGCGGCAAGAATGCGCAGCACCGCGAGCGCGCGCCGGATCGCCTGCGCCCCCTGTCGCGGCTCCGTCATGCGGCGGGCGGATTTCGCGGAAGTGGTCTTGTCCATAATATGGACAAGAACGCCACAATTCGCTCGACAGGTAAAGCGCGCATCTGGAGATTGCGCCCCGAATCGAGATGCCGTGTACGAATTCAGGCAAATCGACGTAAAATTGGAAGCGCCGCCGGGAGGTTAACATGAGATTAATCTGGATTGCCATAGCTGCCGCAGCGGCGATGTTGACGGGACCGGCGTGGGGCCAGCAATGGCCGTCGCGCAACGTCAAGCTGATCGTGCCCTATCCGGCCGGCGGCAATGTCGACAGCGCCGCGCGCATTATCGCCGACAAGCTCCAGGAAAAGCTCGGCCAGCCCTTCATCATCGAGAACAAGGCGGGTGCCGGCGGCATGATCGCGGGCGAGGCCTTCGCGAAGTCCGCGCCCGACGGCTACACGCTGTTCGTCGGCGCGAACGGCCCGGTGCTGTTCGCGACCGAAATCAATAAGCGCGACGTCTATAGCTGGAAGAAGGATTTCCTGCCGATCACGACGATCTCCATGACGCCGCTGGTGCTCGAGGTTCATCCTTCCGTGCAGGCGACGAATTTCAAGGAATTCATCGACCTCGCCAAGCGCGAGCCCGGCAAGCTGACGATGGCCTCGCCCGGTCCCGGCACCACCAACCATCTGCTCAGCGAGCTGATGCAGTCCAGCCTCGATCTGCAATGGGTCACCGCGCACTATCGCGGCAATGCGCCAGCGGTCAACGATCTGCTCGGCGGGCAGGTGCAGTTCGCGTTCGACCAGCTCACGGTCAGCCTGCAGCACATCAAGGCCGGCCTGTTCCGGGCGCTGGCCGTCACCAGCCCGCACCGCCTGAAGTCGCTGCCCGACGTGCCGACCTTCGCCGAGCTCGGCTACAAGGACTTTGACGGCCAGACCTTCACCGGCCTGTTCGCACCGGCAGGCACGCCGGCGCCCGTGGTCGACAAGCTGCACGAGGCGCTGACCGCGATTTTGAAGGACCCGGCCGTGGTCGACAAGTTCGAGAAGCTCGGCGGCGAAGCCGTCGCGATGACCCCCGACGAATTCAAGGCCTATCTCGAACGCGAGGACGCCAAATGGATTCCGATCGTGCGCAAGGCCAACATCAAGGCGGATTGATCGATGCGGATCGACCCCACCGAGCTCGGCGCCGAACGCATCTACCGGCTGATGACCGGCATCGTGGTGCCGCGCCCCATTGCCTGGGTGACGAGCCTGTCCCGCGCAGGCGTGCTCAACCTCGCGCCGTTCAGCGCCTTCACCTTCGTCTCGCAGAAGCCGCCGATGCTGGCCATCAGCGTCGGCCGCAAGGGCGCGGACTACAAGGACACCGCGCATAACATTCTCGACACCGAGGAATATGTCATCCACATCGCCGATACCCCGCTGATGCAGGCCGTGCACGACTCGTCGGTCGAGCACCCGCCTGAGATCAGCGAGGTCGCGGAGTTGGGTCTCGAGACGATCCCGAGCGAGCGCATCAAGGTGCCGCGGCTCAGCATTGCACCCGTCGCGATGGAATGCCGCTTCCGGCAGTGCCTCGAATTCGGCGACGCCCGCAGCCGCCTGATCGTCGGCGAAGTCGTGATGTTCCACCTCCGCGATGGCCTCGTGAACGACGGCAAGGTCGAAACCGCGGCGCTCGATCCGATCGCACGCGTCGGCGGCCCGCGCTACGCCCGGCTCGGCGAGATCGTGACGCTGCGCGGCGTGTTCCAGACTCCCAAATCGAAAGACTGAGCGCGCCGCCCCTGCGCGCGCCACAAGACCATTGGAGAACGACCATGCGACTCCTGAGTTATCTCGTGGACGGAGAGCCGCGCTACGGTGCCGCCATCGACGGCGGTGTCGTCGACCTGACCCGGCGGATCGGCCGTGACTTCTCCGATGTGAGGGCGCTGATCGCGGCCAATGCGCTGGCCGACGCGCAGGAAGCCGTCGCCGGACAAAAGCCGGACTACGCACTCGACGATCTCGTGCTGCTTCCGCCGGTGCTGGCGCCGGAAAAGCTCTGGTGCATCGGTGTCAATTACGCCGAGCGCAATGCGGAGTATAAAGACAGCTCCGACCTGCCCAAATATCCCAGCCTGTTCGTGCGCAGCATGTCCTCGATGACAGGCTCCGGTCAGCCGCTGGAGAAGCCTGAGATCTCCGATCAGCTCGACTACGAAGGCGAGCTCGTCATCGTGATCGGCCAGGGTGGCCGGCACATCCCGCGCGAAAAGGCCTGGTCCCACATTTTCGGCATGACGCTGTGCAACGAGGGCACGATCCGCGACTGGCTGCGCCACGGCAAGTTCAATGTCACGCAAGGCAAGAATTTCGACCGCTCCGGCAGCATCGGTCCGTGGATCGTCACATCGGACGAGCTCGACCCGCGCGGGCCTCATGACATCGTCACGCGCGTGAACGGCGAGGTGCGGCAGCAGGACACCACCGAGCGGCTGATGTTCCCGTTCGATTTTCTGATCTCCTATCTCTCGACCTTCGCAACCCTCAAGCCCGGCGACATGATCGTGACGGGCACGCCGACCGGGGCAGGCGCCCGCTTCGACCCGCCGCGCTGGCTGAAAGTCGGCGATGTCGTCGAGGTCGAATCCAGCCGCATCGGCGTGCTGCGCAACACCGTCGCGGCGGAGAGCTGAGCCATGCTGGATGCCGCCACCATCGAACGCCTTGCCGCGCGGCTCGACGAAGCCGAGCGCACCAAGACGCTGATCACGATGTTCACGAAAGATTGTCCCGATTTCAGCATCGAGGATGCCTATGCCGTTCAGCGCGCCTGGACAAAACTTCAGCTCGGTCGCGGCCGGGTCATCAAGGGCCACAAGATCGGCCTGACCTCGAAGGCGATGCAGAACGCGGTCGGCATTTCCGAGCCCGACTACGGCGTGCTGTTCGCCGACATGTTCTATGCCGATGCCACGCCTATCCCGTTCGACCGCTTTCACGCACCGCGAATCGAAGTCGAACTCGCCTTCGTGTTGAAGGCGCCGCTGCGCGGGCCCGATTGCACCATCTTCGACGTGCTCAACGCCACCGACTACGTGACCCCGGCGCTGGAGATTCTGGAGACGCGCATGCACCGCGTCGATCCCGAAACTGGCAAGGCGCGAAAGGTCATGGACACGATCTCGGACAACGCGGCGAACGCCGCGCTGGTGCTCGGCGGCCGGCCGTTCCGTTCGATGGATGCGGACATGCGCTGGATCGGCGCGCTGCTGTTCCGCAACGGCGAGGTCGAGGAAACCGGGCTTGCCGCCGGTGTGCTCAATCATCCCGCCAACGGCATCGCTTGGCTCGCCAACCGCCTCGCGCCGCATGACGAGCATCTCGCCGCCGGCGAGGTGGTGCTGGCGGGATCGTTCACGCGGCCGGTCGACATCCGCCGCGGCGACACTTTTCATGCCGACTATGGCGCGTTCGGCTCGGTGTCGTGCCAGTTCGTCTGAACCAATAAGCAAGAGGGATCGCACAATGATTGGTCAAACGCGGCGCAAGAGCATCCATATCGGCGGCTTCAAGCACGCCAACCCGATTCCGAACGCCTGCCGCATCGGCAACCTCGTGATGTCGGGCGTCATCCTCGGCCGCGATGCGGCCGGCACAATGCCCGAGAGCCTGGACGCGCAATGCGCCAACATGTTCGCGCATATGAAGGCGACGGTCGAGGCCGCCGGCGGCACCACGGACGACATCATTAAGATGACGGTGTGGCTGAAGGACCGTACGCAACGCGGGCCCGTGAATGTCGAGTGGCTGAAGATGTTTCCGGACGAGCATTCGCGCCCGGCGCGCCACGCGCTGCCGATGGACAACATGGACGGCGACGCGCTGGTGCAGTGCGACTTCACCGCCATGATCGACTGAGGGAGTTTTGCGCATGCCGACCTATCTGCCGTTCGACCCGAATCCGCGCCGCCCGGTCAAGGCGCCGCCGCCCAAAACCGTCGACAGCCAGTTTCACGTCCTGGGTCCCGTGGACAAATATCCGGAACGTCCGGGTGCGGCCTATCGGATGCCGACCGCGACCTGGGAAGCGGCGCTGCGCGTGCACAAGACGCTCGGCATCGAGCGCGGCATCATCGTGCAGACCACCACCTATGGCGCCGATCATGCCGTCGTTCTCGACGGTCTCGCCGCGATGGGCCCGAACTATCGCGGCTGCGCCAACGCCCTGGTGTTCGCCGAGGCGAACGACGCTTATCTCGCAAAGCTGCATGACGCAGGTGTTCGCGGCGCGCGCTTCAGCTTCCGCCAGGAGCTCGGCGCCGTGCTGTCGGATGCCGATTTCGCCCGCGCCATTGCGCGCATCCGCGAGCTCGGCTGGTACGTCAAGATCCAGCCCGAGAAGGACGGCATCGTCTCCAGCGTCGCCAAATACGAGAATCTCGACGTGCCCGTGCTGATCGACCACATGGCGCGGCCCGATCCGGAAGCCGGCAGCAACGATCCGAATTTGCGCAAGATGCTCGAGCTGCTCGCCAAGGGCAATTTCTGGGTGATGCTGTCGCTCGGCGAGAAGACCTCGAAGCTCGGCCCACCCTACGATGACGTCATCCCGATCGCGCGCGCCTATATCGAGGCGGCGGTCGACCGCTGCGTTTGGGCCAGCGACTGGCCGCATCCGGTCTCGGTCAAGCAGCCGCCCAACGACGCCGATCTGCTGGAGCTGATGTACCGCTACGCGCCTGATCAGACGGAGCTGGAGAAGATCTTGGTGCACAATCCGGCAAAGCTGTTCGGCTTTCCGGATTGAGGGGAGAGCGGGCACCAAGGCTTCCACAACGTCATGGCCGGGCTAGTCCCGGCCATCCACGCGTCGCCACGCGGCACTAAGAACGTGGATGCCCGGGACAAGCCCGGGCATGACGACCTCGTGAACTGCACCCACTGCGCTCACGCGGCCGGCTGTGAAGCCAGCCTGTCGCGCACCCCAGCCGCAATCTCGAACGAGCGCAGGCGCGCGGCGTGGTCGTAGATCTGGCCCGTGGTCATCAATTCGTCCGCGCCGGTCTCCGCGATCAGCGCCTTCAGCTTCTGCTCGACCACGGCAGGCGAGCCGACCGCCGAGCAGGACAGCGACTGGCCCACCATCGCCTTCTCAGCCGGCGACCACAGCGCGTCCATGTCGTCGACCGGCGGCGGCAGCGGGCCGGGCGTGCCGCGGCGCAGATTGATGAACTGCTGCTGCAGCGATGAGAACATGCGCTGCGCGTCCGCGTCGCTGTCGGCGGCGAACACGTTGACTCCGACCATCGCGTAGGGCTTGTCGAGCTGCGCCGAGGGCTCGAACCGCGCGCGATACTCCCGCAGCGCCGGCATCATCATCTGCGGCGCGAAATGCGAGGCGAACGCGAACGGCAGGCCGAGCATGCCTGCGAGCTGCGCGCCAAAGGTGCTGGATCCCAGGATCCACAGCGGCACCTTCGTCCCCATGCCCGGCACGGCGCGGATGGCCTGGTTCGGCTGCACGTCGCCGAGCAGCGCCTGCAGCTCCAGCACGTCCTGCGGAAAATTCTCGGAACTGGTGGCGAGATCGCGCCGCAGCGCGCGCGCGGTGAACTGGTCGGTGCCTGGCGCGCGGCCGAGCCCGAGATCGATCCGCCCGGGATAGAGCGAGGCCAGCGTGCCGAACTGCTCGGCGATGACCAACGGCGAATGGTTCGGCAGCATGATCCCGCCGGACCCGACCCGGATCGTTTTTGTCCCGCCCGCGACATGCCCGATCACCACCGACGTCGCCGCGCTCGCGATGCCCGTCATGTTGTGATGCTCGGCCAGCCAGAAGCGCTTGTAGCCCCAGGCTTCCGCATGCTGGGCGAGATCGAGCGAATTGCGAAATGCCTGTGATGCGTCTCCGCCCTGACGGATGGGAGCGAGGTCGAGTACGGAGAAAGGGATCATGGGCGGGTCCGGACGGCGCGTGCGATGGGAACGTGGACTCGACATGTAGGAGCCGGCCGCAGGAATACCAGCCGAAGCGATCATTGTGCTGCGCCGCCTCCTTACGCGGAGGCGAAGTCCTCGCTGCTGATGCATGCGGCAAATCCGCCTGCACTGAAACCGCGGGCCGCATTGCGGCGTTGCCGGCCGGTTTGGTCAATGGCGACGATTTTCATTTCGGGGGCTTTCTTTGGACAGATTCAACATCGGCGTTCATGTCGTTGCGCTGGCTGCGGCCTTCGCGCTCGCCGTTCCCATTGGCTGGGATCGCGAGAAGCGGGCGCGAAGCGCGGGCTTGCGCACCTTTCCGCTGGTCGCAATGGCAAGCTGCGGCTTCGTGCAGGCCAGCGAAAGCCTGCTCGTGCATTCGCCTGACGGGATGGCAAAGGTGATCGAGGGCCTCATCACCGGCATCGGCTTCATCGGCGGTGGCGCTATTCTCAAGCAGGGAAATTCGGTGCAGGGCACCGCGACGGCCGCGAGCCTCTGGGCGACCGGCGCCATCGGCGTCTCCGTCGGGCTCGGCGCTTACGATGTCGCGGTGACGGTCGCCGTATTCACGTTCTTGACGCTTCGCTTGTTGACGCTGGTCAAGGAAGACGACGATCATTGATGCATATGCGGGCGGCCTGCACCCCGTTCACAACACCGTCATTGCGACCCGTTGCGCCCCTCGGCCCAACTGGGCGTCTGGCGCCTGTTGTTGTACACTCACTAACCCAATCGACGCTCGCCAGGAGGAACCGACATGACCGCGGTCGTACTTAATCGCCGGAGCCTCCTCGCCGCGGGCGGCTCGATCGTAGCAACCGGGGTCTTGGCAACCGGTGTTCCCGGCCTGCTGTTGCCGGCCCGCGCGGACGGCCTTGCACCGACCGAAACGATGTCGGGCGGGGCGAACAATTACCGCAAGGGCGCGGCGATCGTGGAGCGGATCGGCAAGGGCGGCTTCTGGATGAGTGGCACCGTCCGCCGCGCCGGCGACGGGGCTCCACTGGCTGGGCAGCGCATCCAGATCTGGGCGCACACCACCGAAGGCCAAGAGCACGAGCCGCAGAGTCATGGGGCCACGCTGACCGACAAGGACGGCAAGTTCCGGCTCGAGATGCCGCAGATCATTCCCATCTTCGGTCAGCCGCATGGCCACCTCGCCTATGACAGCGGCGAGTTCAAAACAGTCTTTCTGCGGCCGGTGATGCGGAGCGCAAAGGAAACCAGCCTCGAGGCGCACTTCGTCCTGCAGGCGGCCTGATCGCATTGGAGATGCAGGGGCGGAGATCGGCCCGGGCGCCCCTGATCTGGGTCGCCCTTGCCTTGGCCATCGGCGTGCCGATCGCGCTCGCTGCGGGAAGCGAACAGCTCGCATGGCGCGGCCCGGTCTACATCCTCGCCGGCTTCGCCGGGATCATTGCGCTCGGTCTCGTGCTCGTTCAGCCCCTGCTGATCGGCGGATATCTGCCGGGCCTGTCGGCCTATCGCGGCCGGCGCGCCCATCAGTGGATCGGCGGCGCGCTCGCTCTGGCGATGGTGATCCATGTCGCCGGCCTCTGGATCACCAGTCCGCCCGATATGATCGACGCTCTGACCTATACCTCACCGACGCCGTTCTCCCCCTTCGGCGTGAACGCCATGTGGGCCATCTTCATCGTCGCGCTTCTGGCGCCACTCCGCCGGCGATTGGGCCTGCGGCTGCGCACCTGGCGCATCGTCCATATTCCGCTCGCGATCGTCATCGTCGCAGGCAGCGTCGCCCATTGCCTGCTGATCGAGGGGACAATGGAGACGGTGTCGAAGGGGGCGCTGTGCGCAGCCGTGCTCGCGGCGACCGTCAAGGTCATGGTTGATCTCTGGAGAAGGCGAACGTTGCGCGGCGAGAGTGTTGCGCGGCAGTAAGCGTAGGGTGGGCAAAGGCGCGTAGCGCCGTGCCCACCATCTATCTATCAATAGTGGTTGGTGGGCACGCTTCGCTTTGCCCACCCTACGAGCTACGAAATTTTCACTGACCGCCTTGTTCCAACACGTTGAGCATCGTCAGCGCCGATGTCTCCTCTGCTTGCCGCTGATGGCGCCGAGGCTTATCCATCACGAGATGGCCGTCAGTGTCCCCGACCTGAAAGCATTCCTGCTCGCCACACCGTTCTTCGGCGGTATCCCGGATCAAAGTCTCGACCTCCTGATGTCGATGTTGGTCGAGTGCCGATTTGATACCGGAGCAACCGTCGTGACGGAGGGCGATCCCGGACGCTCGCTGTTCATCGTCAAGTCCGGCCGGCTGGCGGTGAGCAAACGGGCGAATTCGGGAAGCGTCATCCCGATTTCCGTTCTGGAGCCCGGCGATTTCTTCGGTGAAATGACGCTGATCGAAATGCAGAATCGATCCGCCACGGTGGTCGCGGAGAGTCCGACCGTGCTTTACGAGCTGACGGCCCAGAAGCTCTACGCCTGCTACAAGGCCGATATCCACGCCTACGTGATCGTCCTGCAGAACATCAATCGCGAGCTTTGCCGACGGCTGCGCCGCAGCGACGATCGCTTTGCGGGGTATCAGATGGGTGACGAGAAGTGATCAAGTGATAATGCGTAAGGATGGGTAGAGCACTTGCGAAACCCATCATGTTTCGCCACCGCACGATGCTTCGATGGGTTTCGCTTCGCTCTACCCATCCTACGAGTTTGCGATCATGCATGCTTGGCCACCGAACAATTCCTTAGCTGCGCCGGGACTTGACGAGGCGGGTGGCTCCTTTGGCCCCTGCAACTCCACCTAGAGCAAAGCAAACGAGGATTCCAATGAGCACAACGAGCGTCCAATCGCCATGAATGCCTCCCTTTACGCGACTCAGAACCGAGGTTCCGATCAGCATAGCCGCGAATCCGAGAACGGCTCCACAAAGCGTGAAGCCCACCAATCGCGCGAGCAGGACGATCGATGACGTTCGTTTCACGCCACTCATTTGTGGGAATGCTCTAATTTGTGCCCGGCTCCGGGATGATGCGCATTTGGCCAAGCATCCCTTTCCATCCGCAGTTCGGACATCGGACCGCGGCTCTTTCATCGTCGTGAGGATTTGCGCCTTCTTGATAGTCAAAGCCAGGGCTTTGACATTCTGGGCAACAACCCATCCCAATTCGCTTGACGATCTTTTCCCACGCCATTCGACTATTCCAGATTGCCGAATATTAGTTGCTCGCAGTGACGCTGAGACCCCCTGTCGCAGGATTGCCTCTTGGATTCGCCGAGTATGTCGAAAGCAGCACGCGTGGCCAAGGGCGACCCGTCGGGCAAAACACCCGCCTCCCGCAAAACCCCGTCAATCCCCTCCCATAAAAATATTCCACTTTACCGAAATTCGGAATCGCAGTATCAATCCGTCATCCCGGTCCAGGGAGAGGGGCGATCGTCCGTCGTAACGAAACGTGGATCGGGGAGCGGTGGACGCGGCAGCGTCGGGCACGAAGGCGGGACCAGGGCGAGATGAACCTCGTGAGGTCTTGCCTAGGGTGCGGACGAACGGCGCCAACGCCCTGCGAAGCCCTTTGGGCGAAGCAGGACGTGTCCGGCGAAGCCTTTGGGCGAAGCCGGATCGCTGCGTACGGCAAAATCGTGTGGTCCTGGCCGTCGTTGCTACGGTCAAGCCTTGCGGAGATGCATCGGGGCTCTACCGGGTCTCAATGCATCGTCAATTCGCAAGGCGACGGCGACAAAAAGGAACTCGTCGCCGGGGAGAGCGCGGCATAAGCCGTCAACCCACTGCGCAGGGAGAGTATTTGCTCGGAAAGTACAGATATATCAATGCATTGATGTGGGTGTGTCTACATTCGTGTCGCGATTTTCGAGGCGTTCTGGCTGATAAATTTATATGAAGTCCTATCGAGCCCTGTGGATGCGGTGAAGTCTGGCGGCGGGTGTAGCGGTCGGGCTACAATCAACGGATGACGAATCTGATGTCCAAGATCCTGCTTGCGTTGGCCGCGATAGCCGTTCTGGCGACGGACGCCTCGGCTGACGTGCTGAGGTGCAAAATCGAAGGCTTCAGCGACAGCATTTTCATCACGTCTCCCCCCGATACGAATCAGAACGACGGTCAATACGCGCGGATCGGCATCTCGCCCGGCATTGGAAACAAGGCTTTTGCTTTCGGCGACCGCATGGGGGCTCACGTATTCGTCGAATTGAATGCCGACGGTACGCCGGTTGGGCTGTTGACGGTGCAGAAGGACATGCGCGTGATCAATTCACGTCAGTCAATCGATCCTTCAGGCATAGTTTTTGCGCCATCCCAAAGTGCGGGTGTGTGTACTCGATGCGAGTCGCTAAAGGCCTGTTTGCCGCGATGACCAAGACGGTAATCGCATTTGCTGACGCTCGCGCTCCTTCGGGCTAGGGCCTATCCGCTTATTCGGTGATCGACGGGGGAGCAGGTTATGTTTGAAGGAATTAAGAAGCGATGGGCTGAAGCGCGAGCAATCGAAGCAAAAAAGGAAGTCGAAGATACATTGCAGCGCTGGGACCGAATGAACGCGCTGGACCAGCAGCTAGTTACATCAGCTTTCGAAGCAATGATGTCCGAAATACCTGCCTCATTGGAAAATAGCGCTAAGGCCGCGATGTCAAAAGGTATAATGGCAGCAGCACGGACAGCCTTCTCGACTCGCGGTGACAACCTGATGGCCCATACGAGCCGGGTGAGCGCATTTGGCGGGGCGCTAGTGTCTCTCTACTTGGAGTGTCAAACATTGCCCGGTGAGCAAGCCACCCGCACGATCACCCTGATAGATGATTGGAAGCGGCGGACGCCGGGCTGATCGCAATGGGCGAGAGCAAACAAAAGCGCCGCGCGCATGCCACCGTTCTGGACGCCTGCCCGTGGTGCATCTACTGCGGCGGCAACATTCCTGCGAGGACTGTCGATCATGTTCCGCCGATTATCATGTTCACGCAGCGCCGACGTCCAAAGGGTCTTGAATTTGGAAGTTGCGAACGGTGCAACGGCGGCACCAAGCATGCTGATCTGGTCGCGGCTATGGTCGGCCGATCCATGCCGGATTCAGAAACGGAGGCGGGCCGCGCGGAGGTGAAGAACATCTTTTCAGCAATCAACAACAACATTCCCGGCCTTCTCCAGGAAATGTACATCCCTCCCGAGCAGCAATCGGCTGCAGGGTGGCGTAAGGAAAATGGCGGGTTGCTTCGCACCGATGGGCCGCTGGTCTCGTCTCACATGCAGACCTTCGCGTTTAAGATCGGATTTTCCCTCTACTACGAACTCACAAAGAAAGTTTTGCCGACCTCTGGTGGCGTTGTTGGGAGGTGGTTTTCAAATGTTGACCGCCTTGATGGCACATTTCCCCAGAGCGTTTTTGAGCACCTGTTGCCACCGACCACGTTGCGCCAAGGAAAGTTCGAGGTCTCGAATCAGTTCGAATATCAGTGGCGGCTCGCGGAGGGTGACCGCATGGCAATGTTTCTCGCCACCTTTCGTCAATCGTTCGCCGTGCTTGCCTTCGCTGCGACCGATAGGGGCCTGCTGGATGCCGAGACCAAGCATCCATTTGAAATCTGCGCGCCCGGTGAACTGATGAGCGTCCTCCGCCGCGAAGCGTCCCGTGCCGAAACAACGATCAGCGCAAGAGCTAGGTAATAATGGACAAGTTTGCCGAGGCCTTGATGAAGTTCAGCGGCTCTTTGGTCGCGCAGTACGACACTGTATTTGAGCATCGCGGAAATGCGGGCGACTCGCGAGAAAGCGCGGTCAGCGAATATCTGCGCAAAGTTATGCCCTCTAATTTTGGTTTTTCCAAAGGCGAAATGTTCGACTCTGCGGGAGCTAACTCCGGCGAGGTCGATCTCATCATCTACGACTCCGTCTTCTCGCCGATCTTCAGCGATGGGTCGGGCAAGATTTTAGCACCCTTCGAATCGTGTTTCGGAGCGATTGAATGCAAGTCGACTCTGACCATTACCGAGCTAAAGGACTGCATTCGAAAAATTGAGAAATACCGTTCCATGAAGCGGAGCGTAAAAATTTCGAATGCAGCGCAATTGCTGCCCTACGTCCGAGTCGAGGCGGGCCCGGGCATGAAAATCGGAGAGTCCTATAACGTCCCGTTGTTCGGTGTCTTCGCGTTTGACAACAAGATTGCGCTGGACACGCTTTTGGACATGTTGAAGCTCGATGTGGCAATCGACTACCTCGTTGTTCCAGGCAAGTTCATTTACATTGCGAGAACGTCCGCACAGCCCGCACTAATTGGCACAAACCATGTGATCGCGGAAACCGAAAAAGCTGTCGCCGTCTGGATCATGTATCTGCAGACGATGCTTAGTGGGATCAAGCTCATCGGCATTGACACTCATAGCTTGCTGCAGCGCCTCACCGCTGAAATGCCCGTGCGCCGGTTAATGTTCGGGCCAGCGGATCGCAATGCGTCAATCCCTTCATCATAGTCCCACTTACTCGCTAAGGCACCACGCAGGCTCGCACCGCCTTATCGGATGATCCCGAGATCAGCCGCGCGGCCTTTGACGTCTTTTGCGGCTTTGAGCGGATGCCTTGGTTGCCATCGACCACCGCGCTGTGCGCTCGCCGATCAGAGCGTCCTCTGTGTGCTAAGCTGGCCCGCATGAATGAGCGCGCCCAGCAGCGCTTCGGCTAGCTGATCTCCGACTTCGTTGGGGGCTGCGAATAATTTCGAGCGCCCGTTTCACCTCGTGGTGCTCGACGCGCGGGGCGCGTGCTCGGTGACGCGATTCGGAAACGCAGGTATCGAAGGGGTTCGCAGCGGCCTCTCGCGGACGAACCGGCTGACGATGCAGTGACCGTCCAAATAGCCTGTGAATAACCGGGACAAGCCTCGTAATCCTGTCGCTGCTACCCTGCATTGTGTCACCGTTTACGCTCGCGATTCGCAGGTGAGCACCCATGTTTGCATTCGTCTTAATGCCCTTCGACGCTGCTTTCGATGATGTCTACAAACTCGGGATTAAAGAGACGGCTGAGAAGCTAGGTATCCGAGCCGAGCGGGTTGATGAGCAGATATTTCACAAAGAGAATATCCTAGAGCGCATCTACAACCAGATTGATGCTGCGGATCTTATCATTGCCGACCTGACCGGGCGTAACCCCAACGTATTTTACGAAACCGGATACGCTCACGCCAAGAGCAAACTCTGCCTACTTCTTACTTCCAGAGCCGACGACATTCCGTTCGATCTCAAGCATCATCGTCACCTGATTTACGGCGACTCAATACAAAACCTGAGGCAAGCGCTTGAAAAGGATCTCGAATGGCTCAAGTCCGAGTTCACCAATCGGCAATCGGTGCTAACGGTGCGATTGAACCGGATATGGGGCCTGCTAGAGAAAAGCAGTTGGCGGGCCAGTGCCAAGGTTGATCTGGTATTCGACTTAAACAATGACACGACAGTCGCCTCTCCCGAGATCGAGGCCATCTACTTCGAAGCGGGAAGAGGATGGACATTCACCCAAGACGGCCAAGAATGTGCCGCGCGCCCGAGCGCAGTCGCTAAAGATTGGAGCAGCTATTTTGTTCGGACACCGGTCCGACGGCTGCAGGCCAAGTCGTGGGCCCAAATTAAAATCACAGGCGAAAGAACATTAGAGACAACTTTCGAAAGTGAAAAAGAGGTTGTTTTTAAAGACAGCTACAAGATTGCAGGACGAGCCACAGTTCGCATTGTAACTAATGAAGGCACGTTCGATTTCCCTATCGAGTTGGATGTTGAGGTAGAAGAGTACCCGTTTTAACCGCGAGAGGACGCGCGAGTTGGGATCGAGGCCGTTGTGGCAGTTCTTGCGCCTGCAACTGCCGGGTTCATGAGATGAAGTTGCAGCCGCGAGAGCACACGGCGGTCTATGGCGACTCCCCCGCGAACCATGCATTGCGACCACTTCAAGCTGTTGGCAGATCGCGCCGCTTGGCTGCGGACCAAAGGTTAGCCCAATACCAGCAAATACGCGAGGAAGCTGAAAGAACGCCGAGCCCAATGAATGCGACAATGAAAACGAGGTGTGGCGCTGCCATGCTGCCCCCCGATGGTTCGCAAATCACTTTCGAATCATACGCCTTATTCCCGCAGTTGCAATCCGCACAACCAGATCGTGGAGGCAACCCCGCCCGAAGAAACTACGGAGTCGCCAGCCCGATTTTAGGAACGGCGCACATCACGCGGCCTCGTTGCAAATCGACGCGTCCCACGGTTGGTATTGGGCGAGCTTTGAAAATTTAATCAGGCCAAAAATATCAATCGTTGCAAGGCCAGATCAACCGTCTCTCGAAGCTGATTTTCCGCGCTACCTTGGAGTTCTTTACTCCAACCTGCGGCAGGCATTGAATCGGCGCAGGCCCTGTCAGAGCCCCTAGGCATCCTTGAACACGTCGCGTCGTAGGCCCCAAAGCCCCGCATGACGTCTAGGCGATCCGGTCTCTTCTGACAGGGCGACCGGGTCGCCGCTTGTGCAGCGAGGAGGCTTCCGCATGCTCAATGTTTCGATTAACGGCAAAAAGATCTTCCATTGGGAGGGCGATGCCGACACCGTCGCACGGATGGACCAGGAAATTGCTCGGCTGGCGGCGAAGGGCAATGTCACGAAACAGGCGCTGGCGCATTCGATGCTGCACACAGTCGTCACAAAAGGCCGCTTCATTCCGGGAGTAGACCCGGGGCCTCAGATGATGATGCTGACGTGGCTGGTGCTGACGATGCCGACCCATAATCCGGATCATCCGGGCAACGTCGGCGACTATGTCGAGATGTGGAATTTCGACTGCGACATCGTCGCTGCGCCCGATAACCTCAACGGATTCGAAGCGAAGCTCGTGGCCGACTTCGATAAGCGGGGCGTCGCCTGAAGTGAGGCGAGCTTTGTGAGGCTCCTGATCAAGAGAGGTTAGAGGAACTGAAGTGGGTGCCATCTCGGCCATCATCATCGATGGCGATGCTGAGGGGATTGAAGTGACACCATGACCGACGAAGATGATGACGATGACGACGACTGCACCGTGGCGATACCGCAGTTCGATTTCGATGATGGCGTCTGCAGCATCGACTTCCATCCAGTAGTGGCGTGGGGCGTCGAAGGCCACCCCGATCATGGCCGGATCATTCCGATCTACGATTACGGCGGCGACGACTGCGAACCGGACGGTCTCTACGCCATCGGCTATCCCACCGGCGGGTTCCGTTTTCCGGACGGCGAGCATTGCTGCCTGGACGATCTGTTTGAGGCTTTCCAAAAGCGGCTGAAGCAGCCATGACCAGCGCAGCACCCAGCAAGCCGACTAAACGCCAGCTCGCGCTGATCGCCTGGACGATCAGCAACCCACCGCCTGGCTCCAGTTTTGGCGAGCAGAACATGCTTAGCCAAAAAATGACGTATCTGCTCACTGACAGCGAACAAGAGCAGGTCGCGCAATTCGTCCGAGACAAGCCGGCGATGCTGAAGGCGCTGAAGCGGCGAGCTTCAAAGCCGTGGCGGTGACAGGATTAGTGGCGACGCTTCTTCGCGCCCGTGTCGGGAATGATGTGGCTGGCATCCGGCTCTTCGATTCCTGCGTCGATGTCCGGCGACCTATTGCAGGCGCACGGATCACCGGCACCACATTGACAGCCAAGCTCTTCGCTCCAGGCCCGGTCCGGGTGGTTCTCGCAGACAAAGCCGATGCCGAAGCAGATGGGACAGTTGGGATTGATCATGGCATGGAAAAGCGCGCGGGCCTTGCTCCAAAGATCGCAAGCATACCGCGCGCCTCGGTTACACCGCCAATTGTTTGCGAACGGCGGCGGCCGAATTGCCTACTTTGTCGACGGCCTTCTGCAGCTCGTCCTTCGAGACACCAAGCGCCTTAGTCCAATACTTGACCTCGAAGTCTTCATGCATGTTGATCTTGCTACGGTCGCGCTGGTCCCGTTTGGTGAGACTGTCGCTCATCTTCCTCCTCCATCGCCTGGACGAGCCGCTCATCATCGAGATCGGCCAGCAGGTCATTGATCGTGTTTTCGGCGTCCCTCGGCCCGGGCTCGACATAGCGAGCCAGGATGGCCTGGGCTTCTTTTACCGCTTGGGTTACGCGATCCGGCATGCCGGTACTCCACTCACTGGTGGAGAAAACGCCGTCAGGAACGCCGCGTTCCTTTGCTGAGCCCCTTGAATGAGCTGGCCCGTAGCAGGCCCTCGGAGGTGATGTCCCGGTATTCGATGTCGGCGTAGAACTTCGGCTCGACCCATGTCGCCTTCGGTTTCTTGACGGGTTTGGTGAGCTTCTGCTTCGGGCTGACGACGGTATCGAGAGCCTTGCGGATCTCCGCCGACTTCGTCCGGCTCCAGCCCGTGCCGACCTTCCCCATATAGCGCAGCTCCTTCCCTTCCTGCTTGCCGAGGTAGAGGGCCGCAACGCCGGACGGGTCCTTGACGAAACCGACGACAGGGAATTTTTCGCGCTGCACCGTCTTGATCTTCTGCCAGGCCTCAACCCGGTCCGACCGGTAAGGGGCATCCACTCGCTTGGAGACGATGCCCTCGTAGTTGAGCTTGCTCGCCGCCTCGAACAACGCCTGACCGTCACCTTCATGGTGCTCGCTGTAGAAGATCGGTGCTTCCAGCCCGTTCTCGTCTATGAGCTGCTTCAGCAGCTCTTTCCGAGCAAGCTGCGCATATTTCCGGAGGTCTACGCCGTCCAGCCACAGGAGATCGAAGGCGAAGAAAACGAGGCGGTCCTGGTCGCCTCTGCCGAGGTC